>NZ_CP178449.1:2770000-3140000 GCF_050368855.1 Azonexus sp. IMCC34842 | reverse complement strand
CACCCCGGCTGTCGCTGCCGGGCGCGAGAGGCAGGAGCGCCAAGGGCGGGCGATTGCTGCGATAGAGCAAGATGCCTTTGTGCGGGACGTGATTGAATCATTTGATGCTTCTCTTGTTGAATCATCAATTAAACCAATAGCTTAGCGGAGATGTCGAAATGATGAAGGGTGGTCTGGGTGGCCTGATGAAACAGGCGCAGATGATGCAGGAAAACATGAAAAAGGCGCAGGAACAACTGGCCCAAGTTGAAGTCGAGGGGCAGGCCGGCGCCGGTATGGTCAAGATTCTCATGACCTGCGCGCATGATGTTCGGCGAGTCACGATAGATCCGTCCGTGATGGATGACCGCGAAATGCTGGAAGATTTGATCGCCGCTGCGGTCAACGATGCCATGCGGCGCAGTGAGACGGTGAGCCAGGAGAAAATGTCCGGGTTTTCGGCAGGCCTCAACTTGCCGCCGGGTTTCAAGTTGCCGTTCTAAGTGACCCCGTCCGGTCTTGAGGCGTTGATTGAAGCGTTGCGTTGTTTGCCCGGAATCGGGCCGAAATCGGCGCAACGCATGGCCTACCATTTGTTGCAGAGCGATCGCCAGGGGGCGCAACGGTTGGGCGATGCTCTTTTGCATGCCTTGCAGGCTATTCGTCATTGTCGGCGATGCAACACCTTGACTGAAAGCGATCTTTGCGAACGATGCGCTTCGCCGCGCCGTGATGCCAGCTTGCTGTGCGTCGTCGAGACGCCGGTCGATATGAACATGATGGAGCAGACCCAAGCCTACAAGGGGCTTTATTATGTTTTGATGGGGCGGATTTCCCCGCTGGATGGTGTTGGGCCGCGGGAGCTCGCTCTCGAGCAACTGATGGCGCGTGCGCTGGATGGCGTGGTTACTGAGGTGATACTGGCGACCAATTACACCAACGAAGGCGAGGCGACGGCCCATTATGTTGCGACGATGCTCCGGGCCAAAGGAGTCAGCGTCACGAGAATCGCGCGCGGCGTGCCGGTTGGTGGCGAACTCGAATATGTCGATAGCGGGACGCTGGCGCAAGCGCTGCGGGAGCGAAAGGCGTGTGTCGGGTGACAACGCCTTTTGTCGAAGGTTCGGTTGGCGTATAATTTAGCGTTTATTTTTAATCCCATCCAATTCCTTTAGGGGTCAGCGTAATGAGCAATCAAGGAAAAGTGGACTGCGGCCGGCGACGTTTGGTCGTTGCTACTGCAGCCGTGGGCGGAGCGGGTGCTGTAGCGGCGCTCGTCCCGTTCGTCTCCAGCTTGCTGCCGTCAGAACGCGCCAAGGCAGCTGGCGCTCCGGTTGAAGTCGATATCAGCAAGCTCGAGCCCGGTCAGATGTTGACCGTTGAGTGGCGCGGCAAGCCGGTGTGGATCATCAACCGCACCAAGGAGATGCTGGACACTCTGCCCAAGCTCGCTGATCAGGTTGCCGATCCGAAGTCGGAAAAAGCGCAGCAGCCAACGTACGCCCAGAACGAAACCCGTTCGATCAAGCCGGAAATCATGCTGGTCATCGGTATTTGTACCCATCTTGGCTGTTCTCCTTCGTCCAAGTTCAAGGCTGGAACCGAAGACGGTATGCCTGACGGATGGCTCGGCGGCTTCCTGTGTCCTTGTCATGGTTCAACCTTTGACTTTGCCGGCCGTGTTTTCAAGGCGAAGCCTGCCCCGACCAACCTCGAAGTGCCGCCGCACGTGTATCTGACCGATACCCGTATCCTGATCGGCGAAGACAAGAAGGGAGCATAAGAAATGGCTGCTGGCAATTTCGAAAAGTACAAATCCGACGGGTCTCTGGGTGGCAACTTGCTGGAATGGGTTGATGCCCGTTTCCCGGCGACTGCCATGTTCAAGGGCCACCTTTCCGAGTACTACGCTCCGAAGAACTTCAATTTCTGGTATTTCTTCGGTTCCCTTGCCCTGCTGGTTCTGGTCATCCAGATCGTCACCGGCATTTTCCTGGTCATGCACTACAAGCCGGACGCTGCCCTGAACGCCAATGGCGTGCCGGTGGCCTTCGCTTCCGTCGAATACATCATGCGTGATGTGCCGGGGGGGTGGCTGATCCGCTACATGCACTCGACTGGTGCTTCCGCCTTTTTCATCGTGGTTTACATGCACATGTTCCGTGGCTTGCTCTACGGTTCATATCGCAAGCCGCGTGAGCTGACCTGGCTGTTCGGTGTCGGCATCTTCCTGGTGCTGATGGGTGAAGCCTTCTTCGGCTATCTGCTGCCATGGGGCCAGATGTCTTTCTGGGGAGCCCAGGTGATTGTTAACCTGTTTGGTGCCATTCCAGTGATCGGTAATGACCTGTCGATCATTATTCGCGGCGACTTCGTCGTTGGCGATGCGACGCTGAACCGTTTCTTCTCCTTCCACGTCATCGCCTTCCCGCTCGTGCTGCTCGGTCTGGTTGCCGCACACGTCCTGGCGCTGCACGAAACGGGTTCGAACAATCCGGATGGTGTCGAAATCAAGGCGCTCAAGGACGAGCATGGCATTCCGCTCGACGGCATTCCGTTCCACCCGTACTACACGGTCAAGGACATCGTCGGAGTAGTGGTTTTCCTGATGGTTTTCTCCGCGGTGATGTTCTTCGCACCGGAAGGCGGCGGCTATTTCCTGGAATACAACAACTTCTTCCCGGCTGATCCGCTGAAGACCCCGCCGCACATCGCGCCGGTCTGGTACTTCACGCCGTATTACTCGGTGTTGCGTGCCATGGTCTGGAATTTCTTCGGTCTCGAAGCCAAGTTTTGGGGTGTGGTCGGCATGGGTGCTTCCGTCGTGGTCTTTGCTTTCCTGCCTTGGCTGGATCGCAGTCCGGTCAAGTCGATCCGTTATCGCGGTCCGATTTACAAGACTATGCTGACCCTGTTCGTGATCGCCTTCGTGATCCTTGGTTTCCTTGGCACCCAACCGCCTTCATACGAATTTTTCGGCATGATTCCGGGTGCTCCGGTAGCGCAGGTTCTGAGCTTCTTCTATTTCGCCTTCTTCCTGACCATGCCTTGGTGGTCGCGTATGGACAAGTTCAAGCCGGTTCCTGACCGCGTGACGATGAAGTGAGGATGCAAAAAATGAAAAAATTCCTGATCGCATTGCTCTTCGTTCCGTTGGCTGCTTTTGCCAGCAGCACGGCACATCTTGATACGTGGCCGGGGTCGGTTGGTGACAAGGCCGCTCTGCAAAACGGCGCCAAGGTCTTCGTCAACTACTGCCTGAATTGTCACGGCGCGTCCTACTTCCGCTACAACAAGCTGATGGAGCTCGGCCTGAGCGAACAACAGGTTAAGGAAAACCTGTTGTTCACCGCCGAAAAAATTGGCGAGCAGATGCGTGTTGCCGCTCGTAGCGAAGAGCAGAAGCAGTGGTTTGGTGCGGCGCCGCCGGATCTGACCATCATCGCCCGGGCCCGTGCTTCCGAAGTGGGTTCCGGTGCTGACTGGCTCTACACCTATCTGCGTTCCTTCTATCGCGACGAGACCCGTCCGACCGGCTGGAACAATGTCCTGTTCGACAAGGTCGCCATGCCGCATGTCCTCAACGCCATGCAGGGCCAGCAAGTGCTGAATCACGAAACGCACAAGCTGGAACTGGCGGTTCCGGGTGAACTGGCGCCGGCCGCCTATGACAAGACCGTTTCTGATCTAGTCGGCTTCCTGGTCTGGATGGGTGAACCCCAACAGGAATTCCGCCAAAAGCTTGGTTTCTTCGTTCTTGCCTTCCTGGCATTGCTCTTCGTGGTGGCTTACGCACTGAAGAAGGAATACTGGAAAGACATTCACTGATCCATTTTGGATCAGCTAACGGCATCGCGGGTTTGGCTCAGGCCAGCCCCCGGTGCCGAATCTCATTTTGAGGGTTACCACAAATGATGAACCTCTACTCAGGCACTACCTGCCCGTTTAGCCATCGCTGCCGCATCGTCCTGTTTGAAAAAGGCATGGACTTTCAGGTCATCGATGTCGATATGTTCAACAAGCCGGAAGAGATGGCCGCGATCAATCCGCACAACCGTGTCCCGGTTCTGGTCGAACGCGATCTGGTGCTGTTCGAGCCGAACATCATCAACGAATACATCGACGAGCGCTTCCCGCATCCGCAACTGATGCCGGCCGATCCGATCATGCGCGCCCGGGCCCGCCAGTTGCTGGTCGGCATGGAACGCGAAATCTTTTCCTTCATGGAAGTGATCGAGAAGAACGGCAAGACGGCCGACAAGGCGCGTCAGGAAATTCGCGTCCGGCTCACCGAGATCATCCCGATCTTCAACAAGCAGAAATTCATGTTGGGCGACGAATTCTCGATGCTCGACGTGGCCATCGCCCCGCTGTTGTGGCGCCTCGACCACTACGGTATCGATCTCGGCAAGGCTGCCGCGCCGTTGATGAAGTACGCCGAGCGAATTTTCAGCCGGCAAGGTTTCATCGATGCGCTGACCCCTTCCGAAAAGGCAATGCGCAAGTAAGACATGGAACTTCCGTCAACCAAGCCGTACCTGCTGCGGGCCATCTGGGAGTGGTGCTGCGATAACGGATTCACGCCGTACATCGCGGTCCAGGTCGATGGCCGCACGCGGGTGCCGCGAGAATTCATCAGCGACGGCCAGATCGTGCTCAACATTGGGCCGGACGCCAGCAACAAGCTGAATATCGGTAACGATTTCATTGAATTCCAGGCCCGCTTCGGTGGTGTCGCCCGGCAGATCTCGGTCCCCGTGCCGCAGGTTTCGGCGATTTACTCGCGGGAAAACGGTGCCGGTATGGCTTTCGAGATCGATGCCGAACCGGCCGAAGGCGAGGCAGGAGAAGCCGAGCCGGTGGGCGAAGGGGCTGATGGTGAAGCGCCGCCGGAGCCGCCGCGCCCGGAACCGGGGCGTCCCAAGTTGCAACGCATCAAATAGGGACAGCGGGTGCATTCGATGCACCAAAAAGGGGAAATTCCACCACGGGATTTCCCCTTTTCCTTTCCAAGTCCATGATTTTCCGGGGTGGCATGTCTGTTGCTGATGGCATGCCAGAAGGAAAATCATGCGAACTGAAGTCAAATCTACTTGTTGCTACTGTGGCGTCGGCTGTGGCGTCCTCATCAAAACCGAAAACGGGAAGATAGAGGGCGTGCGCGGTGACCCCGAGCACCCCGCCAACCGCGGGCGCCTGTGCACTAAGGGCGCCACCTTGCATCTGACGGCGGATCCGAGCTGCCGCCTGCTCTATCCCGAGTCGCGTGCCGTGCGCGGCCAGGTTGGCGAGCGGGTAGCCTGGGATGGCGCGCTTGATGCGGCGGCTGAGCGCTTTGCCGAAACGATCCGCCGCCATGGTCCCGATTCGGTCGCCTTCTACATCTCCGGCCAATTGATGACCGAAGACTATTACGTCTTCAACAAGCTGGCCAAGGGGCTGATCGGCACCAATAACGTCGACACCAACTCACGGCTCTGCATGTCGTCCGCCGTCGCCGGTTACAAGCAGACGCTCGGCGTCGATGCGCCGCCGTGCAGCTACGCCGACATCGCGCAGGCTGGCGTGATCTTCATCGCCGGCGCCAATCCGGCCATCGCCCATCCCATCGTCTTTCGCTACATCGAGGACGCCAAGGCGGCGAATCCCGATCTGAAGATCATCGTCGCCGACCCGCGGCGCAGCGAAAGTGCCGAGATTGCCGACCTGCATTTGCCGCTCAAGCCGGGCAGCGATATTGCCCTGTTCAACGGCATGCTGCACGTTCTGATCGCAGAGGGGCTGGTCGACCACGCCTATATTGCCGCGCATACCAACGGCTTCGCCGAACTGGCCGAGCGCGTCAGGAATTACTCACCGACGGTCGTCGCCGACCTATGCGGCCTTCCGGCGGCGGCCATCATTCAGGCGGCCCGCTGGTTCGCCGGCCACGGCCCGGCGCTGTCGCTCTATTGCCAGGGGCTCAATCAGTCGGCGCACGGCACGCACAACAACGCCGGCATCATCCACCTGCATCTGGCGACCGGCCAGATCGGCAAAGCGGGCGCCGGGCCGTTCTCGCTGACCGGCCAACCGAATGCGATGGGTGGCCGCGAAGTGGGCGGCCTGGCCAACCTGCTGTCGGCCCACCGCGACCTCGACAATCCGGAGCACCGGGCCGAGGTGGCGCGTTTGTGGGGCGTCTCGGCGGTTCCCGAGAAACCGGGCAAGTCGGCGGTCGACCTCTTTGCCAGCCTGAAAACCGGCGAGATCAAGGCGGTGTGGATCGCCTGTACCAACCCGGCGCACTCGCTGCCGAACCAGGCCGCCGTGCGCGATGCCCTGCGCACTGCGGAGTACGTCGTGCTGCAGGAGGCTTACGGCAATACCGATACGGCGGAGTTCGCCGATCTGTTGCTGCCGGCCAGTAGCTGGGGTGAAAAACACGGTACGGTGACCAATTCCGAGCGTTGCATCACGCGCGTCCGGTCGGCCGTCGAGGCGCCGGGCGAGGCCCGCCACGACTGGAAAATCGTCGTCGATTTCGCCCGCCGTCTGGGGCGCCAGCTGGACAACAAGGATGTCGAGCGGCTCTTTCCTTATGCCGTCGTCGAAGAAATTTTCAACGAACACCGGGAAACTACCCGCGGTCGCGATCTCGATATCACCGGCCTGAGCTACCCGTTGCTCGAAACGCAAGGCCCGCAACAGTGGCCGTATCCGCAAGGTGCCGCTGGCGGCAAGCTGCGGCTGTACGAGGATGGCCGTTTTCCGACGGCGGACGGTCGGGCGAAGTTCATCGCCATCGACCACCAGACGACGGCCGACCGCCTCGATGCCGACTATCCGATCAGCCTGCTTTCCGGCCGCCTGCGCGATCAATGGCATGGCATGAGCCGGACCGGCACGGTGCCGCGCCTGTTCAACCAGGAAGACGAGCCGCTGCTCGCCATGCATCCCTGCGACATGCGCCACCGCGGCCTGGAAACCGGCGATATCGCGATGGTGAGCAATCGCCGCGGCGAGTTCCGGGTCCGGGTTGCCGAGCGGGGTGGTCTGCAAAAAGGGCGGGTCTGGCTGCCGATGCACTGGGGCAGCCAGTTCATGAATTCACCCGGGGCCAATGCCGTGGTCAGCGATGCCGTCGATCCCTATTCGCTGCAGCCGGAGTTGAAGCACGCCGCGGTGCAGATCAGAAAACTTGATCTGCCCTATCCGTTGGCCGTCTTGCGCCGCTGTTCCAGCCAGACGGAAGCGCTGGCGCTGATTCAGCGGGCCCGTCTGAGCCTGAGCGCCTACCCCTATGCGACGGTCGGACTCTATGGCCGGCAGAACCCGGTCGTCGTCTTCCGGGCGGCCGCCGAGAAGGCCGTCGCCGAAGTGGCGATCGCCGAGCTCGACTGGCTGTTCGGGCTGGATGGCGAGGCGGGTGCGATTGTCTATCTCGACGCCTCGCGCCAGATCGCCAAGAAGGCGATCGCCGAAAATGGCCGGCTGCTCGGCGTCCGTCTGGCCGGCGAGACGCTGGCCCAGGCCTGGCTGAAACAGGCGATGGCGGAAGACGATCTCGATGCGACGATGATCCGCTTCGCCCTGGCGCCGACCGCCAAACCGCCGGTCAGCCTGGCGCCGCGCAATATCGTCTGCAAATGCGCCGATGTCAGCGATGTCCAGATCGTCCGGGAACTGGCGCAGGGCGCCGATCTGGCCAGCCTGCAGGAGCGCCTCAAATGCGGCAGTTTCTGTGGCGGGTGCATCCCGGAGATAAAACGCATGGTGGCAGAATACGCCCCACGACAAGCTGCGGCAGCCTGAACGCGGCGGGAGGAGACTATGAATTTCGGACAATACATCAAGGAAATCGGCCGCGGCGCCGAGGGCGCCCGCGACCTGCCGCTCGACGATGCGCGCCAGCTTTACGCGGCGATGCTCGACGGCGGCGTGCCGGATCTCGAACTGGGCGCGCTCATTCTCGGTCTGCGGGTCAAGGGCGAATCGCTCGACGAGATGCTCGGCTTTCTCTCGGCGGTCGATGAGCGCACCAACCGGCTGGAGATGCCGCATGGCCGGGTCCGGCCGATCGTCCTGCCGACCTACAACGGCGGCCGCAAGGAAGCCAACCTGACGCCCTTGCTGGCTCTGCTGTTGCAGCGCTTTGGCGTGCCGGTGCTGGTCCACGGCCTGCTTGAAGGCTTTGGCCGGATCACTTCCGGTCACATCTTCCGCGAACTGGGCATCATGCCGGTGGCGTCGACCAATCAGGCGCAGATTGCGCTCGAGGAAAAAGGCCTGGCCTTCCTGCCGCTGTCGGCCTTGTGCCCGGGCATTCACAACCTGCTCGCCTTGCGCAGCCGGATCGGCGTCCGCAACAGCGCACACAGTCTGGTCAAGCTGCTCAAGCCATTCGACGGCGACGCGGTGCTGGTCGCGCCGGCCACCCACCCCGATTTCATCGACCTGATGCGCGACATCCTGGTCAATAGCGGTCAGCGGGGACTGTTGCTGCGCGGAACCGAAGGCGAACCGTTCGCCAACCCGAAGCGCCGGCCGCGTCTGGAGTATGTCCAGCAAGGTGGGGTCGAGATCCTGTTCGAGGCCGAGCACGAAAGCCTGCGCACCCTGCCCAGCCTGCCGGAAGCCAATGATGCGGTGAACACCGCCAAGTGGATAAAGCGTGTTCTCGACAAGCAGATCCCGCTGCCCAAGCCGATCGCCAATCAGCTGGCCTGTTGTCTCTACGCCAGCGGCTATGCCGAGGACTTCAACCAGGCCAAGGCGATTGTCGCCGTCGAGGCAACCGGCCTGGCGACCGGCGGCAACTGAAGCCGATTCTGCACCGCGGTGGAGGATGATGCCCTCGTTTGGTGCGGTATTACTAGGGCGAATTCGTAAAAACTGCAATAAATCAATAGGCTGTAACGCTGGCATACTGATTGCAAGGAGTAGCCCGGTACAGCGAATCAACCGCCAACGGGGGCGGTCTGGTGGCAACGACGTCATGCGCTGAAGTAAATTTTGCACCTTCGGGTGCGCGCAACGTTGGAGTCAACCATGAGCAAACCCCGTCTCGTCCTGATCGGCAACGGCATGGCCGGTGTCCGCACCGTCGAAGAACTGCTGAAGATCAAGCCGGATCACTACGACATTACGATCTTCGGCGCCGAACCCCATCCGAACTACAACCGCATCCTGCTTTCGCCGGTACTGGCCGGCGAAATGACCATCCAGGAAATCGTCCTCAACGAACTCGACTGGTACCAGGAAAAGGGCATCACGCTGCACACCGGCAAGCAGATCAGCCAGATCGACCGGGTCAGCCGTAAGGTGATCGCCGATGACGGCACGGAAGCGCCCTATGACCGCCTGCTGATTGCCACCGGCTCGACGCCGTTCATGCTGCCGATTCCCGGCAACGACCTGCCCGGCGTGATCGGCTACCGCGACATCAAGGATACCGACGAGATGATCGAAGCCGCCCGCCTGCACAAGCACGCGGTGGTGATCGGCGGCGGCCTGCTCGGCCTGGAAGCGGCGAACGGCCTGAAGCTGCGCGGCATGGACGTCACCGTCGTGCATATCGGACCATGGCTGCTCGAACGCCAGCTCGACGAAGTGGCTGGCCGGATGCTGCAGAAGTCGCTCGAAGACAAGGGCCTCAAGTTCCTGTTGCAGAAGCAGACCGAAATGCTGGTCCAGGGCGAGAGCGGCCGGGTGGCCGCGGTGCGCTTCAAGGACGGCATGCAGATCCCGGCCGACCTCGTCGTGATGGCCGCCGGCATCCGCCCCAACTACGCGCTGGCCGAAGCCTCCGGCATCTACTGCAACCGCGGCATCGTGGTCAATGACACGATGCAGACCTACGACCCGAAGGTCTATGCCGTCGGCGAATGCGTCAGCCACCGCGGCATCGCCTACGGCCTGGTCGCGCCGCTGTTCGAGCAGGCCAAGGTCGCCGCCAACCATCTGGCCAATTACGGCATCGGCCGCTACACCGGTTCGGTGACCTCGACCAAACTGAAAGTCACCGGCATCGACCTGTTCTCGGCCGGCGACTACATGGGCGGCGAGGGCACCGAGGAAATCGTCCTCAACGACCCCTACGGCGGCGTGTACAAGAAGCTGGTGGTGCGCGACAACAAGCTGGTCGGCGGCGTGATGTACGGCGATACGGCCGACGGCCCGTGGTACTTCCAGCTGCTGAAGGATGGCCGCGACATCCACGACATCCGCGACCAGCTGATTTTCGGCCAGTCGCTGGTCGGCGACGTCGGTCACGCCGGCAACAGCAAGGCGGCTTCGATGGCCGATAGCGCCGAGGTCTGCGGCTGCAACGGCGTGACCAAAGGGAGCATCGTCAAGGCGATCAAGGAAAAGGGCTTGTTCACGCTGGACGAGGTGAAGAAGCACACCAAGGCGGCTTCCTCCTGCGGTTCCTGCGCCGGCCTGGTCGAGCAGATCCTCGCCTCGACCATCGGCGGCGCCTACACCCCGGCCGCCTCCGACAAGAAGCCGGTCTGTGGCTGCACCGAGCAGTCGCACAAGATGGTCCGCGAGGCCATCCGCGACCAGCATCTGACCAGCAAGGAAGCGGTCTTCACAGCACTCGAGTGGAAGACGCCGAACGGTTGCGACAAGTGCCGGCCGGCGGTGAACTACTACCTGATCTCGACCTGGCCGCACGCAGCCAAGGACGATCCGCAGTCGCGCTTCATCAACGAACGGGCGCACGCCAATATCCAGAAGGACGGCACCTATTCGGTGGTACCACGGATGTGGGGCGGCCTGACCAATCCCAAGGAATTGCGCGCCATCGCCGATGCCGCCGAGAAGTACAACGTGCCGACGGTGAAAGTCACCGGTGGTCAGCGCATCGACCTGCTCGGGGTGAAGAAGGAAGACCTGCCAGCCATGTGGGCCGACCTCAACGCCGCCGGCATGGTCTCCGGCCACGCCTACGGTAAGTCGATCCGCACCGTGAAGACCTGCGTCGGCATGGAGCATTGCCGTTTCGGCACGCAGCTGGCGATGTCGATGGGCATCAAGCTGGAAAAGATGCTGTTCGACATGTATGCGCCGCACAAGGTCAAGCTGGCCGTCTCCGGCTGCCCACGCAACTGCGCTGAAGCCGGCATCAAGGACGTCGGCATCATCGGCGTCGATTCCGGCTACGAGATCTACATCGCCGGCAACGGCGGCATCAAGACCGAGGTCGCCCAGTTCCTGTGCAAGGTCGGTTCGGACGAAGACGTCATGGAATATTCCGGCGCCTTCCTCCAGCTCTATCGCCTGGAGGGCTGGTATCTCGAGCGCACCTGCCATTACCTGGAGCGCGTCGGCATGGACTACGTCAAGGGCAAGATCGTCGAGGATGAAGAAGGCCGCAAGGCCTTGTATGCCGCGCTGCTCGACTCGCTGAAGGATGCCAAGGATCCGTGGGCGACGTCGCGCGAACCGGAAGCGATCAAGCAATTCATCCCAATCACGGTCGTCGCCTGAAAACCCAATACGAGGAGAGAAAAATGAGTAACTGGAAACTGATTTGCCCGCTTGAAGACATTCCGCAGCTCGGCTCGCGCATCGTCCGGCCGGCTACCGGCGGCGATATCGCCATCTTCCGCACCGCCGACGACCAGGTGTTCGCCATGCACGACAAGTGCCCGCACAAGGGCGGGCCGCTGTCGCAGGGCATCGTCCACGGCCGGCGCGTCACCTGCCCGCTGCATGGCTGGAACATCGGCCTCGACGACGGTCAGGCCGTGGCGCCGGATGTCGGTTCGTGCGGCAAGTTCGCCGTCAAAGTCGAAGACGGCCAAGTCCTGCTGGCCCTCTGATGGCCGCTCACATTGAACAAAAACAACTGATTTAAAAAGGAAATATCATGGCTTACCTAATGCCGTCCGAATTTGTCACGAAGATGGTCGATGCCGGTGAATCGAAGATCTACATGGCCACCCGCGACGCCTTGATCCGCGCCTACATGGCCGGTGCCATCCTCGCGCTGGCCGCCGTGTTCGCGGTCACCGCCTCGGTCCAGACCGGTTCGCCGCTGATCGGCGCGATCCTCTTCCCGGTCGGCTTCTGCATGCTCTACCTGCTCGGCTTCGACCTGCTCACCGGCGTCTTCGTCCTGACGCCGCTGGCCTGGCTGGACAAGCGGCCCGGCGTCACGATCAAGGCCATCCTGAAAAACTGGGGCATCGTGTTCACCGGCAACTTCCTCGGCGCGCTGACGGTGGCGTTCCTGATGGCCTTCATCTTCACCTACGGCTTCTCGACGCCGCCCAATGAAATCGGCACCAAGATCGGTCATATCGGCGAAGCGCGGACGCTCGGCTACGCCAAATACGGCCTGATGGGCTGGTTCACCATTTTCATCCGGGCCATGCTGTGCAACTGGATGGTGTCCACCGGCGTCGTCGGGGCGATGATTTCGACCACCGTCAGCGGCAAGGTGATCGCCATGTGGATGCCGATCATGGTTTTCTTCGCGATGACTTTCGAACATTCCGTGGTCAACATGTTCCTCTTCCCGTCGGGCCTGATGATGGGCGGCAATTTCTCCATCCTCGACTACCTGATCTGGAACGAGATCCCGGTGGTTCTCGGCAACCTGGTCGGCGGCCTGGCTTTCACCGGCCTGACCCTCTACGCCACGCACATCCGGACGGCGCCGAAGCGCACTTTCGCCTAATCCGGCGGACAATGGCCAAGCCCTAGCCCGCCACCGGGCTGGGGCTTTTTCGGGTCAAAGATGAGCAATCAACTGAAAATTTCCGTCGGGCAATATTCCGACAAGGGCCGCAAGGCGAGCAATCAGGATTTCCACGGCATCGCCGTGCCCCGCGAGCCGCAACTCAGCGCCAAGGGCATCGCCGTGGCGCTGGCCGACGGGATCAGCAGCAGCGAAGTCAGCCAGATCGCCAGCCAGTCGGCGGTCACCAGCTTTCTCGAAGACTACTACTGCACCTCGGAAGCCTGGTCGGTGCGGACCGCCGCCGAGCGCGTCCTGGTCGCCACCAACTCCTGGCTGCATTCGCAGACCCAGCAAAGCCAGCACCGCTACGACAAGGACCGGGGCTATGTATGCACCCTGAGCGCCCTGGTCATCAAGTCCACCACGGCGCACCTCTTCCATGTCGGCGATACGCGGATCTACCGGCTGCGCGGCGAGTTGCTCGAGCAACTGACCGAGGACCACCGGGTCTGGGTGTCATCGACGCAAAGCCACCTGGCCCGCGCCCTCGGCATCGACCGCAAGCTCGACATCGATTACCGCTCGCTGCAGATCGCCCCGGGCGATCTCTTCCTGTTGGCCAGCGATGGCGTTTACGAGCATGTTGACGGCGATTTTATCCGGGCCGCGATCAATGACTGCCCCGGCGATCTGGCGCCGGCGGCCGAAGCCATCGTCGGCGAAGCCTACCGCCGTGGCAGCCCCGACAACCTGACCGTCCAGCTGGTCAGAATCGACGAATTGCCCAGCCCGGAAGCCAATGAGATCTATCGCCAGGTCTCCGAGCTGCCTTTCGCGCCGCTGCTCGAGGCGCGGATGAATTTCGACGGCTACCAGATCGTCCGCGAAGTCCGCGGCAGCAGTCGCAGCCATATCTATCTGGCGGTCGATGGCGAAACCGGCGAACGGGTGATCATCAAGATTCCCTCCGTCGACCTGCAGGGCGATCCGGCCTATCTCGAACGCTTCCTGATGGAAGAGTGGATCGCCCGGCGGATCGACAGCGCGCATGTGCTGAAGCCGTGTTGGCAGACGCGCAAGCGCAACTACATCTACGTCGTCAGCGAATTCATCGAAGGCCAGACCCTGGCCCAGTGGATGATCGACAACCCGAAGCCCGATCTGGCCAGCGTGCGCGGCCTGCTCGAACAGATTGCCAGGGGGCTGCAGGCCTTTCATCGCCTGGAAATGGTCCATCAGGACCTGAAGCCGGACAACATCATGATCGACAGCACCGGCACGGTGAAAATCATCGATTTCGGGGCGACGCGGGTGGCCGGCGTGATGGAAATCGCCACGCCGATCGAACAGATCAACCTGCTCGGTTCCGCCGCCTATGCCGCGCCGGAATACTTCCTCGGCGAAGCCGGCTCCTCGCGCTCGGACATCTTCTCGCTCGGCGTGATCGCCTACCAGATGCTTTCCGGCCGGCTGCCGTACGGCGTCGAGGTCGCCAAGGCGCGGACCCGGGCGGCGCAACGCAAGCTCGTCTATCAATCGGTCCTCAACGACGAACGCGAGATCCCGGCCTGGCTCGACGACGCCATCCGCAAGGCCGTCGAGCCCGATCCGCTGGCCCGTTACGAGGAATTATCCGAGTTCATCTACGACCTTCATCACCCGAACCAGGCTTTCCTGAACAAGACCCGGCCGCCGCTGATCGAGCGCAATCCGGTGATTTTCTGGAAGAGCGTTTCCTTCGTCTTGCTGCTCGCCGTCATCGTGCTCGGCGCGGTCCGCCTGGGCTGAGCTTCAAGGCCGCTCGCCGGCCGCGAGGCGCCCGGCAATGGTGTCGACCACCGGCAGCAGGTCGGCGATGCTGTCGATCACATAGTGGGCGCCGGCCGCCAGGAAGGGCGGCGTGACGCGGGCGCGGATCTCGTCCAGCGTGGCCGGCGCGGCGGCGGCGAATTCGGCCTGGGTCAAGCCGCTCGGGCTGCCGGACAGGGCCAGCGCCACCGTCCACATGCCGGCGTTGCGGCCTTCGTCGATGCCGGGCAGGGTGTCGTCGACCTTGATGCAGTGGGCGACGCTGCCGATTTTCAGGTCGAGCACGCAGTGCAGCGCCATCCACGGGCCGGGGCGGGCGCCGGCCGCCAGATCGTCGGCGCAGACCGTGCAGTCCGGGCGGTAGCCGTTCTGCGCGGCGTGGCGCATCAGGGTTTCCATGACGAGGCGCGGATAGCCGGTGGTCGAGCCGATTTTCAGGCCGCGCCGGCGCAATTCGGCGACCGTTTCCAGCGTGCCGGGAATCAGCTCGGCGTGTTGCCCGACGCGTTCGACCTGCAGCGGCAGGAAAGTCTTGTACAGGGTATCGATGTCGTCGACGCCCATCGGTTTGCCTAACTGGGCGCGCCAGCGGGCGTCGATTGCCGGGTCGCGGCCGAGGGCTTCGATATGCTGCCACTTGCCGAGGCCCATCGGGCCGCGTGCTTCGGCCAGTGAAAGTTCAAAGCCATAGGCTTCGCGAAAGGCGTCGACGAAAATCTGGGTCGGGGCGAAAGAACCGAAATCGACGGTGGTGCCGGCCCAGTCGAAAATGACGGCTTCGAGGGTGGTGGTCATGGGTTGTCTCCTGAAATGGGTTGAATGCCGTGGGCTTGCTTAGCCCGAGGTCTTGCGCGAGCGGGCGGCGGCGCAAAGATTGAGAAATTCGGGGGCGAAGGGATCGAAAAGGCCATGCCGTTCGACCCGGTGCGGGGCGGCGTCGACGAAGCAGGCCTGGCCGGTGATCTGTTCGGCGATCAGCCGGCCGACGCCGCCCGACACGGCAATGCCGGCGCCGTTGCAGCCGGCCGCGATAAACAGGCCGGCGATGCGGTCGACGGCGCCGACGACCAGATTGCCGTCGGGCGTGTAGTTCGACGGGCCGGTGATGTAATGGGCGATGCCCAGGCGATCGATGGCCGGGAAGTAGCGGCGCAGTTGCTCGGCGCCGTCGGCCAGGTTTTCCCAGCCGTCCGGATCGCTCGGGTCGAAAACGAAGCCGCTCAGATCGGCCGGCAGCAGCCGGGGATCGGCCACCGCCGGGCGGCTTTCGCGGATGCCGAAGAGCAGGGCACCGATTTCCGGCCGGGCGTAGGCACGAATTTCCGGCAGCAGCACGATCGGCCCCTGGCGCGGGAAAATGGCGTCCGGCTCGGTGATCCAGTACTGGCTGCGGACCGGCGCCATCGGCAGGGGCACGCCGAGTTCGGCGCTGAGCAGACCGGCCCAGGCGCCGGCGGCATTGATGACGATGGCGGCCGGCAGGACTTCGCCGGAACGCAGTTCGACCCCGCTGACCCGGTCGTTGGCGCAGCAGATCCGCCGGACATCGGCGGCGAGCCGGATACGGACGCCGAGGTGGGCCGCCGAACGGCTGTAGGCGGTACTCAGCAAATAGGGTTCGACATAGGCCTCCTGCGGGAACAGCACGGCCGTGTCGAAGGCCGCCGGGTTGAGCCAAGGCGAGTGGCGGATTGCCTCGTCCGGCGTCAGCTTTTCGCTGACGATGCCGAATTCGCCGCAGCTGGCGGCCAGCCGGTCGAGTTCGGCGGCACCGGCGGTGCTGCTGGCGTACAGGGCGCCGACTTGGCGCAGGCCGACATCTTCCGAGAAGTCGGCACGCATCGCCTCGATCGCCCGGCGGGTTTCCTGGACCAGCGGGATGAAATGCGACTTGTCGCGAACCAGCGTGACGAGGGCGGCGGCGCGACTGGTGGCGGCGCCGGCCAGCTGCTGGCGTTCGAGCAGCAGCACGCGCTCGCCGAGGCCGCGCCGGGCCAGTGCATAGGCGATGCTGGCGCCGAAAATGCCGCCGCCGACGATCAGGATGTCACGATTCATGTTGGGCTCCGCGCCGCTGCTCAGCCATTGACCGCAACGCCCATGGCCTGGAGCGTGGCGCCCACCGCAGCGACCACCTTGTGCATGTCCTGCTCGTCGAGCGCGCCGATGCAGCCGATGCGGAAGGTGTCGACCTCGGTCAGCTTGCCCGGATAGAGGATGAAGCCGCGGGCCCGGACGGCCTCGTAAAAGTCCGTGAACCGGTAATTGGCGTCGGCCGGGGCATGGAAGGTGACGATGATCGGCGCCTGGACGGCCGGCGCCAGGAAGGGCCGTAGGCCGAGCCCGGCCATGCCTTCGATCAACGTCCGGCAGTTGCCGGCGTAGCGGGCGACCCGCGCTGCCAGGCCGCCTTCTTCGGCGTATTGCTCAAGGCCGGCATGCAGCGCGACGACGACGTGGGTCGGCGGCGTGAAGCGCCATTGCGTGGTTTTTTGCATGTAGGCCCACTGGTCGTGCAGGTCCATGGCCAGCGAGTGGCAATTGCCGGCGCTCTGTTCCAGCGCGCTCCGCCGGGCGATGACGAAGCCCATGCCGGGCACCCCTTCGAGGCATTTGCCGGAAGCGGCGATGACGGCATCGAAGGGCATGTGGCGGGCGTCGATCTCGGTGGCGCCAAAGGTGCTCATCGCGTCGACGATCAGCCGGCGGCCCTGGCGGGCCACGGCGGCGGCGATCTCGGGCAGCGGGTTGAGGATGCCGGTGCCGGTTTCGCAATGGACCTGGGCGACGTGGGTGATGCTTGGGTCGGCGATCAGCGCGGCTTCGATGGCCTGCGCCGAAGCTGGCTGGTCTTCGGCGATCGGCATATTGACGGCGGTGCGCCCGAGATAGCCGAGGATTTTCAGGATGCGGGCGCAATAGGCGCCATTGTTCGGCACCAGCACCTTGCCGTCCCTGGGCACCAGCGTGCCCAGCGCGGCTTCCACCGAGAAGGTGCCGGAGCCCTGCAGCGGCACGCAGACGTGGCTTTCTTCGCCGTGGGCGATGGCCAGCAACTGTTCGCACACGGTGCGGGTGATCTGGTTGAAGGCGCTGTCCCATGAACCCCAGTCGTGCAGCATCGCCTGCTTGGTGCGCAGCGAGGTGGTGAGCGGGCCGGGGGTCAGCAGAAGTGGGTCGCGGTCGATGGCGTACATGGTTTCTCCGGGGGTTAGCGCCTGACGTTGCGCCAGGCCTGGTGGCGTTTGAAGACGAGGTTGGTCAGCAGGCTATAGGCCAGGCTGACGACGGCCGAGGTCAGCACGACCAGCGTCGCCATCGCCGTGGCCGGGCCGATTTCGCCCGCCTCGTCAAGGTTGAGGATGGATACCGAGGCCGGCAGCGTGTGCGGCGAGTAGAGGAAGACGACGGCCGAGACGGTGGTCATCGCATTGATGAACAGATAGCGGGCGATTTCCAGCACGGCGGGTAGGCACAGCGGCAGCGTGACGCGCCAGAAGGTGACGAATTGCGAAACCTTCAGCGATGCGGACACTGCCTCGAATTCGCGGTCGATGTTCTTCAGTGCGGTGAGCGAGGTCAGATGGCAGGAGGTGTAGTAATGCACCACGTTGGCCACGACGATGATGGTCAGCGTGTGATAGAGCCCGTTCAGCGGGTTCTGCGGGTGATTGAAGAAGAGGATGAAGCCGATGCCGAGCACCATGCCCGGCACGCCCATCGGCAGCGTGGCCATGACCTGCACGGCGGAACGCAGCCAGGGCCAGCCGCCGCGGCTTTTCTCCAGCAGGTAGGCGGTGACGAAGATGAACGGCGTGCCGCACAGCGCGGTCAGTCCTGCGATTCGCAGGCTGTTCAGATAGGCGTCGAGGACGCCGGCATCGGCCAGTCCGAACACGTAATGATCGAACGACATCTCGAGGTTGTACGGCCAGAAGCGGACCAGTGAGGTGTAGGCGGTCATCCCGACGACGCCGAGCAGGGCGATGGCGAGCAGGGCGCAATAGACGAACAGCGCGCCATCGCGCCGGCCTTCGCGGCGCGCCACGTAAGGCACGGCGCGCGCCGTCAGGCTGGCCTGCTGCTTGCGCTGGACCCGCCAGTCGATCAGGAAGGCGAGCAGTACCGGCAGCAGCAGGAGCAGGGCGATCACCGCGCCGCGGTTGAAGTTCTGCTGGCCGACGACCTGGATGTAGATTTCGACGGCGAGGATCTGGAAGTTGCCGCCGATCACCTTGGGAATGCCGAAGTCGCTGATCGTGTAGGAAAAGACCACCATGGCGGCGCTGACCAGGCCGTACTTGGCGCCGGGCAGCGTGATGCTGGTGAACTTGCGCCAGCGCGAGGTACTCAGCGCGTCGGCTGCTTCGTAGAGCCGGCCGTCGGCGGTGCCGAGCGCCACCAGCAGGATCATCAGGGCGTGCGGGAAGGTGGCGTAGACCGCCGACAGCACGATGCCGATCGGGCCATAGACGCTGTATCCGGCCAGCCACGACTTGAGCACGCCCTGCGTGCCGAACCACTGGATGAAGGAAATGGCGCCGACCAGCGACGGGCCGAGCAGCGGCGACATGCCGACCAGCCGGAAGAAACCGCGCAGCGGCGTGCAACTGCGCTGGATGGCGTAGGCGTAGAAAAAGGCCAGCGGCAAGGTCAACGCGGTGACCAGGGCGCTGATCCACAGGCTGTTCCAGATCGCCGTCGCGGTGCCGGGGGCGGTGAAGAATTCGCCAAAGCGCTGCAGCGTGTAGCCGCCACCCTCGGCCTGCACGCTGCCGAGCAGGATGGCGCCGAGCGGGGCGAGCAGGAAGAGCGACAAGGCCAACGCCGCCAGTAACAGCAGCAGGGCCGACAGGCGTTCGTCGAGCGTTTTCTTGAGGCTGACGGTCGGGCCTCTCATTGTTCGTCGGCGACCAGACGGATCGCTGTGGGCGGGATGCCGATGCGCAGCGTGGCGCCGGGCACGATCGGCCAGCCGTTCAGATAATTGGTGGCGAACTGGGCGACCAGCGCCATGCCCGGGCAGTGGTCGGCGGCCAGCGTGACCAGCAGGTAGGAGCCGAGGTATTCGGCCTTGAGGACATGGGCGTAGAAACTGTTCTCGCTGCGATCCAGCGTATCGAACAGCTTGATTTCCTCGGGGCGGACGTAGAAGCGCGCATCGATGCCGGGGGCCATGTCGTCGCGATGGCGCAGGCGGAGGTTGCCGAGTTCGATGTGGCGGTTTTCGCGCGTCGTGCCGCGCAAGACATTGGTGCGGCCGATGAAGTCGGCGACGAAATCGTTGGCCGGCTGGCAATAAACGGTTTGCGGATCGCCGATCTGCTGAATGCGGCCGTGGTTCATCACGACGATGCGGTCGGCCATGGCCAGCGCTTCTTCCTGGTCGTGCGTGACCATCAGCGTGGTGACGCCGAGGCGGGTTTGCAGGCTGCGGATTTCGGAGCGCAGGCGCAGCCGCTCGATGGCGTCGAGCGCCGACAGCGGTTCGTCGAGCAGCAGCAGTTCCGGCGAGGTGGCCAGGGCGCGGGCCAGGGCGACCCGTTGTTGCTGGCCGCCGGAGAGCTGGGCCGGGTATTTTTCCTCGCTGCCGGGCAGGCCGACCAGGGTCAGCATCTCGCCGACCCGTTGCTTGATCAACTGGCGGTCGGCCTTGCGGTTGCGCAGTCCGTAGGCGACGTTTTCGGCCACCGAAAGATTGGGGAAGAGGGCGTAGGACTGAAAGACGATGCCGTAGTCGCGCTGTGCCGGCGGCAGTCGGGAAATGTCGACGGCGCCCTGCACGATGCTTCCGGCATCCTGCGTTTCGAGGCCGGCAATCGCCCGCAGCAGCGTCGTCTTGCCGCAGCCCGAAGGGCCGAGCAGGACGACGAATTCGCCGCGCTCGATGGTCAGGTCGATCGCGTCGAGGGCAAGGAAATTGCCGAAGCGCTTGACCAGTTGTCGAATGGTTAGCTGAGCCATGATGTTTGTTCCGAACCTCAGAATGGCCGGCGGCAAGGCGCCACCGGCCGGTAGTGCGCGCTTACTTGGCTTTCGGTTCGGACTTGCCGGCGTAGCGCTTCTGCCACTCGGTCAGCACGGCCTCGCGGTTCTTGCCCATCAGGTTGAAGTCGTTCTTGACCAGGCGCTGCTCGTAGTCGGTCGGCACGTGCTTCAGACGGGTGGCGACGCCGGGCAGGGCGACGACGGCGAAGTTCTTGGCGTACAGCTCGGCGGCTTCCTTGGTCGACGCCCAGTCGGAGAGCTTCTTGGCGGCGGCTAGCTGCGGCGTGCCCTTGACGATGGCGATGGCCTCGATATCCCAGCCGAGACCTTCCTTCGGATAGACGATGTCGATCGGCGCGCCCTGGTTGCGGGTCGCGTTGGCCCGGTACTCGAACGAGATGCCGACCGGGAATTCGCCGGCGCCGGCCATCTTGCAGGGCTTGGAGCCGGAATGGGTGTACACCGCGATGTTGTCGTGCAGTTTGTCCATGTACTCCCAGCCGCCCTTTTCGCCGAAGACGGTCAGCCAGGCGGTGACGTCGAGGTAGCCGGTGCCGGACGAGGCGGGGTTGGGCATGACGATCTTGCCCTTGAATTCCGGCTTCAGGAGATCCTTCCAGGATTCGATCTTGGGCAGGCCCTGTTTCTGCATTTCAACGACGTTGTAGCAGATCGCGGCACCCCAGACATTCATGCCGACCCAGCTCGGCGGATTGGCGGCGGCGCGGTAGCGCGGCGTGATGTTCTTCAGATTGGCCGGGGCGTACGGCTGGAGCATCCCCTGGCGCTCGAAGACGACCATGCTGGAAGCGGCGACGCCCATGATCACGTCGGCCACCGGCTTGGCTTTTTCGGCCAGCAGCTTGGCGGTGACGATACCGGTCGAGTCGCGCGTCCACTTCAGTTCGATATCGGGATAAACCTTGTTGAAGCCTTCCTGGTAAGCCTTGAGCTGATCCGTTTCAAGTGCGGTATACACATTGAGCACGGTCTTTTCGGCGTGGGCGGGAAGGGTCGCGGCCAGGGCAAGGCCTGCGAGAGTCAGATACTTGGCGATAAGTTTGATGTGCATCGTGCAATCTCCTGCTGGTGAAAGAATCGGGAAGGACCGGCTGGCGGACCTCTCCGGAGTCTGGACGGGGAAAACGACAGATTGATGACGGGACCGCGCTGTAATCTCCGTGACATACCGCGTGGCTAAACTGCGCTCATGGTATTTTTTGTTTATTGCAGTTTGTTGACAATCAACAATAGTCCGAACGATAGAATCAAGGATTTGTGGAACTCATGGCCATGCCCGAAACCCTAGCCGACTCGACCGATTCCGCCCTGGCGCTGGTGCAGCGAACTTCGCTGACGCGGCTCATGGCCGATGCCGTCGAAAACCTGATCCTGACCGGGGAAATGCCGCCCGGCACGAAGCTCAACGAGGCGGCCATCGCCGAGCGTTTCGGCGTGTCGCGCGGCCCGCTGCGCGAGGCCTTGCGGATGCTCGAGGAGAGCGGCCTGATCCGCCAGGAGAAGAACCGCGGCGCCTTCGTCCGCGAGATCGATCTCGACGAGGCGGCGGAAATCTACGACGTCCGCGCCGGCCTCGACGCGACGGCCGGCCGCCTGCTGGCGCCGCGCATCACGCCCGAGCAGGTCGCCGCCTTGCGCGCCCTGGCCGACGAAATGCAGGAAGTCGCCGGGCGCAACGACGTGGACCGCTTCCATCGGCTCAACCTGGCTTTTCACGACCGACTGATCGGCTTTGCCGGCAATCGCAGCCTGAGCGAAATCTATCAGCGCCTGGTCAAGCAACTGGCCCTGTTCCGCCGGCGCAACCTGCTGGTGCCGCAGGCGATTCCGCTGTTCGCCGACGAGCACAGCGCGATCGTCGATTGTCTGGCGGCCGGCGATGCCACGGCCAGCGGCGAAGCGCTCTACCGCCATGCCCAGGGCGGCAAAGCGCGGATGCAGCAGCAACGACCGATCGGCTAGGCCGCTTCTTTTTCAACCTCTGCGCGGAGTAGCAAGCATGCAGAAGCACATCGATAGCGCCGAGGGCGACATCAATCTGGGCGACCGCCGGCAGGCTTGGCAGTCGGAAAACATCGGTCCGGCCAGCCGCCGGTTGCTCGATGAAGATGCCCGCTGGTTCCTCCATCAGTCGATGTCCACGCCGTGCCTGAACGGCCTGGCGGGGGCGGGCGGTTCCTGGCTGACCGATGTCGAAGGCCGGCGCATTCTCGATTTTCACGGTAACAGCCTGCACCAGATCGGCCACGGTCATCCGCGGGTGGTCGCGGCGATCAAGCAAACGCTCGATACCCTGCCGTTCAGCCCGCGCCGCTATACCAACCAGCCGGCGGTCGACCTGGCGCGTCGCCTATGCACGGCGGCGCCGGGCGGCGACAACAAGCTGCTGCTGGCGCCCGGCGGCACGGCGGCGATCGGCATGGCCCTGAAACTGGCGCGGCTGGTGACCGGCCGCTTCAAGACGCTGTCGATGTGGGACAGCTTCCACGGCGCCTCGCTGGATGCCATTTCGATCGGCGGCGAGGCGGTCTTCCGCCGCGGCATCGGCCCGCTGCTGCCGGGCAGCGAGCATGTGCCGCCCTGCGATCCAGGTCGCTGCATCTTCGGTTGCGGCGGCCAGTGCGCCCTGCGCTGCGTCGATTACATCGACTATTGCCTGGAGAAGGAGGGCGACGTCGCCGCGGTCATCGTCGAAACCATCCGTTGCACCGATGTCCAGATCCCGCCGCCCGAGTACTATCAACGGCTGCGGGCGGCCTGCGACCGGCACGGGGCGCTGCTTATCCTCGATGAAATTCCGATCGCGCTGGGCCGGACCGGCCACCTGTTCGCCATCGAACGCTACGGCATCGTGCCGGACATGCTGGTTATCGGCAAAGGCCTGGGCGGCGGCGTCTTCCCGCTGGCCGCCTTGATCGCCCGGGCCGAGTTCGATGTCGGCCAGCATATTTCGCTCGGTCACTACACCCATGAAAAGAACCCGGTAGCCTGCGCCGCGGCCTTGGCTACCCTCGACGTGCTGGCCGAGGAAAACCTGATCGAGCGTAGTCGCCGGCTCGGCACCGAGTCGCTCAGTCACCTGCAGACCATCGCCGCCGGCTGTGGCGCGGTGGCCGAGGTGCGCGGCGCCGGCCTGCTGCTCGCCGTCGAACTGCGCGACCATGCTGGGCGCCGGGCCGGCGATCTGGCCGAGGCGGTGCTCTACCGCTGCCTGTCGGCCGGCCTGTCGTTCAAGGTCGGGCAGGGCAATGTGCTGGTGCTGGCGCCGCCGCTGAATATCGACGAAGCCGATCTGGAGCAGGCCTTCGCCATCCTGGAAAGCGCGCTGCAGGTCGAGTGCGGTGCTTGAGGTCGGCCTCAGCACCGGCGTGGCCGGCGCCGTGCTCGGCGCCGCCCTGCTGCATGCGAGCTGGAATGCGCTGATCCGGGGGGCCGGCAACAAGGCGCATTTCACCTTGTTGCTGTCGGCCGCCAGTTCGCTGCTCAGCGTTGGCGGCGTGCTCTTCTTCGGCCTGCCCAAGGCCGCCGCCTGGCCCTTCCTGCTGGCCTCGGTGGCGCTGCACACGATCTACATCATCTGGATGATCCGGGCCTACGAAGGCGGTGGCCTGGTGCTCAGCTACACCATCATGCGCGGTGTGCCGCCGCTGATCGTCGCCCTGGCCTCCGGGCCGCTGCTCGGCGAGCCGCTCAGGGCCGACGACTGGTTGGGCATCGTGCTGATCTGTTGCGGGGTGATCGGCATCGGCTTTGCCTCGGGCAATTCGCTGCGCGCCCTGCTCGGCCAGCCGGCGACGCGGGCCGCCTTGATGAATGCCGGGGCGATCGCCGCCTACACCGTGGTCGATGGCTACGGCGCCCGGCTGTCCGGCGCGCCGCTCAGCTACGCCTTCAGCCTGTTCGTCCTCGAACCGCTGTTCATCCTGGGCCTCAGTTACCGCCGCCAGGGGCGCGCCATGCTCGTCTATTTTCGCGGCAACTGGCGGCTCGGCGTGGTCGGCGCCGTCTGTTCGATGGCCGCCTACGCCACTGTGCTGTGGGCGATGACCCAGGCGCCGATCGCCATGGTCGCCGCGCTGCGCGAGACGTCGGTGGTCTTCGCGGTGTTGCTGGGCTGCCTGTGGTTCAAGGAAGGCAAACTTGGGCCGGCGCTCGCCGCGGCACTGATCGTCGTGGTCGGGATCTTTTTGCTGCGCTTGTGAGTCCACGTTATATCGCTTCGCCGCTCACCGATTCTTTGCTTTAACATCGCGGCTCGCTCGGGCCGACCTGGCTGCGAGTTTTTCCAACCAACGAGACCTCAGCCATGGCTACAGCCCTGATCCTTTTTGCCCACGGTGCCCGTGACCCGGAATGGGCCAGCCCGATGCGCCGCGTGCAGGCTGCAGTTCGCCAGCGGGTTGCCGGGATCCCGGTCGAACTGGCCTTTCTCGAATTCATGGCGCCGACGCTGCCCGACTGCGCCGCCGCGCTGGTCGCCGGCGGGGCGGATAAAGTGGTCGTCATGCCGATGTTCATCGCCCGCGGCGGACATTTGAAGAACGAAGTGCCGGCGATGCTGGCGACCCTGCGCTTGACCTACCCGGCCGTCGAATTCGTGCTCGGCGGGGCGATCGGCGAGAACGAGATCGTCGTTCAGGCGATGGCCGATGCGGCCCTCGTCTCGGCTGGTATGGAGCTTGCCTGAGTTCCTCCATGCTGACCGTTCTTGTCATTGACGAATCCCGTTCGCGGGCCGGAGAAATCTGCGCCGGGCTGGCGCTCGCCGGTTATCAGGTGGCGGCCATTCTGGCCGGCTCGGAGAACCTGACGGCCGAGGTCGAAAAACTTCAGCCGGATGTGATCCTGATCGATACCGACAGCCCGAGCCGCGATACGCTGGAACATCTGGCGACCATGCACAAGAACATGCCGCGGCCGGTCGTCATCTTTACCCAGGAAGACGGCCAGGAAGCCATCCGCGATGCGGTCAAGGCCGGCGTCTCGGCGTACATTGTCGATGGCCTCGACCCGAAGCGCATCAAGCCCATCGTCGAGGTGGCGCGCGCCCGTTTCGAGGATACGCAGGCCCTGCGCCGCGAGCTGGAAGAGACTTCGAAGAAGCTGAGCGACCGGAAACTGGTCGATCAGGCCAAGGGCGTGCTGATGAAGGCGCGCGGGCTGGACGAAGATGCGGCCTATCACGCCATGCGCAAGCTGGCGATGGAACGCGGCCAGACGATGGCCAAAGTGGCGCGCGATGTCATCGACATGGCCCGGGTGCTGCTCTAAACCTCCCTGTTATTGTGCGGTCGCTACGTCTGCTGCACTGCAACAGTGCATCGCCGGCGCGCCGTCAGCGCTGTGGCCGGTAAAGAAAATCCCAGTAAAACCATAGGCTTCGCCAGGCTTAGTTCGTTTGAACTAGCCCTGGCACGACCATTGCGATAGCTATTCCAAAACGCACGGTCAAAGGCGGCCGGGCGAGAGTCGAGCGCTTGCCGACTCAAGGGACAAGGGCGTCCATCCGAGCTGCCAACCGGCAGCCAGGATGTGACGCCCATTTTGTTTTTGGATTCTCGCAATCAAGGAGCAAATTATGGAAGACAGCAAACCGGCACTCGCAGGCCCGGCGGAAGCCGCGCCATCCTTCACTCGTCGTGATTTTGTTTCAGCCGCTTTGGGAGCCTCTCTGATGGCCATGGTACCCCCCGGCGTTCGCAGCGGTGCCTGGGCCGCTGGTTCGGACGCCCCCGAAAAGAAGGAAGTCCGTATCGGCTTCATCCCGCTGACCGATTGCGCCTCCGTGGTCATGGCGGCGGTCAACAAGTTCGATGAAAAGTACGGCATCAAGATCATCCCGACCAAGGAAGCCTCCTGGGCCTCGGTCCGCGACAAGCTGGTCAATGGCGAGCTGGACTGCGCCCACGTGCTGTACGGCCTGATCTACGGCGTGCAACTGGGCATCGGCGGGCCGAAGAAGGACATGGCCAACCTGATGACGTTGAACAACAACGGCCAGGCCATCACGCTCTCCAACCAGATGAAGGACAAGGGGGCGATCGACGGCCCCAGCCTGGCCAAGCTGGTCGCCAGGAAAGAGAAGGAATACACCTTCGCCCAGACCTTCCCGACCGGCACCCACGCCATGTGGCTGTACTACTGGCTGGCGGCGCAGGGCATCAACCCGCTCAAGGACGTCAAGACGATCACCGTGCCGCCGCCGCAAATGGTCGCCAACATGCGGGTCGGCAACATGGACGGCTTCTGCGTCGGCGAGCCGTGGAACAACCGCGCGATCATGGACAACATCGGCTTCACCGCGACGACGACCCAGGACATCTGGACCGACCATCCGGAAAAGGTGCTCGGCACCACCGCCGAATGGGTGCAGAAGAACCCGAACACCGCCCGCGCCGTGGTCGCCGCGATCCTCGATGCGAGCAAGTGGATCGATGCCTCGCTGCCCAACAAGCAGAAGACGGCCGAAGTCATCGCCCAAAAGGCCTACGTCAATACCGACACCGAAGTCATCGTCGCCCGCATGCTCGGCCGCTACCAGAACGGTCTCGGCAAGAGCTGGGACGACAAGAACCACATGAAGTTCTTCAACGACGGGGCGGTGAATTTCCCCTACCTGAGCGACGGCATGTGGTTCCTCACCCAGCACAAGCGCTGGGGCTTGTTGAAGAGCCATCCGGATTACCTGGCGATCGCCAAACAGGTCAATCGCATCGACATCTACAAGCAGGGCGCCGCCGCCGCCGGCGTCAGCCTGCCGAAGAGCGAGATGCGCAGCCACAAGCTGATCGACGGCGTGGTCTGGGACGGCAAGGACCCGGCCAAGTACGCCGACGGTTTCAAGGTCAAGGCTTAAGCGCGTAACTAATGCCGCTGTCTTCCGGCTGGACCGGGAGGCAGCGGCTCAGGAGAGAAACCATGAGCGCACTGACGATAGACGGTGATTTTTGCCCGGAAAAGCTGGTCGTGGCCGTTGCCGCCGAACCGGCCAAGGAAAAGACAATGGAAAAAACTGCAACGCAGCCCATCGCCGATGCCGGCACGCCGTTCGCCGACCGGCTGCGCGCCCTTGGCGGTGCCGTGCTGCCGCCTCTGCTCGGCCTGCTGATCCTGCTCGGGGTCTGGTATGTCGCCACCCTCAAGGGCGGCAGCATTCCCGGCCCAGGCAAAACCTGGGACGCGGCCGTCGTGCTGTTCGCCGACCCGTTCTACCAGAACGGACCGAACGACCAGGGCATCGGCTGGAACGTGCTGTCCTCGTTGCAACGCGTCGGCATCGGCTTCGGCTTCGCCGCGCTGGTCGGCATCCCGCTCGGCTTCATCCTCGGCCGCTCGGCTTTCCTGGCGGCGATGATCAATCCGATCATCAGCCTGTTGCGCCCGGTCTCGCCGCTCGCCTGGCTGCCAATCGGCCTGCTCGTCTTCAAGCGGGCCGACCCGGCGGCGACCTATACGATCTTCATCTGCTCGATCTGGCCGATGATCATGAATACCGCCCAGGGCGTCCAGCGCGTGCCGCAGGACTACCTGAACGTCGCCCGGGTGCTGGCGCTGTCGGAATGGAAGATCGTCACCAAGATCCTCTTCCCGGCCGTGCTGCCCTACATGCTGACCGGCATCCGGCTGTCGATCGGCACCGCCTGGCTGGTCATCGTCGCCGCCGAAATGCTCACCGGCGGCGTCGGCATCGGCTTCTGGGTGTGGGACGAGTGGAACAACCTGAAGGTCGAGCACATCATCATCGCCATCTTCGTCATCGGCATTGTCGGCCTGATCCTCGAGCAAAGCCTGATCCTGCTCGCCAGGAAGCTGACCAAAGAATCTGATTGATCCGGGAGAACGTCATGGAAAAATTCGTACAGATCGAATCCGTCGGTCAAACCTTCGATACCAAGAAGGGCAAGTTTGTCGCGCTGCGCAATATCGACCTCGGCATCGACAAGGGAGAGTTCATCGCGCTGATCGGCCACTCCGGTTGTGGCAAATCGACCCTGCTCAACCTGATCGCCGGCCTCACCAAACCAACCAGCGGCGTGCTGCTCTGCGACGGGCGGGAGATCGCCGGGCCGGGCCCGGAGCGCGCCGTGGTCTTCCAGAACCACAGCCTGCTGCCTTGGCTGACCTGCTTCGAGAACGTCTACCTGGCCGTTGAGCGCGTTTTCGGGGCCAAGGAAGGCAAGGCCAAGCTGAAGGCGCGGACCGCTGCGGCGATCAACCTGGTCGGTCTCGATCACGCCAGCAGCAAGTATCCGCATGAAGTCTCCGGCGGCATGAAGCAGCGCGTCGGCATTGCCCGGGCGCTGTCGATGGAACCCAAGGTGCTGTTGCTCGACGAGCCGTTCGGCGCGCTCGATGCGCTGACCCGCGCCCGCCTGCAGGACGAGCTGATGAAAATCTGCGAGATGACCAAGGCGACCACCGTCATGGTCACCCACGATGTCGACGAGGCGGTGCTGCTCGCCGACCGTATCGTGATGATGACCAACGGGCCGGCCGCGACCATCGGCGAAATTCTCGAGGTCAAGCTGGGCCGGCCGCGCCAGCGCCTGGTGCTGGCCCACGATCCGGCCTACATCGATTGTCGCGCCAGGGTGCTCGAGTTCCTCTACGAGAAACAGGCGCACGTCGAGAAAGTCGCCGCCTGAACGGATGTAGTCTCTATCGTCGCCGCTCTCAAAGCGACATTTGCCCGCCGCTGCAAAGCGGCGGGCATTTTTTCTCTTGATCCAGGTCATTGCCTTTTTTTCTGCTGCGGGGCTAAGGTTTGTCCTTTCCTTCAAGTTGGATTTCGATGTTCGCCAAACCGGCCAAACTGTCGCACAAGATTGTCGGCACGCTGATCGTCTTCCTGCTCATCGCCACCGTGGCATGCGGCCTGACCCTGGTCATTTCCTGGCAACTGGAAGGTGTTGCGGCGGCGATCAACGATGCCGGCAGCCAGCGCATGCGCACCTATCGGATGACCCATCTGATGGTGCGCGGCGTGAAAGAGCCAAGCCCGGCGCTGACCACCGCCCTGGGCGCCGAGGTCGAGCGGTTCAACAAGGTGCTGAGCGATCTGCAAGGGGGGGACGCGGCGCGCCCCTTGTCGTCGCCGCGCAATGCGGAAGTTCAGCAACGACTGCTTGAGGTCGAGCAGGAATGGACGCGCACCCTGCGCCCGCTGGTCGAACAATACCTGGCCGGCAATCCGGACCGGCGGGCTGCCGCGCTCGATCGCCTGGAAAGCGAGCTGGAACCGTTCGTCAGCCGGATCAACGAACTGGTGCTGGCGATGGAGCGCAGCTACACCCAGGAGACCAACCTGTTGCGGACCGTCCAGGGCTTGCTGGTGGTGCTGGCGATGATCGGCACTTTCGTGCTGATCCGTTTCCTGTTCGCCCTGGTCATCCGCCCGGTCGGTGTCCTGCATGACGGCATGCGCCAAATGACTGGCGACGACCTGACGGTGCGCCTGCCGGTGACCAGCGACGATGAACTCGGCGGTCTGGCGCGTGGCTTCAATCAGATGGCCGGCCACCTGCAGTCGGTCTACAGCACGCTGGAGCAGCGGGTGGCGGCGGAAACCCGCAACCTGGCGCAGCGCAACCACGAACTCGGCATCCTCTACGAAGTGACCTCGCTGCTCAGCGAACCGCTGCTTCTCGAAGCGCTCTGCCAGGGCTTTCTCGACCGTATCAAGTCGGCGCTCGGGGCGGATGCGGGCGCTGTGCGACTGTACATGCCAGAGTCGCAGAAACTCTACCTAGTGACCCATGAGGGGCTGTCCGAGGCCTTTCTCGAGCGCGAACGCGAGCTGAACTGCGGCGAGTGCCTGTGCGGCGAAGTGATCCAGAGCGGCATGCCGGCGGTGTTCGATACGGTGAACCCGCCCAGGGGCATGAAGCTGGGCAGTTGCATCCGCGAAGGATTCGCCACGGCGACGGCTTTCAATATCATCCATGGCAAGCAGCGCCTCGGGGTGTACAACCTCTACTTCCTGCAGACCCACCCGGTTTCGGCGCAGGAAAGGCATTTGCTCGAAACGCTCGGTCAGCATCTCGGCGTCGCCATCGAGAATCAGCGTCTGAAATCGCGGGAAATGGAGCTGGCCATTTCCGAAGAGCGCAATCTGCTGGCCCAGGAGTTGCACGATTCGATTGCCCAGGGCCTGGCCTTCCTCAATATCCAGGTTCAGCTGCTGCAGGATTCGCTGCGCAAGGGCAAGGCCGATGAGGCGATGCAGACCGCCGGGCAGTTGCGCGAAGGAGTGCAGGAAAGTTACGACGACGTGCGCGAACTGCTGGTCCATTTCCGGACGCGCGTGCACCAAACCGATCTCGAGACGGCAATCGGCGCGGCCCTGGCCAAATTTGAAGGGCAGACCGGCATCTCGACCGATTTTCAGCAGATCGGCAGCGGCCTGCCGCTGATGTCGACGGATGAGGTCCAGATCATGCACATCATCCAGGAGTCGCTGTCCAATATCCGCAAGCATGCCGGGGCGACCCATGTCCAGGTGACGCTGCGGCGGACGCCCTGGGCTCTCGAAATCGAGGTGCGGGACGACGGCAGCGGCTTCGACACGGAGCATGATCCGAATGTCCTGTCCGATCGTCACGTCGGCCTGCAGATCATGAGCGAGCGGGCCGATCGGGTCGGCGGCGAATGTCGGATAACATCGACCATTGGCGAGGGTACGTGCGTTACGCTGAACCTGCCCAAAAAAATCAAAGAGGCTGTCTGAAATGAGCGAAAAAATCCGTGTCCTGTTGGTCGACGATCACACCCTGTTCCGCAGCGGTATCAAGTCCCTGCTCCAGCGCAACGACGATTTCGACGTTGTCGGCGAGGCCGGCGACGGGCTGGAAGGCATCAAGCGCGCCCGTTCGCTGAAGCCCGATGTCGTGTTGCTCGATCTGCACATGGCCGGCATTTCCGGCCTGGAAGCGGTCAAGGTGATCGCCGAGGAGATGCCCGATGTCCATGTGCTGATGCTGACCGTTTCCGAGGATGCGCGCGATCTGATGGACGCGCTGCGGGCCGGGGCGAGCGGCTATCTGCTGAAAAATATCGAAACCGATACGCTGATCGACGCCATCCGGCGGGCGGCGCAAGGGGATTCGGTGGTATCGCAGCAGATGACCGCCAAGCTGATCCAGGGCGTCCGGGCCTCGCCCAAGGGGGAGCCGGCGATGCTCGAACGCGACCGTTTTTCGCCGCGAGAACGCGACATCATGGCCAGTCTGGCGCAGGGCGAAAGCAACAAGGAAATCGCCCGCAAGCTCGACCTGGCCGAAAGCACGGTCAAGATCCACGTCCAGAACATCTTCAAGAAGCTGAACATGAGCAGCCGCGTGCAGGTCGCGCTGTACGCCGTCGAACACGGTTTTGGCCAGAACCGGAGTGCCTCGCCCAGCGCCTGACGGCGCTTGCCGGGCTTTTTCGTTGGCCAAAAGAAAGGCTCCGGCCGCAAGGGCGGGAGCCTTATGCCGGCTGATGGCCGGCGAGTTCCTCGAGGGCGAGGAATAAACTCAGTGATTCGGGATCGGGTGGGAGCGTTGCAGGTGTTCGTAAGTCTTCGCCAACTCCTGCGCATGCTCGTAATGGCCGGCATCAAGCGCCTGCTGCATGTTGTCGATAATCATCGAATGCAGCCGACAGACGCCATCCGGCGTACAAAGCAGAAACTCGCCCATCTCCGCCGCTACTGTCATCGGTATGTGTTCATGTTCCGCGACAGCTTCTATTTCACCGCGGTCGAGATCGCAGTAATCCATAACATCCTGAAATGAAAGCATAGTCTCCTCTTGGCTTTTGGCAGTTGATAAATGAAGGTCGACAACCCCTGCTAGTTATCGTTGTTCTTGCCGCCTTGTCGTTGTTATCGGTGGAGGACAATTCTATTGTTAGCCCAGCAAGGCCGGAAATCAAGGGGAAACGTCGGCGCGAAAAATCGTTCCGATGGCCGAGCAAACCCTGCAACCCCGCGCTGGCGGGAACCGGCACCCGAAATAATTCCGCCCGGGTTTTTTAGATCGACAGGCGGCTATCCGGGAAAGAGGCGCCCAGTTGCAGGCGGCTGATCGTCGGCAACAAGTCGAGGCCGGACTCCTGCTTCAGTTTCACCGCGCGCTCGCGCAGTTCGTCGAGCGAGACATCGACCGGCTCGCCGCCGGTGGCGAAGACGATGGTGTTGCCGCTGTCGCAGGAGGGGAAGACCGTCAGCCGGCCATCGAAAGCCGTCCTGATTCGTTCGGCGCTGGCCTGGAAACTCTTGTTGCGGCCCAGCAGATTGGCGCAGAACAGCCCGCGCTCGCTCAGCCTGGCCCGGCAGGCCTGATAGAAAGGCAGGGTGTCGAGCGCGCCGGCCCGCGCTTCCGGGTCGAAACCGTCGGCCAGGATGTAGTCGAACTGACGCTCGCCGCTCAGCATGTAGTCGGCACCGCAACCGATGACGACATCGATGCGGCGTGGATCGTCCGGCAGCTTGAAATACTGGCGGGCGATGAATTCGACCTGCGGATTGATCTCGACGACGGTGATCCGGCAATTCGGCAGATTGCGGTAAATGAACTTGGCCAGCGACCCCGCGCCGAGGCCGATCAGCAGCGCATGGCGCGGCCACTGGCCGGTTTGCCGGAGCAGCAGCCCGGCCATCATTTCGCGGGTATAGGCCAGTTCCAGCGACCATGGACGGGCGATGCGCATGGCGCCCTGGATCCAGTCCGAGCCGAAATGCAGGTTGCGCACGCCAGCCTCTTCGCTGATGTCGACGGAGTGGCGGGGAGTCGTGGCGCTTTTTTTCATGGTTCGGCGGGGCGGTGAGGTGGGGCGGTATTGTAGCCGCCAAGGCTTTCTGACTTAGGTCGTGCTGAAACTTGCTCGATCGATTCCCGGCAAGTGGTCGTCATGCATCACCAGGCGTCCTCGCCCGGCATTTTTCGCTTGATACAAGGCTTGGTCGGAACGTTGCCGCAAATTCTCGAGGCTGCGATCGGCTGGCGTCAGGCAGGCCAGTCCCGTGCTGAAGCTGAAGGAAAAGCCGAGTTTCTCTGTTGCCTGGCTATCGAGCAGGCTACGCAAGCGCCGTTCGAAGCCTTGTGCGGCATCTAGGCCGGCCATCGGGAGCACGACACAAAATTCCTCGCCGCCAATCCGGGCAATGATGTCGCCGGTCCGTTGTTGCTCGTGCAGCAGTTGCCCGAATAGACGCAAGGCGGCGTCTCCCGCCTCATGCCCGTAGTGGTCGTTGATTTGCTTGAAATGATCGATATCCATCGAGAGCAGGGAGAGCGGCTGTTGATGGCGTAAAGCCAGCGAGAAAGCATGCGTTCCCCGCTCATCCCAGCCGCGACGATTCAGCAAGGTGGTCAGCGGATCGACTGCTATCAGTTCGCGTAGCTGCAGTTCCGCCTCCTCGCGCCAAGCGACCAGGACCGAGACGTTGCTCAAGATCATCGCCGCGTTGGCCACCAGCAACGACATGATATTGATCGGGTGCGGCGTGGCAAAACTCGGATAGAGGTCGGTATGGAAGGCGCCGAGAAAGCCTCGGGCCAACGTCAAGGCGGCCATCGCCGAGAAACAGATGCAGAGCGCAAAGCGCCACGAGCCATGGCGTTTCGACGCTGGATGCAGCGTTGCCTGGGCGAGGATGAGGAGCTGCAAGGCAATCAGCAGATTGGCCCAGCCAACTCGCCAAGCGTAGTTGTCGAATGCAATGGCGTAGCCGATCGGCATCGTTACGGCGAGGGTGGCTAACGTCCGCCGGAGCTTGCGTGGTCCCAGCCATTCGCTCAGGGCGCGGTAAAGAAGCCAGTGACTGGCGCTGTAGCAGCCCATCGAGAGGGTGGACAAAACGAGATTCGCCCACTGGCTGGTCGTTTGTTCGGAAAGGATGACGGCAATCCAGGCGCCGGCATGCACGATCAATGAAAGGCGTGCCGCTTTGGCGGCTGGACTGAGCCTCCCGCCCATGATCAGCGGCAGCAGTATCGCCAATGCCAGGAGATTGGTGACGCTTACGATAAAGAGAGTCTGGGGGTCGAGAGACATGCTGGATGAGGTGAGGACTTCTGATGGCACGTCCGAGGAAGCCCGCTTGGTGACGGGGCCGGCGAAGCGTTTTGTCGTCTCGGTGAAAGCTCGGGCTGAAAAGGCTCGCGATTCGAACGGCTTCTTGGTGCCCCCAGGTGGAATCGAACCACCAATTCGCCCTTAGGAGGGGCGTGTTATATCCATTTAACTATGGAGGCGAGCCGCATTTTTCCGGCAGGGGCGCATTGTACCGGTGCGGGAGGCCCTTGTGAAAGATTGGCGCGCGATGAAAACGGCAATGGCCAAAGTCACGATCGGCTGCCGAATCGACCGCCTCTGGCGGCGGCCTTGCCGAGACAACTTTCGCGCTTTGCCTCGCGAGCGGCTAGAATCCCTTTATTCCCAACGCGGCGCCTTGCGAGGCGCCGCACTCATTTAGCGCCCATGCCCTATCTAAAACTCTCCTCTGCCTGTCTTGCCTACGGCCACGTGCCGCTTCTCGATCACACCGATTTTCTGCTCGATCCGGGTGAGCGTGTCGCGCTGATCGGCCGTAACGGGACCGGTAAATCCTCCTTGCTCGCCGCCTTGGCTGGCGGCTCGGGGCGCGGCAAACTCGATGACGGCGAGGTCTGGGTGCAGCCCGGCATCCGCGTCGGCTATGTGCCGCAGGAGCCGCCGTTCGAGGCGGAGATGACGGTTTTCGAGGCGGTGACTTCCGGCATGGGCGAAGCGTCCAAACTGCTCGCCGCCTATCATGAAGTGACGCACCAGATGGCCGAGCCTGACGTCGACCACGAGGCGCTGCTGGCCCGCATGGAAACCCTGCAGCACGAGATGGAGGCCTGCGGTGCGTGGGCTTACGAGGCGCAGGCCGAGCGCGTCATTGAACGCTTCAGTCTCGATCCGGATGCCTTGGTCGGCAGTCTCTCCGGCGGCCAGAAGAAACGCCTGGCACTGGCCCAGGCGCTGGCCGTGGCGCCGGAGGTCCTGCTCCTCGACGAGCCGACCAATCACCTCGATATCGCGGCCATCGAGTGGCTGGAGAACATGTTGATCGAGACGAATGTCACCTTGTTCTTCATCACCCACGACCGCTCCTTCCTCGACCATGTTTGTACGCGCATCGTCGAACTGGATCGCGGCAAGCTGGTCAGTTTCCCCGGCAGTTTCCAGGAATATCAGCAGCGCAAGGAAGCCTTGCTGCATGAAGAGGGGCTGGCTAATGCCCGCGCCGACAAATTGCTCAAGGAAGAGGAAGTCTGGATCCGCAAGGGAGTCGAGGCGCGGCGCACGCGCGCCGTCTTCCGCGTCCAGCGGCTCGATCAGTTGCGGGCCGAGCGCCAGGCGCGGCGCGAGCGGATGGGCAAGGTCAATCTGCAGCTCGATTCCGGCGACAAGAGCGGCAAGCTGGTCGCCGAACTGGAACATGTGACCAAACGCTACGGCGGCCGGACCATCGTCGGCGATTTCTCGACGCGCATCCAGCGGGGCGACAAGATCGGCGTGATCGGCCCGAACGGCGCCGGCAAGACGACGCTGCTACGGATGATCCTTGGCGAACTGCAGCCGGATGAAGGGATCGTCCGCCTCGGCACCAAGATCGATGTGGCCTACTTCGACCAGTTCCGTACCCAGTTGAATCCTGACTCGACGCTGATCGACATCATCTCGCCGGGCTCCGACTTCGTCGAAATCGGTGGTGCCAGGAAACACGTCATCGGCTATCTGGAAGATTTCCTCTTTGCCCCGGAGCGTGCCCGTTCGCCGGTCAGTTCCTTGTCCGGCGGCGAGCGCAACCGGCTGCTGCTGGCCCGCCTGTTCGCCAAGCCGGCCAATGTGCTGGTGCTCGACGAGCCGACCAACGATCTCGATATCGAAACCCTGGAACTACTCGAAGAACTACTGGCCAACTATGCCGGAACGCTGTTCCTGGTCAGCCACGACCGGACCTTCCTCGACAACGTGGTGACGCAGACCATTGCCGCCGAGGGCGATGGCCGCTGGTCGGAATATGCCGGCGGTTACAGCGACTGGGCGGCCTACAAGGCAAGCGTTGCCAAGGATGCGGCCCGCCAGAAACAGGAAGCCAAACCGGTCGGCAAGCCGGTCGGCAAGCCGGTCGAGGCGGCCAAGGCCAAGGTCAGCAAGCTGCCCTGGAAGGAGCAGCGCGAACTGGAAACCTTGCCCGGGAAAATCGCCGGGCTGGAGGCTGAGCAGCTCGAACTCGGCAAATTGCTGGCGGATGCCACGCTCTACCAGAGCGATCCGTCCACGGCGCAACAGGCGGTCGCCCGCCTGGCGGCCATCGACGACGAATTGCTGGAATGTCTCGAACGTTGGGAAGTGCTTGAGGCGCGGGCCGCCAGCCTGTCCTGAGGCGGCTACCCGCGCCGGCCGGTTTGCCGTGGGGCGGGGTTAGTCTTCCGCCTCGCGGGCCGGCATCGGCTCCAGGCCGATACGCTGACGCACCGCTTCCGGCGTGATGTTCAACAGTTGACCGATGTCGGTGAAATCGTCGGGCAGGGCCGGGTCATCCCAGCCGTGCGATGAGTGCCGGGCGAGACGGACGGCGAGCGCGACATTCTTGACACGCGGTTGTTCGGCATTGGAATCGTCGATCAGGCGGAGCAGCAATTCCGGCAGATGCCAGACCTGGCACAGCGCCAGCTGGATATCCTGAAACGTGTTGTTGATGATGTGCTTCTGGGCATCGGTACTGCGCATGGTCGGCTTGGCGATCTGCTGGGCGCGAATGTCCAGGCCGAGTTTGGGCGCGAAGCACCAGACGAGAATTTCGGTCAGATCGTGGAGTAGCGCGGCGATACGCACTTCTTCCATATTCACGTCGTGACGCCAGATCGCCCAGTCCTGGGCGTAGTCCGCCGCCCGCTGGGCGCGCCGGATGACCTGCAGAACCCCGAGCAGGGCGTGCGGGTCCACGCCCTTCAGCATCCCCTCGATGGTCGGCAATTCCTCGAAACGCCGGAAAAACGGCTCCATGCCGGCCATCATCACGGCGCTGGCAATGGTCGTGATGTCGTGCTGCAGGGCCCGGCCCCGCATCGGCTGGATATAGGCCAGGACGCGAACGGTCATGATCGGATCTTGCAGGATGACATGGGCCAGTTCGCGGGCATCGACACGCTCGAGGTCGGCGCGCATTTCGTCGAGGCGACGCTTGGTGACGCGCAGCACGGGCAGCGTATTGTTGCTGAAGAGCAATACCCAAGCGTCGATATCCGGAAGCGGGTGGTCGAGCATGTTCTTGTCGTCCTTCAATATAAGTGTGCCTGCAACGCCGCCGAGTGTAAGGGGGCGGGCTGCGCCGGGCAAGGGTGCCAGCATGCGATAATGGCCGCGAAATAAACATTTTGGTTAAAAAATGCGCTACGCAATTGTTCCGGTTACCCCTTTCGAGCAGAACTGCACCATTTTCTGGTGCGAAAAAACCCGCCAAGCTGCGGTAATCGACCCCGGTGGCGATATTGATCGCATCCTCGCAACCCTGGCCGGCGAAGGCCTGACGCTCGCCCTGATCCTCGTTACACACGGCCACATCGATCACGCCGGCGGCGTCGCGGCGTTGGCCGAACGCACCGGGGTGCCGATCGACGGGCCGCACCGCGATGACGCGTTCTGGATCGATGGCATGGCGCAGCAGAGCAAGATGTTCGGCTTTCCGGACGTCAAGAGCTTCGTGCCTACCCGCTGGCTGGAGCAGGGCGACCAGGTGCGTTTCGGCGAGGTCGAACTGGATGTCCTGCATTGCCCTGGCCATACCCCGGGCCATATCGTTTTTTATCACCCGCCCAGCCATCTTGCCCAGGTCGGCGATGTCCTGTTCCAGGGCTCAATCGGCCGTACCGATTTCCCCAAGGGGGATCACCAAACGCTGCTTCGCTCGATCAAGGAAAAGCTCTTCCCGCTGGGTGACGAGGTCGAGTTCATCCCCGGTCATGGTCCGATGTCGACCTTCGGCGAGGAGCGGAAACACAATCCCTTTTTGAGCGGTCGCTTCGGTTAGGCGGTCGGACGAATCTTCGCTGCCCAGCTCAAGGCTGCGAGTTGGGCCTTGACGAAGGTCTCGCCATCAATGCCCAGTTCGACGAGAGCCTCGGCCGCTTTCGTCAGGTCGCGCATGTCGGCGCTATCGAGGGCGCGCAACAGTTGGCCGAGCGGGCCGCCATACTCGGCCAGTGCCGTGCGGACGAGATCGGAAAGAGGCAGCTGTTGCAGGATTTCCCGCATCGACATGTTGAGCAGCACGTTGAGCAGCGAGAACGTGCCGATCATGAAGGCGGCATCTTCCAGGTTTTCGGCCACCGGGCGCGGCTTCAGGCTGATCGCCAGCAGTTCGAGCAGATGCCCGCGGGCGGCGGCTTTCTGGAGTAGCGGATTGGGGTGCAGGCCATTGTTCGGGTCGGCATAGACCAATAGCTGCAGCCAGCGCTGCAGTTGGCGTCGGCCGAGCAGATCGATCGCCTGGGCAAAACCGGTGATCGGGCTGCGCGGTGCGATGGCCGCCGAATTGACCAGGCGGAGCAGGCTGTAGGAGAGCTTCGACTCCTGGCGGAAAATTTCTTCCAGCGCTTCGGTGTCGGCGTCCTGGGCAATCAAGGCGAGCAGTTCCAGCAGGTGGACGCGCGTCATGTCGGCTTTGCCGCCAGCGCCTGCGCGTGACAGCAGGAACTCGCCGCTCGACAGCGAGCAGGCATGCTCGAGGACCCAGTTTCGGTCATTGTGATTGGGCACGTCCGTGGCGACCAGAATGGTGCGGCTGGACAATCCGTGCATGGCAAACCGTGGCAGGGTTCGAGCATGGCTGGTGCTGATCAGCAGGTATTCCCAACTGCCGGTGCCCGGCAATTTTCCGTCGGACGAGGCAATCAGGCCGAGTTTGCCGCGTGCTTGCCGCAGGCTGGCCTCGAGTTGCCCGAAGGCTTCGATATCCGCAGCTGCCGGTTGCGCCGGGAAAACGGTGACGGCGCGCGCGCCGAGCGGGCATTTGGCGCTGCCGCCGGGCAGGGCGGGGATGAACCAGGGATGGCGATGATCGAATTCGTTGAGCAGCGGCGAGGCGCACAGATCGGCGAGGATTTTCGGGTTGGCATCGCCCGCGGCGAATTCGACGCGATAGCCTGACCAGGAGTCGTCCGCGCCAAGCAGCGGGTGTATGAAGATAAGGTCAGCGGGCGACATGTCGGGCTTTCTTGGTTAATTGAGCGATGTTAGCAAACTCGCTCGGGGGCGTCTTGTGTCGGCCGCGATTTCTGGTCGCTAGTCGGTCTCGGGCGCGCCGCCCCAATATTCTCCGATGCCTTGTGCCGCAGCGATCCGCAGCCGCTAGAATCGAGAACAGGCGGGCATGCTGAGCTTTGGGGTAAAATGCGCGCCAACTTAAGCAACGAGCCGTCCATGAAAATTAGTTTTCTCGACTTTGAGCAGTCCATCGCCGACCTCGAAGCAAAGATCGAAGAATTGCGCTTTGTGCAGGATGATTCCGCTGTCGATATCTCCGAGGAGATCGAGCGACTGGAGAAAAAAAGCGCGCAGCTGACCAAGGATGTCTACGCCAAGTTGTCGCCGTGGCAGATTTCGCAGGTGGCCAGGCATCCGCAGCGGCCGTATTCGCTGGATTATCTGTCGCTGATCTTTACCGATTTTGAAGAACTCCATGGCGACCGCGCATTTGCCGACGACCACGCCATCGTCGGCGGTCTGGCCCGCTTCAATGGCCAGCCGGTGATGGTGATCGGCCACCAAAAGGGCCGCGATACCAAGGAAAAAATTTACCGCAACTTCGGCATGCCGCGTCCGGAAGGCTATCGCAAGGCCCTGCGCCTGATGAAGCTGGCCGAGAAATTCGGCATTCCGGTGATGACCTTCGTCGATACGCCGGGTGCTTATCCCGGCATTGATGCGGAAGAGCGCGGCCAGTCCGAAGCCATCGGTCGCAACCTGTACGTGATGGCCGAACTGAGGGTGCCGGTCATCGTCACCATCATCGGCGAGGGCGGTTCCGGCGGTGCGCTGGCCATCGCCGTCGGAGACGTCGTGCAGATGCTGCAATACTCGACCTATTCGGTCATTTCTCCGGAAGGCTGTGCCTCCATTCTCTGGAAAAGCTCGGCCAAGGCGCCCGAAGCGGCAGAAACCATGGGGATCACGGCGCATCGTCTGAAAACCCTGGGCTTGATCGACAAGATCGTCAGCGAGCCGCTGGGCGGCGCACATCGCGACCATGCGGCAATGGCCCATAACCTGAAGAAATCCTTGCAGGACGCCCTCAAGCACCTTTCCGGGCAGTCAACGACGGAACTGCTCGAAACGCGCTACGAGCGCCTGATGAGCTATGGTCGTTTCAAGGAACAGCCTGTCACCTGATCTGCCGGCGCGGGTCGGCGCGGTTCTCGCCGCCCGCCTGCAAGCAGACGAACGGCTGTGCGTCGGCCTCTCCGGTGGCTGCGACTCGGTCGTTCTGCTCCATCTTCTGAGCCGGCTCGGCTACGCCGGGCGCCTTGCGGCGATCCATGTTCATCACGGATTGTCGCCCAATGCCGATGCCTGGGCCGAATTCTGCACCCGCTATTGCCATGCCCTTGCGGTCCCGCTGACCATCAGCAAGGTCACGGTCGACCGTCGCGCCGGCCAGGGTCTCGAGGCGGCCGCCCGGCAGGCCCGCTATGCGGCGTTTGCCGAATGTCCGGCCGATTGCCTGCTGCTGGCCCAGCATCGCGGCGATCAGGCCGAAACGATTTTGTTCAATCTGCTGCGCGGCGCCGGGGTGACCGGGGCGGCAGCGATGCCCGTTGAGCGCCAGTTGGCCGGGCAGCGCTTGCTGCGTCCGCTGCTCGATATTTCCCGGACGGAAATTGAAGACTATGCGCGGGCCCATGACTTGGCTTGGGTAGACGATGAAAGCAATGCCGATACGGCGCTGACCCGGAATTTCATCCGCCATCAGGTGCTGGCCGCGTTGATTCGCCGGTTTCCTGCGGCCGAGGCCACCCTGGCGCAGGCTGCCGCAAACTTTTCCGAGGCCGCCGGACTGCTTGACGAGTTGGCCGGCATCGACTGGCAAGTGGCGGCTGATGGCGAGGCGGCGCGTCTGTCGGTGCTGCGAACGCTCTCACCGGCGCGCCTGAAAAATGTGTTGCGTTATCGATTGCGTCAGCTCGGTTGGCGGGTGCCGGTAGCGACCCGGCTTGACGAATTCGCGCACCAGGTGCGCACGGCCGGCCCCGATCGCCACCCGGAATTGCTTTTGCCGGAAGGTACGATGCGTTGCGGCCGTGGTCGTTTGCAGTGGTTGCCGCAAAAATAACAATCTCTTACAGAGCCTGTCTTTCCGCTCTGAATAGCCTTCAGTTACAATCAAGAGATTATCTTTCCTAAAAACAGGCCATGATTACCGGATCCATTGTCGCCATCGTTACGCCCATGCACGAGGATGGCAGCCTCGATTTGAACGCCCTGCGCAAGTTGGTCGATTTCCATGTGCAGGAAGGAACCGACGCCATCGTTATCGTCGGCACGACGGGCGAATCGCCGACCGTCAATGTCGAAGAACACTGCGAGTTGATCCGCGTCACGGTCGACCACGCCGCCGGCCGCATTCCGGTCATCGCCGGCACCGGGGCAAACTCGACGTCGGAAGCGATCGAGCTCACCGAATTCGCCAAAAAGGCCGGTGCCGACATGGCGCTCTCGGTTGTGCCCTATTACAACAAGCCGACCCAGGAAGGCCTCTATCGCCACTTCAAGGCGATCGCCGAAGCGGTCGAGTTGCCGGTTCTGCTCTACAACGTACCGGGCCGTACCGTTGCCGACATGGCCAATGACACCATCCTGCGTCTGGCCGCAGTGCCGGGCATCGTCGGCGTCAAGGATGCGACCGGCAACCTCGACCGTGCCTGCGACCTGATCGCCCGTGCGCCGAAGGGATTCGCGCTGTACAGCGGCGATGACATGACGTGTATCGCATCGATCCTGCTTGGTTTCCACGGCAATATCTCGGTGACTGCCAACGTTGCGCCGCGCCTGATGCATGAGATGTGCGTTGCCGCTGCGGCCGGCAACGTTGCCAAGGCACGCGAGATTCACTTCAAGCTGCTCGGCCTGCATCGTGACCTCTTCTGCGAGGCGAATCCGATTCCGGTCAAGTGGGCTGTCCAGCAACTGGGTCTGATGTCGGGTGGCATTCGCCTTCCGCTGACCACCCTGTCCGAAGCAAACCAGGCGCGCGTACTGGCCGCCATGCGGCAGGCCGGCGTGATCGCCTGACGGAGAATGAAACACATGAATCGTCGGCTTTCCAGTTTTACTCTCTCGCTGCTCGTCATTGCCATGGCGGGGTGCAGCATCATTCCCGATTCCCGAAAAATCGAATACAAGTCATCCGGCAAGGCGCCGACACTGGAAGTGCCGCCAGACCTTTCGCAAGTGTCTCGCGATGACCGCTTCCTAGTTCCCGATGCGGCCGGCAAGGGCAGTGCAACCTTTTCTGCCTACAGCGCCGATCGCACGCCGGCCGCTCTGGCGCAGAACTCGGTTGTTCTGCCGAAGGTAGACAAGGTTCGTGTCGAACGCTCCGGCAATCAGCGCTGGCTGGTTGTCGCGCAGCCCGCCGACAAGTTGTGGGATAACGTCAAGGATTTTTGGCAGGAAACCGGCTTCATCGTCAGCCTTGAGCGTCCCGACGCCGGCGTGATGGAAACCGATTGGGCGGAAAACCGCGCCAAGATTCCCGATGACATCATTCGCAACACCATCGGCAAGCTGCTCGATTCGCTTTACTCGACGGGCGAGCGCGACAAGTTCCGCACCCGTTTCGAACCCGGTAGCGAGCCAGGCACGACCGATGTTTTCATCAGTCATCGCGGCATGGAAGAGGTGTATACCTCGACATCCAAGGAAGATACCCGCTGGCAGCCGCGGCCGCCCGATCCCGAGCTTGAGGCTGAAATGCTGCGCCGCCTGATGGTGCGTCTGGGTTCGGATGAAAAACGCGCCGAAGTCTCCGTTGCTGCCGCCAAGGCCGAGCCCCGGGCCAAGCTGGCCAAGTCGGACGATGGTGCCGGTACGCTGGAAGTCTACGAGCGCTTCGACCGCGCCTGGCGCCGTGTCGGTTTGGCACTGGATCGTGTCGGTTTCACCGTTGAGGATCGCGACCGCTCGCGTGGCCTGTATTTCGTCCGCTATGTCGACCCGGAAGCCGATAACAAGAAGAAGGATGCTGGCTGGATGTCCAAGCTCACCTTCTGGAAGAGCCCGGAGTTGCCGACTAGCTCGAAGGTCCAATATCGCATTCATGTCGGCGATAGCGGCCCGCAGAGTGTTGTGCAGGTGCTTTCCAGCGAAGGCGGCACCGACAAATCCGAAACGGCAAAGAAAATCCTCAGTCTGCTCCTTCAGCAGTTGCAGTGATCCGTTTCGCCTCGCTCGGCAGTGGCAGCGCCGGCAATGCGTTGCTGGTCGAGAGCGGGGCGACCTGTCTGATGCTCGATTGTGGCTTCGGGCTGCGGGAAACCGTGGCCCGGCTACACCGACTCGAGCGTCAGCCGGCCGATCTGGCCGGAATTCTCGTAACGCATGAACATGGCGATCACCTTGGCGGCGTATTTCGGCTGGCTCGAAAATATGCGCTGCCGGTCTGGATGACGCACGGTACCTGGGTGGCCTCGCGGGAGGTCGAAGCCGGACTTGATTTACGCCTGATCGACAGCCATCGATCCCTGACCATCGGCGAACTTGAAGTGCAGCCGTTTCCCGTCCCGCATGATGCGCGTGAACCAGTGCAGTACGTATTTTCCAATGCGCTGCGCCGCCTCGGTGTGCTGACAGACATTGGCGAAGTCACGCCACATGTCCGCGACGTCCTGTCTGGTTGCGACGGGTTGGTGCTGGAATGCAACCACGATGCCGGAATGCTCGCCCGGTCCTCCTATCCCGCCTCGCTGAAGCGGCGCATTGCCGGGCGTTACGGACATCTTGAAAACTCGGTTGCGGCAGGATTGCTCCGGCAAATTGACTGTTCGCGTTTGCAGCATATCGTCGCAGCCCACCTCAGCGAACGTAATAATCAGCCCGGACTGGCTGCCGGCGCCATCGCGCAGGCCTTGGGATGCACGGAGAGCTGGGTAGGTGTGGCCATGCCCGATAGTGGTTTTGCCTGGCGCGAGGTGCAGTGACCCGAACGAAATGCCGGGGCAATAAAAAACGGGGCCGAAGCCCCGTTTTCATTGAAGCAAGAAGGATTACTTCTTTTCTTCAGCAGGCTTGGCAGCATCAGCAGCCGGAGCGGCTTCAGCAGGCTTGGCAGCATCAGCAGCCGGAGCGGCGGCCGGAGCGGGTTCAGCAGCCGGAGCGGCCGGAGCAACAGCGGCCGGAGCCGGGGCCGGGGCGGCCGGAGCCGGGGCTTCGGTCTTGCCACAAGCAGTCAGAGCAACAGCCAGCAGAGCAGCAACGAGTACAGACTTATTCATTGGAATTTCCTTATCGACAAGAGCCAGTAATAGCTAAATATTTTCTGAGATCAGGTACGACCTAATCAGTCCGTGATTATAGCAATAATTTTATTTATTAGAACCGCATTGGTGCACCGCGGCATTTTCTCGGTTGTTAAAGTCCAAGGGCAGTATTTCTCACTGGCTCGCCACCTTCCGACCATATTTCACCAAAACGCAGCAGATAAGGCCTCAATTCCTCGGCTTCATCGATCAACAGCTTGCTCCGCGGTTGGTCCTGCTCGAAGCGGATCAGCGCATGCTTGCCATCGACGAGCAGCATGCTGTCCCGCAGATGGGCCAGTTGGGGAGGGGTTTGTTGGGCCGCCGCGAGATGGCTGTACGTCGTCAATAATCCGACCAGCAGGGGATTTGCACGGGATAATGGAACGGCGTTGCGCACGGCAATCTGCAGCGTCTCGTTGCGGCCGCCGTGCAGAAGGCGCTTCAGCGCATTCTGGCGATTCTCGGAGTCGAGTCTGAGCTGGGCCAGATCCTCATCGTAAATGCAGATTTTCTGGCAGGCCATAACCAGCAGGCGGTCTATTGCCGCCTGATAGTCGCTCCAGGAAGTAATCAGTTCGCGAGACATGGCTATTAGTGTAACCGATTGATAGAATTCGCGCTTTTTGCGGAGTTGTGCGTGCCGATCGGGACTATCGAATCGCTGGACCACGAAGCCAGGGGCATTACCCGACTGGAAGGCAAGACTATTTTTGTCGATGCAGCCTTGCCGGGGGAGGTGGTTGAGTACGCCAGTTTCCGGAGAAAACCTAGCTACGAGCTGGCGCATCTGGTCGCCGTTCTGAAACCTTCTACCGCGCGCGTCGAGCCGCGTTGTCCGCATTACGGCATCTGTGGCGGATGCGCCATGCAGCACATGGACCCGTCGGCGCAGGTCGCCGCCAAGCAGCGGGTGCTTGAAGACAGCCTGTGGCACATCGGTCGCGTTCGTCCCGAAACGATGCTGCCGCCGATCCACGGGGCGCCCTGGGGCTATCGCCATCGGGCCCGGCTGGCCGTGCGCCAGGTCAGCAAAAAGGGTGGGGTGCTGATCGGCTTCCACGAGTGGCGCAGCAGTTATATCGCCGACATGCGTAGTTGCCTGATTTTGCCGCCGCACGTTTCCGCCTTGCTGATGCCGCTGCGTGAGTTGTTCGCTGCGCTATCCATCGCCGAGCGTCTGCCGCAGGTTGAAGTGTCGGTCGGCGAACACTGTACGGTGCTGCTCCTGCGTATTCTCGAGCCGTTGAAAGCCAGGGACGAGCAGTTGCTCCGCGATTTTGCCGAGCGCCACGATGTCGTTTTCTATCTGCAGCCGAAAGGCCCGGATTCGGTTTACCGATTCCATCCCTTGCCCGGTCCGCGCCTGTCGTACACCTTGCCCGAGTTCGATCTGGAATTGGACTTTAAACCGACCGATTTCACCCAAGTGAATCATGCCGTCAATCGTGTTCTCGTCCGTCGCACATTGCGTTTGCTCGACCCCTTGCCGGGCGAGCGAATTGCCGACATGTTCTGTGGTCTGGGAAATTTCACCTTGCCGATCGCCCGCTCCGGGGCGACAGTAGTCGGGGTCGAAGGCAGCGAAGGGCTGGTCCAGCGCGGGCGCGAGAATGCGACGGCCAATGGTCTGGCTGATCGGGTCGAGTTCGGGGTGGCCAACCTGTTTGAATGTAGCGAAGCATCGTTGGCCGCCTTGGGGCATTTCGACAAAATGCTGATCGATCCGCCGCGCGAAGGGGCGCTCGAGCTGGTCAAGGTCATCGGGCAGCAGGATGGGCCGCGGCGCATCGTTTATGTTTCGTGCAATCCGGCGACCCTGGCGCGGGATGCAGCGGTACTGGTTGGTAACAAGGGCTACCGGTTTGTTGCGGCGGGGGCGGTCAACATGTTTCCGCATACTGCGCACGTCGAATCGATCGCCGTGTTCGAGCGTCCCTGAAGCGGTGGCACGGCATGTAAAAAGGGCGGCCATGGCCGCCCTTGTTGTTTCTGCAACGCTTTGATCAGTCGCGTTCGCCGGTCAGGGCCATGATCAGTTGCAGCAGGCTGACGAAGACATTGTAAATGCTCAGGTAGACCGAAAGGGTCGCGCTGACGTAGTTGGTTTCGCCGCCTTGCACGATGCGGCTGATGTCGTAAAGGATGTAGGCAGAGAAGACCATGACTGCCGCAGCCGAAATGGCCAGGGACAACGCCGGGATCTGGAAGAAGATGTTGGCAGCGGCGGCCAGCAGCACGACGATCATGCCGATGAACAGGAACTTGCCCATGCCGCTGAAGTCCCGCTTGCTGACGGTGGCGATGGTTGCCATCGTGAAGAAGACGGCACCGGTGCCGGCGGCGGCCATGACAATCATCGAGCTACCGTTGGTAAAGCCCAGGGCAACTTGCAGGATGCGGGACAGCATCAGCCCCATGAAGAATGTGAAACCGAGCAGCAGGGCGACACCCAAACCGCTGTCCTTGTTCTTCTCGATGCCGTACATGAAGCCCCAGGCAATGCCGAGGAACAGCAAGAAACCAATGAACGGGCTACCGGCCATGAAGCTGAACTGCATCTGGATGCCGACCAGCGCACCAAGTACGGTCGGTACCATGGACAGGGCAAGTAGCATGTAGGTGTTACGAAGGACGCGATTCTGCTGCACTGCAAGGCTCGGAGAACCCTGGTTGGCTGTCTGGTAGTGAGTGTTCATGCGGGATGCTTCCTTTCTGTGGTTTTCTCAAGCAATAAGACTAACGGAGCCGGGGAAAAGTTTCAATAATAGTTGAGTAAAGCGGTCGGGTAATATCGCTAACCTTTATGCTATCATGCGCGCCTTCTGGGGTCTGTGGCAGAGCGGTTGAATGCACCGGTCTTGAAAACCGGCGTGGGGAAACCCATCGTGAGTTCGAATCTCACCGGACCCGCCAGAAGTTCTGATGGTGCAATGTACAGTAACTCTCGCGGAAAAACCGCGATCGAGAATGTTTCCATCCGCTTCAATACCGATGTCTTGGCGAATCTTTTCCTGATTTTTCCGAATGTGTGCGAGCACACAGAGCGCGACCCGGCTTGAGCAGACAATTGCCGTAACGACCCTGCTGCATGGTCGTGTTCGCCGCACCGGATTTTGTTGAAAGGAGGCTGGCATGGGTAATCAAAGCCTGGCAATGGCCAATCCCGTTGCCGCACTGAGTCGGTCCGGGAGTCTTCACGATGCGTCCGATTCGCCGGCTTGCCCGATTTGCAGGCAACACAAGCTGATCCGCGTTCATCGCCGGCCGATCGACCGGTTCTGGAGTATTTTCGGGCACCTGCGACGCTATCGCTGTTACGAGTTCTCCTGCCAGTGGGAAGGCAATCTGAAGGAACCCGTCGGGCGCTGAGTCAGTGGGGCGGCCCCGACCTGTCGTCGGTCAGACCGGCCGCCTTGGCCAGCGTCAGGGCCGCATCGGCCCGATTGAGCACGGCTTCGGCTGTTGGGTCGGCGGCGTCCATCAGCGCAACGCTTAGGCTGACGCTGACCGCCCCTTGGCGTTCGCCGAGGATTATTTTCGGCATGGCGACGGTTTTGCGCAGGCGCTCGGCGAACGATTCGGCGTCTGCGGCGTCGCTACCCGGCATCAGGACGGCAAATTTTTCACCGCTGATCCGGCCGGCGACATCGGTCTTGCGCAATTCGGCGCGCAACAGTCCGGAAACCAGCCGGAGTACCGCATCGCCCGCGGCATGACCGAGATTGCTGTTGATCGACTGGAGATAGTCGATATTGATTTCGAGCACGGCGACCGACTGGTCGGCCCCGCGTTTCAGGCTGGCGTGGGCGGCTTCGAGATGCGTCAGGAAATGTTTCAGAGTGAACAGTTCGGTCAACGGGTCGGTCGCCGCCAGTCGGCGCAATTCGTCTTCCATCAACTTGCGTTTGGTGATATCCCGCGAAAAACCGACCGTGCCGATCCGGTTGCCGTCCATCACGACTGGCGACTTGTAGGTTTCCAGCCAATGCGGCTCGCCGTTTATTTCGATCAGCTCTTCGCCGCTTTTCCGCTCGCCGCTGCTCAGCACGGCCAGGTCGTCGGCGCGATAGGTTTCGGCCTGTTCCGGCGGGCTGATGTCGAAATCCGTCTTGCCAACCGGGATATCGACCGAAGACCAGCCGTGGATTTCGGCAAATGGCGCGTTGACCGCGAGAAACCGGCTTTGCTCGTCCTTCAGCCAGACCATGAACGGAAAATTGTCGAGCAGCGCCCGCTGATATTGCTCACGCAGGTTCACCGCCCGTTCGGCCAGTTTTTCGGCGGTGACATCCATCACCACCATCCGGCATTCACTGGTGCTTTCATCCGGTACCGCCTCGATCCTGACGATCGCCTCGGGCCGCTGGCTGGTCGCGGCAAGCACGATCTCGCAATTTTTCTTGGCTTTGTCGTCGAGAACGTCTTCGACAAAATGCTTGAACGGTAACAGGTATTCCGGCTTGATCGCGGCGGCAAAGCGGTGTCGGCCAATTTGCGAGCGCTTGATGCCGAGCAGGATGGCGCCTGCCAGATTCAGTTGCAGAATGAGGCTGTGCCGATCGATCGTGAAATAGCCGACTGGCGCGAAGTCGTAGATGTCGGCATATTTTTCGCGCAAGGCGTCGGCTTCGCCATAGGCATGGCGCAGCTCCTCGTTATGCATTTCCAGTTCGATCTGGTGCACCTGGAGTTCGTGCACCAGCCGTTCGGTATCCCATGTGGTCGTCGGCATTGTTGGCGGTGTCTGTTGAAATCGAGCCTCGGCACGCTGGCGCAAGGTGGCCGGATTCGGCCTGGTGCGGTTCTTGGGGAGCGTCGCCGGCATCAGCTTGAAGATCCGGTCATATTCGGCGCGGACGACGCCATAGCATTCGCAAACCCGGGCTTCGAGGCCGGGCCGGTCGGTCACCGTAATGTGCCCGCGGCGGTATTGCATCAGCCCGGCGGCCTGCAGCTTTCCGGCAGCCTCGGTGACGGCTTCTCGGCGGACGCCGAGCATGCTGGCGATCAGTTCCTGGGTCATGTACAGCTCGTTGCCCGGCAACTGGTCAAGGCTTTGCAGCAGCCAACGGCACAGTTGCTGAACCACCGAATGGTGGCGATTGCAGACCACGCTCTGGGCCATCTGCGTCATCAGCGCCTGGGCGTAACACAGGCAAAGGCGCTGCAGAAAGCCGCCCTGGTCGAGTTCCCAGGTAAATACCTCGGCGCGCAGGCGATAGGCCTCGCCAGCATTTTGCACGACCACCTTGTGGGTTGTCGTTTCGCCGCCGAGGACCAGCGGAATGCCGATCAGGCCGTCATTTCCGGTCATTGCCAGTTCCGACGAGGAGCCGTTCTCGGTAGCGAAAATCAGCGAGACGATGCAAGTCGTCGGGAAATACACGAAATCCAGATTGTCGCCGGCCTCATAAAGTGTCTGGCCGAGGGGTAGGCTGACGATCTCCAGATCGTCTTCCAGCCGGGTATACACCGTCATCGGCAGGGCCGAGATGATGCGGTTCTGTCTGGCGTTTTGGATCAATGCAGGAAGCAATGCCCGTCCTTCCGGTATGCGGCTACTGCCTTGCCGATTATCGATTGCTGGTAGTCATTCATCTGCTTCATCTTAGCCTCCGATTTCCTGGTGTGCCCGTTTGGCTCAAAACTGGAACAGGCTCAAGCCGATGCCCAGCCGGGTTTGTCGATGGTTGTAGTCGAGCAGGGTCTCGCCGTAGCCGTTGAAAAACTGGACATACCAGCGAAGACCGGCTGGCTTGTCGGCAAAGACCGGGTGGGTCAAATCGAATTGAACGGAGCCGCGTTCGATGCGTTGAAAATTGGGGCGCCAGGTCAGGCCGAGCGTCGAAGGGCCCGGAAACCAGTTCATCATGACCTCGCCGTGGCCGATGAATTTGGTGAGGTCCGGGTTCTGGTCGTCGCTGGGTTCGGGCAGGCGCTTATTGGCGCGAATCGTCAGGCCGACATCGCCGTGTTCGAAGCCGGCACTGATATAGGTGCGATTCCAGCTTCTCGACAGCGGGTCGCTTTGACCATTCGACTGGTGGGCCAGACCGAGCTGGATCATCCGCAGGTTCCAGCCGAAGGGGAGGTCGCCCAGCTTCGCCGGGACGGGGATGACGTAGATCGCTTCCGGCTGATAGTCGGTGCTCCGGAACGGTGACGAGTCCTGCTGATCCCAAACCTGCCAGAGCGAGCGCTGGGTAAAGGCGAACCACAGATCGGCGCCGGGCAGCAGCAGGTCTTCGGCAACCTTGGCGCGCAACGAGATTTGCAGCTTCGCTTCGATCTTCTTGTAGTTCGGGTGGCTGGCGCCCGGCACCTGGGTTGGGCTGTTCGGCGATTGATTGACGTGGGTGGTGTAATGCAGCGGCAGCAGAAAGTTGGGCAGGTAAGTCCGGACCACGAAGGTGCCGCGCTTGTCGTCGGGGCCAAGTTCCCAGGCTTTGGACATGACCGAGGTCGGATGTTCGGCATCGAGCTTGACCGGTATGGCCGGAGCCAGCGGTTTCTCGTTAGCGACGGCGGCGCGGCTGGCCGGTGGCGTCACTGGCCTGGCCGGCGAAGTAGCGAAAAGTCGGTCGTAGCAGGCCAGCCGGCGCGCATCGTCGGCCTCGCTGGCGCAACTGGCCGGCTCGGCGGCGAGGCACGATCCGGCCAGCAGAGCTGCGGCGACCGGCGCCATGCTGCGCCACCTGCGGCTGGCAAAGCGTCGGTGTGACGGGACAATCCGATCTCCGGAGGCCTTCCGGCCGGCTTCAGTCAAGATTGGCCAACTGCGGCTCTGGGCGGGAGCGGCGCCGGTTGCGGGCCGGAGTGTGGGGCCGGTTTGCCGCGCATGCCACGCCGCGGGCCGACGTGGAAATCGTCAAAGATCTTTTTCTGAGCCGGCGTCAGCGTCGCGTAGAACTCCTTGAGCACGACCAGATGCTCGGCCATTGCTGTCTGCTGCGCCGTCATCCGTTCCTGCATCTTTTCGGCTCGCTCCGGCGTGGTGAGCTTGGCCCAGTCATCCCTCTTTATCGTTTTCGCCCACGGGCCGGAATGTTCTGAATCGATTAGTTTTTTCCAGCCGGCTTCCTGCTCGGCGCTCAGCTTGAGCTTTTCATGCAGGGTCTTTTGCCGTTGTTCCATCCGCTCGGCGCGGTGCTCGTGGAAATATCCGTGACCGTCGAGTGGCCCGCAAGACATCTCGGCCAGGGCCGGGATGCTGCACAGGGCGAGGATCGAGGCGACGAACAACGACGGAATCAACGGGCGGAACTGAGGCATGATGGATCTCCTTGGGCGAGTGGACGGGCCTGATGCCAAGCCGGTGAGCGATGAAGCGAAGGCTAGTCCGATTCGCTACCGCTGAATGTGCGGCAGCGTACGCAGCGACCAGCCGACTTATTTCTTCGTATCCTTGGCCGCGTCCTGGATTTTTTCACCGGCTTTTTCGATCTGCTGCCCGGCGCTCTGCACCGCCTTGTCAACTTCCTGGCCGGCTTTCTCCGCCGGACCGGCCGGTTTTTCGCAGCCCGACAGCGCGAAAACGAGGGCGCTTATCGCCAGTGTGGTAACGACGACTTTGTGGTTCTTGATCATTTGAATCTCCTTGGCGTGCGAACAACGATGAGGCGCCGTTGGTGCCACGGATTCCGCAGCGGCCTTGGCGAGGCCGTTACCCGGTTTTCGGCGCCCGGTGCAGCAAGAGTGGCGGCGCGTTTCAATGCGGTCTGTGCGCTAGCACACATAAAAATGAGGAGCGCCGCCCACGGCCGTGCCTGGGAAGACAATGTGCGCAGGCACACGGACGGGGTTCGCTTGTCCAAGCAAGATCGATCCGGCGACTTCAGCGTACCGTTCAAGTGCGCTCTTCTGCTCTTCTCTCCGAGGTAAACATGAAATCATTCCCGTGGACCGCATCGCGGTCGGCAAAACGAAACGTCCCTCCAGTAGCTGGCGGACACTCATTCCGGCGGGCATGCTCGGTTTCCGCATGGGTAATCGGCAGCGTGTTCGCGACAGCGGCCAGCGCCGGCGCCGGGACCGTCGACAATGCCAAGGCCGATGCACGGGAGGCTGTGGCCATGACCAAGCAGGTCGCTGCCGATAGCTGGATCACCACCAAGGTCAAGTCGGAAATCCTCGCCGACAGCGCCAGAAAGGGCTTCGAGGTCAATGTCACGACGACCGATGGCGTCGTCGTTCTGACGGGCGTGCTGGGTAATCCGGAGGCAATCGTCCGGGTCCGGGAAATTGCCGCCAAGGTTGAGGGCGTCAAGGCCGTCGATACGACGGCGCTGCGCGTGCAGGCCAGCAAATGAAAATGCGCTCCCTGCTCGTCGCCCTGTCGCTGGCATTTGGCACGGCCGCCTCGGCCCAGGCCCAGGTCAGCGTCAATATCGGCTTTCCCGGCGTCAATGTCGGCATCAACATGGCCCGCTATCCCGAGTTCGTCAGGATTCCCGGCTTGCCGGCCTACTACGCACCGAGCGTGCAATCGAACTTCTTCTTTTATGATGGCCTGTTCTGGGTCTACCGCAGCGACATGTGGTATTCGAGCAGCTGGTACAACGGTCCCTGGCAGTCGGTCGAGCCCGAGTACGTGCCGGTCTATGTGCTGCGCATCCCGGTCCGCTATTACAGTCAGCCGCCGCGCTATTTCCGTGGCTGGCGGGCCGATGCGCCGCCGCGCTGGGGGCAGTACTGGGGCAACGACTGGGAACGGCAGAGGCCGGAGTGGAACAGCCGGGATCGCCGTGCCGCTCCCGCTCCCGCCCCATTGCCGACTTACCAGCGGCAGTACCGGGGCGACGCCTATCCACGGGCGGTCGAGCAGCAACATGCGATACGCGCCGAAAATTACCGCTACCAGCCGCGCGAACGGGTAACCCAGGAGCAATTCCAGTCGCGCGGCAATGGCGACAGCCGCCGCCCGGATGCACCGCACGAAGCGCCGGATCGTTCGGGGCCACCGGCCCGCAATGCCGAGCCGGTCGAGCCACGCCAGCCCTCGCCGATGCAGCAACGTCAGGCGCCACCCGCCGAGCGGACGGAAGCGCCGCGGCGGGCCAACGAGCCGTCGCCGCGAGCCCCCGAACCGGCTGTCAGGGCGGACGAGCCGGGCCGCGACAATCGGGGTCGGGGCGGCGACAGCCACGGCCGGGAAAACAACAACGAGGATCGCGGTCGCGGCCGCTAGGCTTGGCACCGGTTAAAGTCCGACTGCCGCGCCAGCGGGCTCGGACCAGGCGCTGTTGATTCAGACCACCGTGCCGAACAAGGCGCCGACGCCGGCGGTGATCGCCATCGCCAGTGCGCCCCAGAAGGTGACGCGCCAGGTGCCCTGGACCATGCCGGCACCACCGGCGCGGGCGGCCAGCGCGCCGAGCAGGGCGAGAAAGACCAGTGAACTGACGGAGACCCAGAGAATAATCCCGGTCGCCGGGGCCAGGGCGGTACTGATCAGCGGCAGCGCGGCCCCCACCGCGAAACTGGCAGCCGATGCCAGGGCGGCCTGCAGGGGGCGCGCGCCCAACTCTTTGGAGATGCCCAGTTCGTCGCGGGCATGGGCGCCGAGGGCGTCATGGGCCATCAGTTGCACAGCGACCTGTTTGGCCAGTTCGGGTTCGAGACCACGGGCGATATAGATGGCCTCCAGCTCGCGGTGTTCGGCCGCCGGGTCGGTCTCGAGTTCGGCTTTCTCACGTGCCAGATCGGCATTTTCGGTATCGGCCTGCGAGTGCACCGAGACATATTCGCCAGCCGCCATCGACATGGCTCCGGCGACCAGGCCGGCAACGCCGACCATCAGGATGTTCTCCGGGCTTGAACTGGCTGCCGCGACACCGACGACCAGACTGGCCGTGGACACGATGCCGTCGTTGGCCCCAAGTACGGCCGCCCGCAACCAGCCGATGCGCTCGGTGCGGTGACGTTCGGCGTGGCGGCGAAAGGCTTTCATTGGCTGTTCTGTAGTTTGTTCAGGGCCTACAGTACAGCCGATAGTGCTGCCGGTTACAAGCCCCGGCGCCCGCCGATGACCTGAATCAGGATGACTACGACGGCAATGACCAGCAGGATGTGCACAAAACCACCCATGGTGGTCGACGTGACCAGGCCAAGCAGCCAGAGAATCAGCATTACTACAGCAATGGTATAGAGCATTTTATTGCCTCCGTTTTATTCAGTTGGTGGCCGGGCAGCCGGGCGCTGCCTGAGCAGCCAGTTGAGCAGGAAGCCGGCGGCGACGGCGATGCCGATGCTGGTGAATGGCCGCTCACGGAACTGCCCACGCAGATTTTCCGTAAGTCGCGCCTGGCTTTCCCTGATTTGTCGGCCCGTTGCGTTGAGCTTGTCGGCCGCCTGATGGGCGCCGGCGGCAATGTGTTCGATGGCCGGGCGGGTCGCCCCGGACACCTTGTCGATTGCCTTGTGCGCATTGCTCGCTACGCTGTCCACCGTACGGGTGAGTTTGTCGCTCATTTCCTTCGTTTCCATGATTCAGCTCCTTTGCCGGTGTGGATACAAAGCAAGAATGGTCGATTGCCCGGTGGCGGTCGGTGTGTTGGCGCACAGATGACGTGGTTTTTCGGTGCGGGCGGCGGCGGTTTGGTGAGCGCGAAAAAAAGCCCGGTAACAGCGTTGCCGCTACCGAGCTGAATGCTACGGGCGTCGATCTGGGGGAGACCAGACGCCAGGACCGACAGTATTCGATTCGGCTGATCTATTCTGTGCGCCATCGCACACAGCGTCCCGGTATTTGTCGAATCGATGGCGAAAAGGGCGGCGGCCGGGTTTTGCGGCACCCGGTCCGCCGCTCTATTTCAGAACGGCCATTTCCAGTCGCGGATTTCCGGCAGATCCTCGCCATGCGTGGCGATGTACTGCTTGTGCTCGATCAGCTTGTCGCGGATCGCCTGCTTGGCGTAGGCGGCGCGCGGGCCGAGCTGGGGCACGCGGTCGATGACGTCGGCCACCAGATGGAAGCGATCCATGTCGTTCATCACCACCATGTCGAACGGCGTCGAGGTCGTGCCTTCTTCCTTGTAGCCGCGGACGTGCAGGTTCTTGTGGTTGGTCCGGGCATAAGTCAGGCGGTGTATCAGCCAGGGATAGCCGTGGTAGGCGAAAATGATCGGCTTGTCGCGGGTGAACAGTTCGTCGAAGTCGCGGTCGCTCAGGCCGTGCGGGTGCTCGCTGTGGGGCGGCAGGGTCATCAGGTCGACGACGTTGATGACGCGGACTTTCAGTTCGGGAAAATGCTCGCGCAGCAAGACCACGGCGGCCAGCGTTTCGAGGGTCGGCACATCGCCGGCGCAGGCCATCACGACATCCGGTTCTTCGCCCCGGTCGCTGCTCGCCCATTCCCAGATACCGATGCCGGCGGTGCAATGCTTGATCGCCGCGTCCATGTCCAGCCACTGCGCTTCCGGCTGCTTGCCGGCAATAATCACATTGACGTAATTGCGGCTGCGCAGGCAGTGGTCGGTGACCGAGAGCAGGGTATTGGCGTCGGGCGGCAGATAGACGCGGATGATCTCGGCCTTCTTGTTGATCACGTGGTCGATGAAACCCGGGTCCTGGTGGCTGAAGCCGTTGTGGTCCTGGCGCCAGACGTGCGAGGAGAGCAGGTAGTTCAGCGAGGCGATTGGTCGCCGCCAGGGAATCTCGTTGGCCATCTTCAACCACTTGGCGTGCTGGTTGAACATCGAGTCGATGATGTGGATGAAGGCTTCGTAGGAGGAAAAGAAGCCGTGCCGGCCGGTCAGCAGGTAGCCTTCGAGCCAGCCTTCGCACTGGTGCTCGCTCAATATTTCCATGACCCGGCCGTCCGGCGCGACGTGGTCGTCGATGGCCAGGATTTCCGCCGTCGAGCAGCGGTTGGTCACCTCAAACACGGCGCCCCAGCGGTTCGATGCGGTTTCGTCCGGGCTGAAGATGCGGAAGGTATGCGGGTTGAGCCGGACGACATCGCGGATGAACTCGCCCTGGGCGCGGGTGGCCTCGGCCTTCACGCCGCCCGGCTGCGGGACCTGGATGGCGTAATCGCGGTAGTCGGGCAGGCGCAGGTCGCGCAGCAGCAGGCCGCCGTTGGCATGCGGGTTGGCGCCCATGCGCCGGTTGCCCTGCGGCGCCAGGTCGGCCAGTTCGGCGCGCAGCCGGCCATTTTCGTTGAACAGCTCCTGCGGCCGGTAGCTCTGCAGCCAGTCTTCGAGAATCTGGACATGGCCCGGCTGGCTCATGTCGCCCATCGGCACCTGGTGCGAGCGGAAAGTGTTCTCGGTCTGCTTGCCGTCGACCATCTTCGGGCCGCTCCAGCCCTTGGGCGAACGCAGGATGATCATCGGCCAGGCTGGCCGCTCCTTGAAGCCGTTGCTTCGGGCGTCGTGCTGGATCGCCTGGATGTGGGCCACGGCACGGTCGAGGGTGGCCGCCATCTGCTGGTGCATTTCCAGCGGATCGTCGCCCTCGACGAAATACGGCGTGTAGCCGTAGCCGCGGAACAGGGCTTCCAGCTCGTCGTGCGGAATGCGCGCCAGCACGGTCGGGCCGGCGATCTTGTAGCCGTTCAGATGGAGGATCGGGAGCACGGCACCGTCGTGCACCGGATTGAGAAACTTGTTCGAGTGCCAGCTGGTGGCCAGCGGCCCGGTTTCCGCTTCGCCGTCGCCGACGACGCAGGCGACCAGCAGATCGGGATTGTCGAAGGCCGCCCCGTAGGCATGCGACAGCGCATAGCCGAGTTCGCCGCCTTCATGGATCGAGCCCGGGGTGTCCGGCGAAACGTGGCTGGGAATGCCGCCGGGGAAGGAGAATTGCTTGAACAGGCGTTTCATGCCGTGCTCGTCCGGCGAGATGTTCGGATAGATCTCGCTGTAGGTGCCTTCCAGATAGGTGTTGGCGACCAGCCCCGGACCGCCGTGGCCCGGGCCGGTCAGGTAGATGACGTTGAGGTCGTGCGCCTTGATGATCCGGTTGAGGTGCACGTAGATGAAGTTGAGCCCCGGCGTCGTGCCCCAGTGGCCGAGCAGGCGCGGCTTGATGTGGGCGAGTTCGAGCGGCTTCTTGAGTAGCGGATTGTCGTAGAGGTAAATCTGGCCGACCGACAGGTAGTTGGCGGCGCGCCACCAGGCGTTCATCTTCCTCAGCAGATCGGGCGACAGGGGCGGCGGGTTTGGCGTGCTGGCATTGGTCATGATCAGGTCCTTCCTTTGGCGGGCTGGCATTTGGCGTCGATCAGCGCGAGCAGGGCGACCCAGGATTGGGTGAAGGCACGCGCCCCGTCCAGCTGCAACTGGCTGGCCAGCGCGACGATATCGACGCCGGCCAGGGCAAAGTCGGCGAGCACCGCTTCGGTGTCGCCGCCATCCTCGGCCATCACCTCGTTGATGGCCCCTTGTTCGGCGAAGGCGAGCAGTGTCTTTTCCGGCATGGTGTTGATGGTGCCGGGGGCGGCGAGCGCTTCGATGTAATAGCTGGCCTTGATCTGCGGGTCCTTGGTCCCGGTGCTCGCCCACAGCAGGCGCTGCGGCAGGGCGCCGGCCTCGGCCAGCTTGCGCCAGGCCGGGGTGGTCAGGCGCTTGCGGTAGGCCTTGTAGATGCGCTGGCCGATCGCCACGCCGAGGCGGTTGTTCAGGGCGGCCGATGTCTTGCCGGCGACCGCGGCATCCCAGCGGCTGACGAAGATCGAGGCGACCGAATTGACCCGGGCGTCGAGGCCGGCCTCGATCCGCCGGGCGATGCCGCGCCAGTAGGCGTCGGCCGCCGCAATGTAGTGCTCGCGGGAGAAGAGTAGCGTGACATTGACCGGCACGCCGGCCAGGATCACCTCTTCGATGGCCCGGACGCCGGCCGGCGTGCCGGGAATCTTGATGAACAGGTTGGGACAGTCGGCCAGGGCGTGCAGGCGCTTGGCCTCGGCGATCGTGCCGGCGGTATCGTCGGCCAGCAGCGGCGAGATTTCCAGTGACACCCAGCCATCCAGTCCGCCGCTCGCCTGGTGGATGGGTCGAAAGAGCGCGGCCGCCTGTTTCAGATCGGCCAGCGCCAGATCGAAAAACAGGGCTTCGCCGGTTTTGCCGGCGCCGGCCGCTGCGGCGATGGCCGCGTCGTAAGCCGCGGTGTTGCGAATGGCCTGCTCGAAGATGGTCGGATTGGAGGTCAGTCCGCTGACCGACAGCTCGTTGCAGTAACGCTCCAAGGTGCCGCTGTTGAGCAGGTCGCGGGTGATGTTGTCGAGCCACAGGCTTTGGCCGAGGGCGTGCAATTGGCGTGTTGGGTTCATCTGTTTTTCCCCGTTCCGAAATTGACCGAGCGCTGTTTCATCATAGCGCCGCGGGTATTTTGACTTCAACGACATGTTCCTGGTGATCATCGACCAGTGTGATTTCCGGATGCGCCTGCTGGCTGCCGTCGACGCTCACCGTCAGCGACTGGTCGGTGCCTGCAGTTTGCACGACGGTGATGACGTACAGCGTTTCCCGGTAGCGATAGCGCAGCGTGAAGCCCGGCCAGTGCTGCGGCAGACAGGGCACGAAGCGCAGTTTGTCGGCGGCGACCTGTACGCCGAGCAGCGATTCGAGGATCAGCCGGTAGAGCCAGCCGGCCGAGCCGGTGTACCAGGTCCAGCCGCCGCGGCCGGTGTGCGGTGCGACGGCATAGACGTCGGCGGCGGCAACGTAGGGTTCGACCTTGTAGATGGCGATGGCGGCCGGCGAATCGCCGTGCCACACCGGGTTGATCATGTCGAACAGTTCCCAGGCGCGCTGGTGGTCGCCCTGCTTGGCGAAGGCCATTGCCGCCCAGATGGCGCCATGCGTGTATTGGCCGCCGTTTTCCCGGATGCCGGGAACGTAGCCCTTGATGTAGCCGGGGTTCAGTTCGGAGCGGTCGAACGGCGGGTCGAGCAACTGGATCAGCGCCGCATCGCGGCGGACCAGATGCTGGTCGAGGGAGGCCATCGCGGTGCGCGCCCGCAGCGTCTCGCCGGCGCCGGAAAGCACCGACCAGCTCTGGGCAATCGAGTCGATCCGGCATTCCGGATTGCTCGCCGAGCCGAGCGGCGTGCCGTCGTCGAAATAGGCGCGGCGATACCATTCGCCATCCCAGCCATGCGCCTCGATGTTGTGGCGCAGTTGCTCGGCCTCGCCGTGACAGCGCTCGGCGAAGGGCGCGTCGTCGTTGTTGCGGGCCAGGTCGGCGAAGCGGAGCAGCGTGTCGTAGAGGAAGAAACCGAGCCAGACGCTTTCCCCCTTGCCCTGCATGCCGATCAGGTTCATCCCGTCGTTCCAGTCGCCGGAGCCGATCAGCGGCAGGCCGTGTGTGCCGAAGCTCAGGCCATGGACGATGGCCCGCAGGCAATGCTGGTAGAGCGTCGCCGAGGTTTCGGAACGGAGCGGCAGATCGTAATAGGAGTCGTCTTCCGGGTTGACCGGCCGGCCTTCGAGGAAAGCCACCGTTTCGCCCAGGATGCCGCTGTCGCCGGTACTCTCGACATAGCGGCAGACGGCCTGGGGCAGCCACAGGTAATCGTCCGAACAATGGGTGCGGACGCCGCGGCCGACCGGCGGATGCCACCAGTGCTGGACATCGCCCTCGACAAACTGGCGCGCCGCACTGCGCAGCAACTGCTCGCGGAGCAGCGCCGGGCGGGCGTGCACCAGGGCCATCGTGTCCTGCAACTGGTCGCGGAAGCCGAAAGCGCCGCCCGACTGGTAATAGCCGCTGCGTGCCCACAGCCGGCAGGCGATGGTCTGATAGAGCAGCCAGCCGTTGGCCAGCACATTGAGCGCCGGATCGGGCGTGTCGACCTGCACCGCGCCGAGCGTCGTCCGCCAGTAGTCGCGGACCGCTTCGAGCGAGTTGCGGGCAGCCTCCGAGCCGCGCAGGCGGCGCTTCAGCTCGTCGGCATCGCTGCCCCGGCGCCCGGTGGTGCCGAGGCGGAAAATGATTTCGCGCTGCTCGCCGTCGGCCAGTTCGAAGGGCACCTGGATCGCCCCGCAAGGGTCGAGCCCGGCGCCGATCTTGTTCGACAGTTTGGCGCGGCCCATCGCCGCCGGCTTGCGCAGGCTGCCGTTGCGGCCAATGAATTCGCGGCGGTCGCCACTCAGCGTGACATTTGCCTGGCGGGTCGCTTCATCGGCATCGAAGAAGGCAATCCGGTCGGCGAATTCGGCGCTGTACGGGTTGTGCGCACAGATCGCGCCGCTCGCCGGATCGATCACCGTGACGACATGCATCGCCGACTTCGGCCGGAGGTCGCCGAGCACCCATTCGACGTAGCCGGTGGCCGACAACTGGCGAGCGCGTCCCGAGTTGTTGCTGATCTTCAATACGGAAAACTTGAGCGCGGCGACCGCGTCGATATGCACGGTCAGTTCCGAACGGATGCCGTCCTCCTCGTGCTCGAAAACGCTGTAGCCGAAGCCGTGTCGCGTCACATAAGGGGTACTGCCGGCACTGGGCAGCGGAGTCGGCGACCAGAAATGGCCGCTTTCTTCGTCGCGCAGATAGATCGCTTCGCCGCTGGCATCGCTGACCGGGTCGTTGTGCCAGGGGGTGAAGCGGAATTCGTGGGCATTTTCGCTCCAGGTGTAGGCGGCGCCGCTTTCCGAAATGACCGTCCCGAAATGGCTATTGGCGATGACGTTGACCCAGGGGGTCGGCGTCGTCTGGCCGGGGGCGGTGGTGATGACGTATTCGCGGCCATCCTGGGTAAAGCCGCCGAAACCGTTGAAGAACAGCAGATCGTTGCGCGGCAGCAGCGCCGCCGGGCGCCCTTCGAGCTTGCGGACGCGGCTCGGGATCAGCCGGGGGAGCAGGGCTTCGCGCATGTCCAGGGCGCTGCGTCGGCCGAGCTGGTCGGCCAGCGGGCCGCGGGTGTCGGAAATGATGGCGCGGGCGACGGTCTGGAAGAGGATGCGGTCCTCGCTCGAGATCTGTTCGGCCACCCGGACGAAGATGCCGCCCGGACGGTCGGTCAGATTGGCTTCGACGCCGGCGGCGATCAAGCCCATGATCTGTTCCTGCAGCACCTGGCGGTAGCCGGCGTGATCTTCGTTCCAGATCACCAGGTCGACGGCGAGGCCCTTCAGTCGCCAGTAGGCGTGGGCCTGGACCAATTGCCGGACGAGTTCGATATTGGCCTGGTCGCCGATCTGCAGCAGCACGATCGGCAGGTCGCCGGAGATGGCGTAACCCCACAGCCCGGACTGGCCGCGCCGGTTGCTGGCGAGAAGACTGGCCTCGGCCCGGAGCAGCGGATTGGCGTAGATCACCGAGCCGGCCAGCCGGTTGAACAGCTGGGCGTCGGATTCGCTGGCGTTGATCTGCTGCAGATTGACCCAGCTGTGGGTCCAGGCGACTTCGAAGACGCGGTCGGCAAGATTCCGGTCGCGGTATTTGCCGACCAGGCCGAGCGCCGCGTCGCGGCTGTCGGCGATACCGGAAACGACATCGAGCGTCGCCGATTGTTCGGGATCGAGGGTGATCCGGTAGCGGATGGCAACGATCGGATCGAGCACCGAGCCCTGGCTGCCCGACAGCGGGCCGGCCTGGCGCAGGGCCTCCGGCGCGGCGAGGCTGCGCGTCCGGCCGATGAAGCGCGCCCGGTCGGTTTCGTAGGACACCGCTTCGCAGATCGCGCCATGCACCGCCATCAGGTGGAACATCCAGGGCACCGCTTCGCTGATGGCGCGCGGCCGGCGGGTGCACAGGATGGCCTGCTGTTCGGGAATGATCTCGCTCTGCACGAACAGGTTGCTGAAGGCCGGGTGCAGCGCGTCGGCCGCCGGCGAGGCGAGCACCACCTCGGCGTAGCTGGTGATTTCGATGGTCCGCCGGACGCGCGAGCGGTTGGTCAGGCGGATGCGGCGCAGTTCGATGTCGTCTTCCGGCGAGACGACGATTTCGGTATGCGTTTCATAGTCGTGATCGAGGCGCCGGAACTCGGCCCGCGCCTCGGAGAAAATCGCCTCGTAGGTATCGGCCGGTTGGCCGGTCGGCTGATGGGCGGTCGACCAGAAGGCGCCGGTCGCCACGTCGCGCAGGTAGCAGAAGGTGCCCCAGTTGTCGCTGGTGCCGTCCTCCTGCCAGCGGGTGACGGCGAAATCCTTCCAGCGACTGTAGCCGCCGCCGGCATTGGTGACCATCACGTGATAACGGCCGTTCGACAGCAACTGGACTTCCGGACTCGCCGTGTCGGCGCTGCGGATGATGCGCATCGGCATTTCCGGGCCGGCCGAGGTGGTCCGCACCTCGGACAGTTCGGCGGTATGGACGTGGAAGGTGGCGACGACCGGTACGCGCTCCTGCAGCAGCAGCGTCGTGGCCTGGAACAGCGGGTCGGCGGCAAAGCGTTTCTGCATCGGCTGATCGTGCAGCAGATAGGCGATGGCGAGCAGGCTCATGCCCTGGTGGTGGGCCATGAAGGAGCGCACCACGGCGTTGTTCTGGCCGCGCGGCAGGCGGGCCGGGGTGAAATCGACCGCCTCGTACATGCCGAACTTGCCCTGCAGGCCGTCGGCGGTCAGTCGTTGCAGATTTTCGCAAGCGGCTTCGGGCATCACCATCAGGGCGAGGGCGGAGGCATAGGGGGCGATTACCAGATCTTCACCGAGGCCGCGTTTCAGGCCCAGACCGGGCACGCCAAAGGCGCGGTACTGGTAGTTGAGGCGGGCGTCGACCGCGTTATAGCCGGATTCCGACATGCCCCAGGGCACGCTGCGCTGCTTGCCGTAGGCGATCTGGCGCTTGACGGCGGCCAGGCAGGTCTGGTGAAGCAGGGTGTTCTCGTAGGTCGGCATGACCAGCATCGGCATCAGGTACTCGAACATCGAGCCGCTCCACGAGAGCAGGATCGGATCGCCGCCGGCCGTCGTCAGCAGGCGGCCGAGGGCGAACCAGCTTTCCTGCGGCACGGCGCCCTGGGCAATGGCGACAAAGCTCGAGAGCCGGGCTTCCGAGGCGAGCAGGTCGTAGCTGCCGGTGTCCTGGCGGCGCTGATCGACGTTGTAGCCGACAGTCAGCAGGTGGCGCAGCTTGTCGTAGAGGAAATCGTAGTCGAGCACCGCCAGTTCGCCGACCTGGCGGGCCAGGCTCTGGCTAGTCAGGATGCGTTCGCTGGCCCGTTGGCTGGCCAGTTCGACCAGCGGCTGCAGCTCGGCCAGCCAGGCGCTTTCCGCCGGCGAGCGGACGACGCCGGCACTATTGTCGAAGTGGCCGCGCAAGGTATCGGCCAGCATCGATAGCTGGCGCAAGGTCGGCAGGCTGGCCAGGCCGGGCAGCTCCGCCAGGCTTTCCGGGGCGGCCGGCAGGCGCGCCCAGGGCGCCAGGAGGTTCAGTTCATCGACGGCATCCCGGCATTGGCGGCACAACGCCTGCGTCCACCAGATCAGTTCTTCGCTCGTCGTGTCCGATGGGCTGCTGCCCAATTGTTCGGCCAGCAGTTCGGCGGCCGCCGTCAGCTTGTCCAGCCACTGGCAGATTGCCGTGATGCTCGTCGGGCGGGCGTCATAGGCCGACTCGATGGCACGGCGCAGGCTGCTCAGGGCCGCTGACGGGTTGTTCGCCGCGACTTCCTGCAGGACGCCCATGGTGTCGGCCAGGCCGGCGAAGGTGCGGGCCGGCAGGATGCTCTGGTCGGCCAGCGCGAGCAGGCCGGGGCGCAAGGTCAGCAGGTGGCCGGCGAGGTTGCCGCTATCCACCGAGGAGACGTAGAGCGGCGACAACGGCGCCAGCGACAGGGTGTCGTACCAGTTGTAGAAATGGCCGCGGTAGCGACCGAGGCTCAGCATGCTGAGCAAGGCGTTGTTGGTCCGCTCGAGCAGGGTGCCGAAGCTGATATAGCCGAAGTCGCTGGCCGACAGGTTGGCGAGGAGGGCCAGCCCCATGTTGGTCGGCGAGGTGCGGTGGGCGACCACGGCCACCGGGTGTTCCTGGAAATTGTCGGGCGGCAGCCAGTTGTCGCGGGCGGTGACGAAGGTTTCGAAGAAGGCCCAGGTCTTGCGCGCCAGCTTGTGCAGAAACACCCGCTGTTCGGGGGCCAGCGTCGCCGGGCGGCGAGCCAGCGGGCGGCTGATCCACCAGGTGAAGGCCGGGGCGATCAGCCACAGGCCGAGGATCGGTACGGCAGCCGGCAAGGCTTCCGGCCGCAGTGCGGCGAGCGCCAGGGCGGTAGTCGCGGCCAGGGCGGGGGACATCCACATTGTGCCGGTGGTACGCAGCAGATCGCCGATGCCGCCGGGATCGGGCTGGCGGGCGCGCTTGTGCTCGACTTCGCGCTGCAGTTCGCCGGACGGATTCCATTCGAGCAGGCGCCGGCCGGTGAACAGCAGGCGGATGTTGGTGCGCAGAATGGCGTCGAGGCTGAACCAGGCTTCATAGGGCAGGCAGGCGAGACTCAAGGTCGCCTGGGCGAATTGCCGGCCGGTCGCCCGTCCGACGTTGGACAGATGTTGACCGAGGCGAACCTCCGGCTGTTTGCGCAACAGGTCGAGGCTGGAGGTCAGCAGACTGGGCACGAACAGGATGCCGAGCGCCGCCAGCGTCCACCCGATGAACGCCGGGGCAGCCGCCCAGCCGAGCAGGAACAGTAGGACCAGCGCGGCCGGCACGAGGCTGCGCCGCAGATTGTCGAACAGCTTCCATTGCGACAGTTTCGACAGCGGGTTTTTCCGTCGCTCGCCGCCTACGCCGGGGACGCGCGGCAGCAGCCAGCTGGCAATCTGCCAGTCGCCCCGGATCCAGCGGTAGCGGCGGCTGACGTCGGCACTGTAGCGGGCCGGGTAGTCCTCGTAGAGCAGCACATCGCTGAGCAGGCCGGCCCGGGCGTAGCAGCCTTCGAGCAGGTCGTGGCTGAGAATGCGGTTTTCCGGGAAGCGCTCCTTGAGCGATTGCTCGAAGGCATCGACGTCGTAGATGCCCTTGCCGATGAACGAGCCTTCATCGAAGAGATCCTGATAGACGTCGGAGACCGCCCGGGTGTACGGATCAATGCCCGGTTCGCTGCCGCACAGCTGGGCGTAGCGCGACTGGTTGGTACTCGGCAGGCTGACCGCCATGCGCGGTTGCAGGATGCCGTAACCGGCGTCGACGCGTTGCCGGGTGGCGTCATAGCGCGGCTGGTTGAGCGGATGCGCCATGGTCGCGGCGAACTCGCGCGCCGCATCGCGCGGCAGCTGGGTGTCGGTGTCGAGCGTGATGACGTATTTGACCTGGCGGAGGATCGCGGTGTGGCCGACGATCTGCGAGAAGGCCTCGGTGCCACCGCCGCGCAACAGCGCATTGAGGTCGCCGAGCTTGCCGCGCTTGCGTTCGTAACCCATCCAGATGCCTTCCTGGGCATTCCAGCGGCGCGGCCGGTGAAAGAGGAAGAACTGGTTGCTGGTCGCCCGGTCGTACTTCTCGTTCAAGGCGGCGATGCCAGCGGCAGCCTGTTCCAGCAAGGCCGCGTCGGCCGGCAGGTGTTCGGTGTCGGCGTCGCGGAAATCGGTCAGCAAACCGAAATGCAGGCACGCGTCGCGGTTGGCTAGGAAGCGCACTTCCAGTGCTTCAAGCAGCTCGGCGACGCCCTGTCGGCTGCTCAGCATGGTCGGCACGACGACCAGCGTGCGGGCTGCCGGGGCGATGCCTTTGGCAAAATCCATGCGCGGCAGCGGGTGCGGTACGACCAGCAGGGTGACCAGCCAGTTCACCAGCGTTACCGCCAGTTGGCTGGCGCCGAGCAGGGCTGGTACGACCATCAGGCCGAGCCGCCAGCCGGCCAGCCCGGCGCCATGCGCCGAGGCGAGCAGGCCGCCGGCGAAAATGGCGACAAGCAGCCCGACGGCGCCAAGATAGAGCAGCAAGGGCGAACCGGTGCCCAGCCGTTGTACGACATCGCCGGCCGACGGGCGGACTTCGGCGGCTTGCTCAAGTTGCGCCAGACCGTAGTCGATCAGGTAGTAGCCGACGTGCCGGGTGCGCTGGTCGCCGCCGTCGCCCTGGTGGGCGAGCTGGATGGCTTTGCGCGCTACCTCGCATTCGGAAAGGCGGCTTTGCCGGGCCAGTTTTTCGATGACGTGCCGGTAGCGGTCGCGGCTGGCGAAATCCATCCGGCCATAGACGCCGTCGGGGTCCTCGCGCAGTTTCTGGTCCACGGTGCTCATCGTTTCGACGAATTCGCGCCAGTCGATGGCGCCGAGCAGGCGCAGGCTGCCGATGCTGTTGCTGATCGAAACCTGGTTCGCCGCCTGGCTCTGGGTTTCCGACTGGACCAGCTGTTCGATGGTCTGGCCGGATTCGGACAGCCGCTGTTCGATCCAGGTGAGCGGCAGGGCCAGCGCCGAGCTGTGGCCCTGCAAGCGGCGCGCCAGTTCGGCGACGAAGGAATTGACCAGCGGCGGATTGGCCCGCGCCATGTCGGCGATGACCAGGATCAGGCTCTTCGGATCGGTCTCGGCCACCTCGATCATCTGGTCGGCCCAGGTATCGGCATTGTTCCGGTCGATCATGCCGGCAGCGACGCGGGCGCCGACCCGGCGCAGATTCTCGATCAGCGCCAGGCGCAACATGATCGGGATCGCCCACAACTCGCCGAGCTTCAGATCGGCGACCTTCTGGTAGGCGGCGACGAAGCGATAGAGGCTTTCCGGATCGACCCGGCCGTCGCCGTGCGCGATTTCTTCCAGGGCAATGTCGTAAACACGCGGCAGGCCGCTCGACGGACCACTGGCCAGCAGCGGCAGTTCGCGGCTGTAGCCCTTGGGGAAATGGCGCCGGGCGGTGCGGATCTGTTCTTCGATCAGGTAGAAATTGTCGAGCAGCCATTCGCCGGCCGGCGTGATCCGACGCTTTTCCTTGACCGCCTCGCGCAGCAGGTCATAAGTGCCGAGCAGGACGCCCTCGTTCTCGCCGAGGCGGGCCAGCAACAGGTCCGGTCCGTGCACCGGCTGCAATTTATGCGTATCGGCCAACGCCTTGCCATGCCGCTCCATCTGGTCGGCACTGAACAGCTCAGCGCGCAGCGGCGGTTCGGCCGCCGCGAATTTCCGGGCCAGGCCGCCGTTATGCAGGCGTTTGCTGAACCTGAGCAGGGCGGTGCGGATGGACTTGATGCGTTCTGTCAATTTTCTGATCCCTGTCTGTAGCGCAAGCCCGGACGTCCACGGTGGCCCCCAAAACGCCGCCCTCAACGCTTTTTTCCGCATCGCGGCCGGTACGCCGACCCGGCGCCGATTGCCCGACGCGGGCGTGCTGCGGATTGGTTGTCGCTCAGGGACGCTGGGCGGTGCAAACCGGGTCGACGGCAGTGGTTCGACGGGGCCTGCAACAGCAAAGAAACGAGCTTAATCGCCAACGTATTTGACGTATGTGCGCCAGCGCACGGATGGCTGGGCCGATCAGCCGGAGCGGCTGCGGCGCCACCTCAAAGGTCGAGAAAGTCCCCGACTTCCGTCGATCGCGCCATGGTATCGGCGTAGCCGAGGTCGATCAGCGCCCGGGTAAAGGGCTTTTCGAACAGCAGGTAGCTGGTCAGCGCGCCGCCATGGCGATTCATCGCGCCGATGCCGCTGAGCAATGCCTTGACGCCCCAGGGCAGAGCGCTGGCGTGTTCGGCGGCGATCCGGTCGAGCCGCTCGGATGGGGCGATGATCAGGGTCTTGATCGGCCGCAACGGAATGCCCGAGTGCTCGCGGATTTCCGGGGGAATCGCCGAGAGCGTCTGGTTGATGCGCTGCATCCGTTCGATATCGACGGCCAGGCCGTCGAGAAAGATGCTGGACAGCGCGTGGCCGGCAATCTGGGCGAGCGACGGATGGGCCTCGACGCGCTGGCGGTCCAAGTGTTCGTTTTTCCGGCTGGCGCCGACCACCACGACGCGCTCGGCGCCGAGATGGATGGCCGGCGAAATCGGCGCCAGTTGGCGCATCGAGCCGTCGCCGAAATACTCGCGATGGATGCGGGTGGCCGGAAAAATGAAGGGAATCGCGCTCGAGGCAAGCAGATGATCGACCCCGATCTGCGCCCGGATGCCCAGGCGCTGCACCCGTCGCCAGGGCTGGGCCGAGGGGTGGGCCTGGAAGAAACTGATGCTTTCGCCGGATTCGTAGCCGGAAGCCGAGATGCTGACGGCGTGCAGGGCTCCCCGGGCAATCGAGCGATCGATCCCCTTGAAGTCGAGGTGGCGGGTCAGCAGCTCGCGCAGCGGCGCGTTGTCGAGCAGCGAGCGGGGCGGATTGCGGATCAGCCAGCCGAGCGCCAGCAGGGACATCCAGCGGGCGCCGGAAAGGCCGACGCCCAGCGTGTCGGCCCGGTAGATGTGGCCGGCGTGCATGTTGCGCCAGACGCCGGCGAGGATCGAGATCGCCTTGCCGAAATTGTCGGCCAGGCAGGCGATGCCCGCCGCATTGATGGCACCGGCCGAGGTGCCGCAGAGAATGGGAAAAGGGTTGTGGCGACGGTTGGTCGACAGTTTGGCGACGGCGAGCAGGAAGCCGACCTGATAGGCGGCGCGAGCTCCGCCGCCGGTCAGGATCAGGGCCGTGCCCGGCGATTTGCCGCGGGTGGTGTCGGCCACGGTCAAACGGCCGTCAGCGGACGTGACGCAAATCTGCGCCAGTCGGTCGAATCGATCTCATGGTCCCCTCCTGTCAGCCTGGCGGCTGATGTACTGCCGTTATTCGAACAGTATAAGGAGAAGCGCCGGCCGGCTCAATCCAGCCGGGCGCGCACCGCATCGGCCCAGCAGTTGGGCGTTTCGTAGAGGCGGACCTGTTCGAGTCGCAGGTGATTGCCGTAGGTGTCACGATAGACCGCATCGAGCCGTTCGAAAGCGATCCGCGCGAGATTCTCGGCAGTCGGCACGCGATCGAGGATCACCGTCTTGTGGTCGGGCAGCGATGACAGGAAGTCGACAATCGCCGTATCGCCGGCAAAGGCCAGGAACGCGTGGTCCCAGCCATCGACCAGATGCGTCTTGGCGAGATCCTTGACCTGCGAAAAATCCATCACCATGCCGTTGGCCGCGTCGCCGGCCTTGTCGATGACGCCGCCGGAGAGGGTGATTTCGATGATGTAGCGGTGCCCGTGCAGGTGGCGGCACTGACTCTTGTGATCGGGAATGCGGTGCCCGGCATCGAATTCGAGTCGGCGGGTGATAAACATGGGTGTAAGGCTCGACAAGGCGGGCGCGGATTATACAATGCCCCATGCTCACCACAGACGATCACCGCCGGGACAGCGCCGGCCTGCTCTATGTTTATCCGGTCGTCTCGCGCCGCGCCGGCGGCGTGTCGATCGGCATCAATCTCAACACCAACAATGCCTGCAACTGGGCCTGTCTGTATTGCCAGGTCGATAACCTGACGCGCGGCGGCCCGCCGCCGATCGATCTCGACCGCCTGGAGCGCGAACTGGCCGGGTTTCTCGACGACGCGCTGCATGGCGACTTCATGCAGCGCCAGGTGCCGCCGGAAGCGCGACGCCTGATGGACATCGCCTTCTCCGGCAACGGCGAGCCGACCAGCGCCCCGGAGTTTGCCGCAGCAGTCGAACGGGTCGGGGCGCAGCTCGAACGTTTTGAGCTGCGCGGCAAGTTGATGCTCCGGCTGATTACCAACGGCAGTCTGCTGCATCGTCCCGAGGTTCAGGCCGGCATCCGGCAATTGGCCGAACTGGGGGGCGAGGTCTGGTTCAAGATCGATCGCGCCGAGGCGGCCGATGTCGCGGTGGTCAATGGGGTGCCGCTGCTGCCGGAGAAAATCGCCCGCAATCTCGAGTTGTCTGCCGGTCTGGCCCCGACCTGGGTGCAGACCTGCTGGTTCGCGCTCGATGGCCAGTCGCCGGGCGCGGCGGCGCGACAGGCCTATTGCGCGCTGCTGGCCCCGCTGGCCGAGCGGTTGCAAGGTATCCACCTCTATGGTCTGGCCCGGCCATCGCTGCAAGCGGCGGCACCGCGCCTGAGCCGTCTGTCGGCCGAAGAACTGGCGGCTTTCGCCAGCGAAATCCATGAAAAAACGGGCATCCGGGTGATGGTTTCCCCGTAATGCCCGTTACTGCGGTCGCCGGCCTTTTCAGGCCGTTTTTCAGGCCGCTTTCTTGCCGCGGCTACGCGCCGATTTCTTCAGCGACTTGAACAGTTCCGGTTCCTGCGACTTCAGGTAATCCAGCACTTCCCAGTCTTCGCGCTTGATCGACTTGATGTCGATCTGCTCGACGTGCACCAGGCGCAGCAGTTCGCGCACGGGCTTCGGCATGTTGCGGCCGCTTTCGTAGCGTGAGCCACCGCTTTGGGTTACGCCCAGGGTGGACCAGAATTGTTGTTGGTTGAGGCCGAGTTTGCGACGAATTTCACGAGCGTCGACTTTCTCGATAGTTTTGACGGAAGTCATAGTCCAATCTCCACACGCTAGTGTTATCAGCTTACCCAAGCATCCTAGCGATATATGACTTAGGTAATACATGAAGTCTATAGCTGGTTATGACGTTATGCAAGTACATATGCCATAAATATTTATGTCCCGACGCTGGAAAATTATCGTGCCCGACCGGCTGTTTTTGCTCTTCGTTCTGCTGGTGAGGGTTTCGGCGATTGGCCTTTGCGAAAGCGGAGTCATGCTCTAAGATCGACCCGATCAATCGAAAAATGCTTGCCCGGGAGACTTCAATGCAGGTGCGTGAAATCATTCAACTCAAGGGCGGAACGCTCTACACGGCAACGCCGCAACAGTCACTGGCTTCGGCCGCCGATACCATGGCCGAGCTCGATGTCGGTTCGCTGGTCATCATGGACGGCGGCAAGATGGCCGGCATGCTGACCTTTCGCGAGATCATCCTGGCGCTCAAGCAGCACGGCTCGAGCGTCGCTGGCGTAACCGTCGGCGAGGTGATGGTCAAGGATCCGGTGACGGCTTTCCCGGATATGGAAGCCAATGATTTGCGCCGCCTGATGATCGAAAAGCACTCGCGTTATCTGCCGGTGCTCGAGGGCAACATGTTGATGGGCGTCATCTCTTTTCTCGATGTCGCCAAGGCCGTGCTCGAAGAGCAGAGTTTCGAGAACAAGATGCTGAAGAGCTATATCAAGAACTGGCCGGACGAAGCTCAGGTCTGACCGGCTCGCTTCGGCAAAAAGGCAGCTTCGGCTGCCTTTTTTATTGGCGCCGCCTCAGCGGCTGTCCCAGCCGTAACGTTTCGTCCGTTGCCAGCGATTGTCCGGCCGTTGCCGGGCGTTCGCCGTGGCTGGCGAAGTGTCCTTGCGGAGCGGCGGGCGGGTTGTGGCTTTGGCTGGCGCCAGCGGTGCGACAGGGGGCTTTTTGCTTGGCATGGTAGACTCCTGATTCCATTTTAGATCCCTGCTTCCCATGTCCGGCAATACTTTTGGCACTCTGTTTACCGTCACTTCCTTCGGCGAATCGCACGGTCCGGCAATCGGCTGTGTCGTTGATGGCTGCCCGCCGGGCCTGGCCCTGTGTGCGGCCGATATCCAGGGCGAGCTGGATCGCCGCAAGCCGGGCACCTCGCGCCATGTGACGCAACGCCGCGAGCCGGATGCCGTCGAGATTCTTTCCGGCGTCTTCGAAGGCAAGACGACCGGCACGCCGATCGCCCTGTTGATCCGCAATCAGGATCAGCGCAGCAAGGATTACGGCAATATCGCCGACACTTTCCGGCCTGGCCATGCCGATTACACCTACACCCACAAGTACGGTTTTCGCGACTATCGCGGCGGCGGCCGTTCCTCGGCGCGGGAGACCGCGGTGCGTGTCGCGGCCGGGGCGATCGCCCGTAAGTGGCTGCATGAACGTTGCGGCGTCAGCATTCGCGGCTGGATGAGCGCGCTCGGGCCGATCGAGATTCCCTTCGTGGCGGCCGACGACATCGACGACAACGCCTTCTTCGCGCCGAATGCGGCGATCGTGCCGGAACTGGAAAGTTACATGGACAGCCTGCGCAAATCGCTCGACTCGGTCGGTGCGCGGATCACCGTCACGGCGACCGGCGTGCCGCCCGGTTGGGGAGAGCCGGTCTATGATCGCCTGGATGCCGAAATCGCCTATGCGATGATGGGTATCAACGCCGTCAAGGGCGTCGAGATCGGGGCCGGCTTTGCCTCCGTTGCCCAGAAAGGCAGTGCGCACGGCGACGAAATGACCCCGCAAGGATTCGCCAGCAATCACGCCGGTGGCGTGCTTGGCGGTATTTCGACCGGTCAGGAGATTGTCGTCAACATGGCGATCAAGCCGACGTCGTCGATCGCCCAGCCGCGCCGTTCGATCGATATTCACGGCAAGGCCATCGAGGTGGCGACCGAAGGCCGGCACGACCCCTGTGTCGGCATTCGTGCCACGCCGATCGCCGAAGCGATGCTGGCCCTGGTGCTGATTGACCACGCCCTGCGTCATCGGGCACAGTGTGGCGATGTGGCCTGTCAGACGCCGCGTATTCCCGGAGTAATTGGGTAAGAGTTCATCTTTTGCCGCTGTTCGAGCGGAAAGTCTAAATGGGAGACTGCAATGCAAGTTGATCACCACGACCTCCACCAGGAGTTTCCGGACATGAGGGATGCGATTGATGCCCTGAGCGCCGGCAACGCGCATTTCGCCACGCTGTTCGCCAGCTATACCCGGCTGACCGGCAAGGTTGAAGATCTCGAAGAGCAGGATATGCCGGTGGCCGACTTCACGCTGGAAGACATGAAGAAACAGCGCGTCAAGCTGAAGGACGAGCTCTACCACCTGCTGCTCGCTTTTCGGGCCGGCCAGCAGTCTGCCAAGGCCTGATTAGCGCCGGCGCCCGACGCGGCATCCGGTAAAATCGCCGGATGCATGCTTTGCCTTACTGGCGCCTTTCCGGCTATTACTTTTTCTATTTCGCCTTCATCGGCGCGTTTTCGCCCTATTTCGGGCTGTATCTCCAATCCCTGAATTTCTCCGCCTGGGACATCGGTCTGTTGATGTCGCAGATGCAGTTGATGCGGCTGTTCGGTCCCAATCTCTGGGGCTGGCTCGCCGACCGCTTCGGCCGGCGCATGGCTATCATCCGTCTCGCCGGGGTGATCGCCCTGGCCGGATTCACCGCCTTCTTCTGGCTTGATCGACTGCCGACCATGCTGGTCGCCATGGCGGTCCTGGCTTTTTTCTGGAGCGCCGCGCTGCCGCTGGTCGAAACGTTGACTTTCGACCATCTGCGCGAGGAGTGCGGACGCTATAGCCGCATCCGGCTATGGGGGTCGATCGGCTTTATCGTTGCCGTGATGGGAACCGGCGCCTTGCTCGACATGGCACCACCGGTTGGCGTGCTCTGGGTGTGCTGGGGCATTCTGCTCGGCATTCTGGTCCTGGCCGGCGTTCTGCCAGAAGTGCATGAGGCGCCGCAGGTCCGCGACGGGCAGCCGATTGCCGAAATCCTCCGCCAACCGAAAGTCAGGGCGCTGATGGCTGCCTGTTTCGCGATGTCGGCGGCCCATGGCGCGTTCTACGTTTTTTACTCGATCCATCTGGCCGGCCATGGCTACAGCAAGACCGAGGTCGGCGGCTTGTGGTCGCTCGGCGTGGTCGCCGAGATCGTCGTCTTCATGCTGATGGCGCGGCTGTCCCGGCGTTTTTCGCTGCGCGACATCCTGCTCGCCAGTTTTGCCGCAGCGGTGTTGCGTTTTCTGCTGATGGGCTGGGGGGTCGAATCGATGACTGTCATGGTTGTCGTGCAGTTAATGCACGGACTGACCTTTGGCGCCTACCATGCCTCGGCCATCGCCGCCGTCAATGAATGGTTCCCCGGGCGGGCGCAGGGGCGGGGGCAGGCCTTGTACTCCAGCCTGTCGTTTGGCGCAGGCGGTTTGCTCGGGGCACTGATCAGCGGCTGGACCTGGGACGACTGGGGGGCGGGGTGGACTTTCGCGCTCAGTTCGGTTTTTGCCCTTATCGGGCTGTTTCTGGTCTGGCGCTGGGTGCGCGAGACTGCCGCGGTCGACGCCGCCGGCTAGGAAAAAGGCGCCCATCCTGTGCCATAATTCAACGCTTTACGGCCAATTTGAAGCGTTCCATGGCGAAGACACTCTACGACAAGCTCTGGGAGAACCATGTGGTCCATCAGGAAGCTGATGGCACGGCCCTCCTCTATATCGATCGTCACCTCGTGCACGAAGTGACCAGCCCGCAGGCCTTCGAGGGCCTGAAACTGGCTGCCCGCAAGCCCTGGCGGATTTCCTCCATCGTTGCGACGGCCGACCACAACACGCCGACCGACCACTGGGAAGAAGGCATCAAGGACCCGGTTTCGCGCCAGCAGGTCGAAACCCTGGATGCCAACATCCGCGAAGTCGGGGCGCTGGCTTATTTCCCGTTCAAGGATCCGAAGCAGGGCATCGTCCATGTTGTCGGCCCCGAGAACGGCGCCACGCTGCCCGGCATGACCGTCGTCTGCGGTGATTCGCATACCTCGACGCACGGCGCTTTCGCCTGTCTGGCGCACGGCATCGGTACTTCCGAGGTCGAGCATGTGCTGGCGACCCAGTGCCTGCTGCAGAAAAAATCGAAGACCATGCTGATCACCGTCGATGGCAAGCTCGGCAAGGGCGTTACGGCCAAGGACGTGGCGCTGGCCATTATCGGCACCATCGGCACGGCCGGCGGCAACGGTTACGCCATCGAATTCGGCGGCAGCGCCATTCGCGGCCTCTCCATGGAAGGCCGGATGACCTTGTGCAACATGGCCATCGAGGGTGGTGCGCGGATGGGCTTTGTCGCGGTCGACGACACGACAATCGACTATTTGCGCGGTCGCCTCTTCTCGCCCAAGGGCGAGACCTGGGACAAGGCGGTGGCCTACTGGCGTACGCTGCATTCCGATGCCGGCGCCCGGTTCGATCACGTCGTAACCCTGAAGGCTGAAGACATTCGTCCGCAAGTGACCTGGGGTACCTCGCCGGAAATGGTTGTCGCCATCGATGCCGTCGTTCCCGATCCGGCGAAACAATCCGATCCGGTCAAACGCGAAGGCATGGAGCGGGCGCTGCAGTACATGGGCTTGAACCCGAATACGCCGATTAGCCAGATCAGCGTCGACAAGGTTTTCATCGGCTCGTGCACCAATTCCCGCATCGAAGATCTGCGTGAAGCGGCGTCGGTGCTCAAGGGTCGCCATATCGCCGCCAACATCAAGCTGGCTTTGGCAGTGCCGGGTTCCGGGCTGGTCAAACGCCAGGCCGAGGATGAAGGTCTGGACAAGGTCTTCGTCGCCGCCGGGTTCGAGTGGCGCGAGCCGGGCTGCTCGATGTGTCTGGCGATGAATGCCGATCGTCTGGAGCCGGGCGAACGCTGCGCTTCGACGTCCAACCGCAATTTTGAAGGCCGCCAAGGGCCGGGTGGGCGTACCCATCTGGTCAGCCCGGCGATGGCCGCAGCGGCAGCAATTGCCGGCCGCTTTGCCGATGTGCGGGAAGTTCTGTAAAGGACTCGCCATGCGTGTTCTATTGATCGCACTCATGGTTTGCGGGCTGGCAGCCTGCAACACGGCGCAGGGCGTCAAAAAGGACGTCAAGCAAGGTGTCGAGGTGACCGGCGAAGCGCTGCATAAAGGTGGCGAGGCCGTCGGTGGCGCTTTGAACAAAACTGGAGAAGTCGTCGGCGGTGCCCTCAAGAAATCGGGTGAAGCTGTGCAGAAAGTGGTGGAGTAATGGATAAATTTGTTCGTCTGGAAGGTTTGGTGGCCCCCCTCGACCGTAACAACGTCGATACCGATGCGATCATCCCCAAGCAGTTTCTCAAGTCGATCAAGCGTTCCGGCTTCGGTCCGAACGCTTTCGACGAGTGGCGTTACATGGATGTCGGGCAGCCCGGTCAGGATAATTCGGGGCGCCCGAAGAACCCGAATTTCGTGCTCAACCAGCCCCGCTACCAGGGTGCGCAGGTTCTGCTGACCCGTGCCAACTTCGGCTGCGGCAGTTCGCGCGAACATGCGCCGTGGGCACTGCTCGACTTCGGTTTCAAGGCGATCATCGCCGAGTCGTTTGCCGATATTTTCTTCAACAACTGCTACAAGAACGGCATTGTCCCCATCGTGTTGCCGGCCGCCGAGGTCGAGACCTTGTTCAAGCAGGTCGAAGCGACGCCGGGCTACAAGCTGGTCGTCGATCTGCAGGCGCAGGTGGTGATTCGTCCGGACGGCTACGGCATCCCCTTCTCGATCGATGCCTTTCGCAAGGAATGTCTGATCAATGGCTGGGACGATATCGGCCTGACCCTGCGTCACGCCGAAAAAATCCGCGAATTTGAAGAGAAGCGTCGTATCAACCAGCCCTGGCTGTTTAGTTAGTCATTAGTTATTAGGGGTTTGAGCTATTAGTCAGCATTACCGACTGGCAAGGCTTCTGGCTCGATCCTAAATCCTAACCACTGGATCCTAAAAATATGAAGATTTGTGTTCTGCCGGGTGACGGCATTGGTCCCGAAATCACTGCCCAGGCAGTGCGTGTCCTGAACTCCCTCGACCTCAAGTTCGAGATGGAAGAGGCTTTGCTCGGCGGCGCAGCGGTCGATGCGGCCGGCGTTCCCTATCCCGAGGCAACCCAGAAACTGGCCCGCGAAGCCGATGCCGTGCTGCTCGGCGCCGTCGGCGGCCCGCAGTGGGATGCGCTGCCTCGCGAGAAGCGCCCGGAGCGTGGCCTGCTCGGCATCCGCAAGGACCTCAACCTGTTCGCCAACCTGCGGCCGGCCATCCTCTATCCGGAACTGGCCAATGCTTCGACGCTGAAGCCGGAAGTTGTTGCCGGGCTGGATATCCTGATTGTCCGCGAACTGACCGGCGATATCTATTTCGGTCAGCCGCGCGGCATTCGTGAAGAAAACGGCGAGCGCGTCGGTTTCAACACCATGGTCTATAGCGAATCGGAAATCCGCCGCATTGGCCATGTCGCGTTCCAGGCGGCGCAGAAGCGCAACAAGAAGCTGTGTTCGGTCGACAAGATGAATGTGCTCGAATGCACGCAGCTCTGGCGCGACGTGATGATCGAGACCAGCAAGGATTACCCGGATGTCGAACTCAGCCACATGCTGGTAGACAATGCCGCGATGCAGCTGGTCAAGGCACCGAAACAGTTCGACGTGATGGTTACCGGCAACATGTTCGGCGACATCCTGTCCGACGAAGCCTCGATGCTCACCGGCTCGATCGGCATGCTGCCGTCCGCCTCGCTGGACGACAAGAACAAGGGCCTCTACGAGCCGTCGCACGGTTCGGCGCCGGACATCGCCGGCAAAGGCATCGCCAATCCGCTGGCAACGATCCTCTCGGCGGCGATGATGCTGCGCTACACCTTCGGCCTGGAAGAGCAGGCACTCCGCATCGAGAATGCGGTCAAAAAGGTCTTGGCGCAAGGTTATCGCACCGGCGATATCTACGAGCGCGGTACCAACAAGGTTGGGACTAAGGAAATGGGCGACGCCGTGCTGGCGGCGCTGGCGTAATACCAAAAGCGCCGTGGCGCGTTAAACAGGTTTGACTCGGAGAGTGATGACATGAAGAAGGTTGGTCTGGTCGGTTGGCGTGGCATGGTCGGTTCCGTGCTGATGCAGCGCATGGTCGAAGAGGGCGATTTCGCCCATATCGATCCGGTGTATTTCTCCACCTCCGCCGCCGGTGGCAAAGCGCCGGTATTTGGCGGCAAGGAAGCCTCCCTGCCGTTGCAGGATGCTTCCTCGATTGAGGCGCTGAAAGCCTGCGAAATCGTCATTACCTGTCAGGGCGGCGACTACACCAAGGAAGTCTTCCCCAAGCTGCGTGCGTCCGGCTGGAACGGTCACTGGATCGATGCTGCGTCGTCGTTGCGCATGGCCGACGATGCCGTGATCGTCCTCGACCCGGTTAACATGCACGTGATCAAGGATGCGCTGGCCAAGGGTGGCAAGAACTGGATCGGCGGCAACTGCACGGTTTCCCTGATGCTGATGGGCCTTGGCGGCCTGTTCCAGAACGACCTGATCGAATGGGCAACCTCAATGACCTATCAGGCCGCTTCCGGCGCGGGCGCGCAGAACATGCGCGAGCTGATCTCCCAGATGGGCGCTATCCATTCGTCCGTCGCCGATCTGCTGGCCGACCCAGCTTCGGCGATTCTCGACATCGACCGCAAGGTGGCCGAAACCATCCGTTCGGATGCCTTCCCGAAGAAGAACTTCCGTAACACGCCGCTCGCCGGTTCGTTGATCCCGTGGATCGACGTGCCCTACGAGAACGGTCAGTCGAAGGAAGAGTGGAAGGGCGGCGCCGAGTGCAACAAGATCCTCGGCAAGCCGGCTTTCCGTTCGGCCGGTTCGATCCCGATCGATGGTCTATGCGTGCGCATCGGCGCCATGCGCTGCCATAGCCAGGCGCTGACCATCAAGCTGAAAAAGGATGTGCCGCTCGACGAAATCAGCGACATGCTCGCCAAGGCCAATCCATGGGCCAAGGTGGTGCCGAATGAGCGCGAGATCTCCGAGCGCGAACTGACGCCGGCTGCTGTCACCGGCACGCTGACGGTGCCGGTCGGTCGTCTGCACAAGATGGCGATGGGTCCGGAGTATCTCGCCGCCTTCACTTGTGGCGACCAGCTGCTGTGGGGGGCTGCCGAGCCGTTGCGGCGGATGTTGCGGATTTTGCTCGACGCCTGATTTGCGAAGTTGGCGAAGTGGATCAAAAACCGGGATTGCGATCCCGGTTTTTATTTGTTGGGAATATGCCAAAAGTCGCCTATGAGAAGCAGGTTTAGCTTGCATTGCTAAGTCCATGATGTTAATTTGAAAGTCCCAAAATCGACGCTCAAGGTTTCGCTGTGAACGAAACGAATTGCTCCAAATTCAAAAAGCGGGCGGCTGCACTTGCAGTCGCCTCTTGTTTGTCCTTCGCACCATGGATCGCCGAGGCTGCGGGTCTCGGAAAACTCACTGTGTTGTCCGGTCTGGGCCAGCCCCTGCGGGCCGAGGTCGAGATCGGTGCGAACCGCGACGAACTTTCCGGTATGACGGCGCGTCTTGCGCCCCAGGATGCTTTCCGCCAGGCCGGCGTTGACTTCGCTTCGGTGCTGCTCGATCTGCGCTTTGCCATCGAGAAGCGGCCCAATGGGCAGGCGGTGGTCAAGGTGACATCGTTCAAGCCGGTCAACGAGCCCTTTCTCGACTTTCTGGTCGAACTGAACTGGCCCGCCGGGCGGCTGGTACGCGAATATACCTTCCTGCTCGATCCGCCCGAGATCGCTGTGAAACAGGCGTCGCGTCCGGTTGCCGAGGCGCGTATTGTCGAGACCGTGCAAGGTGGCGGGGCGATGGTTGAGCGGCCGGCGCCGGCCAGGAGCAGCACCCGACCCGCGTCGGCGCCGAAAGTGGCGAGCGAGCCGCAGAAGGCCGATGCCACAGGGACGAGAGTCGTTCGGCCGGGCGAGACGTTGCGCAAGATCGCCACCGAAACCAAGCATGACGGTGTTTCGCTCGAGCAGATGCTGGTCGGGCTATTCCAGAAAAATCCCGATGCTTTCATCGGCGATAACGTGAATCGCCTGAAGGCAGGCGCCATCCTCGGCATTCCCGAGCGAGCAGCGGTCGAAGCCGTGTCCGATGCCGAGGCGAAAAAGATTTATGTCGCGCAAGCCGCCGATTGGAATGCCTATCGCCAGAAGCTGGCCGCCACGACTGCCAAAGCATCGGCCAAGGAAGAGTCGGTAAGCCAGTCGAGTTCCGGAAAGATTACTGCCAAGGTCGAAGAGAAGGCTGCGCCGGCCCAGCAGGGCAAGGATCAGCTCAAGGTTTCGCCCACCGAATTGGCGGCAACCAGCGCGGCAGCCAGCAAGGCTGCGGCCGACAGCGAAGCCGACAAGATTGCCAAGGGCAAGGCGCTCAAGGAAGCGCAGGATCGTCTGGCGCTGCTTGAGAAGAATGTCCTCGAGTTGCAGAAACTCGTTGAAATGAAGAATCAGAAGCTGGCGGAATTGCAACAGCAGACCGCAGCTAAGAAGGAAGAAATCAAGCCGGTCGAACCGCCGAAGCAAGTCGAGCCAGCGAAAGTCGTCGAGGCGGCAAAGCCGCTCGAACAGCCGAAGTTGGCCGAGGTGGCGAAACCGGCCGAACCGGTCGAGCCGCCGAAGGTAGCCGAAGAGGCGAGGCCGGTCGAGCCGTCACCGAAGGCGCCTGTGCCGCCGCCGGTGCCGGCGGCCGAACCGGAACCTGAGCCGAGCTTCCTCGATTCGCTGCTGGGCGATCCTCTGCCGCTGGTCGGCGGTGGTGGCATCCTGGCCTTGCTCGCCGGCTACTTCTTCTACAAGCGTCGGCGTGGCGAGCCTTCGTCTCTCGAGACAACCGCTGCCCCGGGGCCGTCAAGCCTTGGCCCCAACTCCGTCTTCCGGATGACCGGCGGTCAGAGTGTCGATACCGGGAACACCGCGCCGCAAACTGGCGATTTCAGCCAGACGGGGCCGGGTACGATCGATACCGATGAGGTTGATCCGGTCGCCGAAGCCGATGTGTACATGGCCTATGGCCGTGATACCCAGGCTGAAGAAATCTTGCTCGAGGCCTTGCAGAAGGATCCGCAGCGTACGGCCATTCATGCCAAGCTCCTGGAAATTTATGCCAACCGGCGCAGTCTCAAGCAGTTCGAGACGCTGGCCAGCGAGTTGTATGCCCAGACCGGCGGCGTAGGTGCCGATTGGGAAAAGGTTGCTGCGCTGGGTGTCGGCCTTGATCCGGCCAACCCGCTGTATTCGGGTTCGCGCGGACAGGCGGAGTCTTTCGATCCGGATGCCACGATGATCGTTGCGCCGGATAAAACAGGCAAGGCAACGCTGGCCATGCCCGGTGAATTGGCCCAGTTGGCCGCGGAGGCATCGTCGCCGGAGAATGCCGCACCGGCCGATGATTTTGAAACAGACACGCTGCTTTTGTCGGAGTTGGCTGAGGTCGAGCCGGTTGCAGAAGTTGCTGCCGAACCGGAAGCGACCGATCTGACTGCCGATGCCGACCTGATGAGCCTCGATTTCGACCTCGGTTCCCCCGAGTTGGCGCCGGAAGTCAAACTGGATGCCGAAGAGCCGGTCGATACATCGTTGGCGGTTGATACCAACGATGCGCTCGATTTCGACCTGGGTGTGGAGGCGCCGGCTCCTGTTGCTGAGCCGGTGGTAGCCGATGTGTCCGCCGGCGACTTGCATGGGGCCGATGACCTGAAGGTCGATGACGTCGATTTCGATTTGCCGGTTGCTGAAGAGTTCGCCCCGCCGGAAGTGGCCAGCGAAGATGCTCTCGACTTCTCGCCAGAGGGTACGTTGGTCATGCCATCGGGCATGGATGCAGCCAGCACTTATGTTGGTGGCGATACTTCGGCCAGCGCTTTTGCTGCCGAGCCGCCGTATCAGGAAGAGCCGCCGATGGTCGATTTCGACCTGGATATGGATTCCTCGGCGACTGAGACCTCGATCAACCCAATTAGCGCAAATATCGAAAATGAAGAAAATTCGGCGACTGAAACGGTAGTTGCCCCGAATTCGCTGGCCGAGGAGGTGGATTTCGATAATCCGCAACTGGCCAATACGATGGTTAATACGGGTGTTCTCGATGCCGATTCGCTTGAGTTCGACGTCAAGTTGACTGACTCCGTCTTCCTCGGTCAGCCGATGATGCCGACCGACTTCGATATTGGTTCGATCAACCTTGATCTGGCGGCCGAAGCGCCGGTCGAGGTAGTTACCCAGCCGGCCGAACCGGCAGCCGAGGTGCAACCGGCGCCCGAACCTGAGTCGCAACCGGTTGAAATCTCGCCAGAAGAGGCTCCTGTTCAGGATTCCCAGTGGGAAGAAGTGAACACCAAGCTCGATCTGGCGAAAGCCTACGAGGAAATGGGCGATCTCGAAGGCGCGCGTGAATTGCTTCAGGAGGTGGTTGCTGAGGGGCCGGTCGATCTGGTTGAGCAGGCGCGTGCGATTCTCGGCCGAATAGGCGAGTAAAATCACCGTTTGTGAATGGCACATGGCCCCGCAAGGGGCTGTGTGCATTTTGGGAGTCCGCTTTGCATCCTTCCGTTTCCTTGCTCGCCTGGCTGGCGGTCGTCCTTGCCGTGCAGTTTCTCGGTTATCCCGGGCTGGGCTTGCTGGCGCTGGTCATCATTCTGTCGGCCCCTGGCGCTGTCCGGCCGTGGCTCGGTTACGTTCGGCGCGCCCGCTGGTTGCTGTTGATGCTCTGGCTCATTCTTGCCTACAACACGCCAGGTGAAGCGTTGTGGGATTTGGCTTGGGCGCCGACCTATGAAGGCATTGTGGAAGCCAATCTGCAGGCGGCTCGCCTGCTGGTGATGCTGGGCAGTCTGGCCTGGCTGTTCAATCGTCTGGGGCGTGACGGTCTGGTTGGCGCGCTTTGGGCCTTACTGTTGCCGGTTGGGCGACTTGGGCTGGACAGCGAGCGTCTGGTCGTCCGTTTGTCGCTGGTCATGGAAAATTTGCAGTCACCGCCCGAAAAGGGAGCGTGGAAAAAAATGCTCGACGCCGAACCGGATCACGCGCTCGGCCCCAACGTCCTGCATCTCAGCCAGCCAGCCTGGCGCACGGCCGATACGCGGGCCGTCGTGCTGATCGCCGCAATATTGCTGGGAGCGTCGTTGCTGTGAGGATTGCGCTGGGGGTCGAGTATTTTGGCAGCGGCTTTCATGGCTGGCAGAGCCAGTTGCAGGGCGGTACGGTGCAGGATGCGCTGGAAGCCGCGCTGGGCGAAATCGCCGGCCTGCCGATCGGTGTGATTTGTGCCGGCCGGACCGACGCCGGCGTACATGCCAGCCATCAGGTCGTGCATTTCGATGCGCCGGTCGAGCGGCCGCTGACTGCCTGGGTACGCGGCGTCAATTCGCATTTGCCGGAAGGGGTCGCAGTGCGCTGGGCGCAAGCGGTTGATCCCGAGTTTCACGCCAGGTTCAGTGCGCGGGGTCGGCGTTATCGCTATCTGCTGCTCAATCGACCGCAACGTCCGGGCCTCTGGGCCGGCCGGGTCGGCTGGTTCCATGGGCCGCTCGAACTGGGGCCGATGCAGGAGGCGGCGCGTGGCCTGCTTGGCGAGCACGACTTCTCCGCTTTTCGGGCCGCCGGCTGCCAGGCCAAGACGCCGGTGAAAACGCTGTGGCGGGCCGACGTGCGCCAGCAGGGCAGTCTCTTCGTTTTCGATTTCGAGGCCAGTGCTTTCCTCCATCATATGGTGCGCAATCTGGTCGGCAGTCTGGTTTACATCGGCAAGGGAACGCAGTCGCCGGCCTGGATCGATGAATTGTTGCTGGCCAGGGACCGCAAACAGGCGGCACCGACCTTCTCGCCGGATGGCCTCTATTTCTGTGGGCCGATTTATGAGCCACACTGGGGCTTGCCCGATCCGGACGACGATTTTCTCGATGGAGTGCTGAAGTGAAGACGCGAATCAAGATTTGCGGCCTGACCCGCGCCGAAGATGTCGATGCGGCGGTAGCCGCCGGGGCTGATGCGCTCGGCTTCGTCTTCTATCCGCCCAGTCCGCGTTACGTAACGCCGCAGCAGGCGGCTGAGCTGGTCAAGCGGATTCCGCCGTTCGTCGATGTCGTCGGCCTGTTCGTCAATGAAACAGCGGAAACCGTGCGTAGCGTCTGCCGGCAGGTGCCGATCAGCCTGCTGCAGTTTCACGGCGACGAGGATCCCGCCTATTGCCGCCAGTTCGCTCAGCCCTATCTGCGGGCGGCGCGGGTGAGGCCGGGACTCGATCTGGTAGAATTCTCCGGCTCGTTTCCCGAGAGTCGCGGTTTGCTGCTCGACGCCTTCGTCGAAGGTTACGGCGGTGGCGGTCATGTTTTCGACTGGACGCTGATCCCGTCAGGCTTGCCGGGCTTTCTGGTACTCTCTGGCGGGTTGACCGCCGAGAATGTCGGCGATGCCGTGCGGCGTGTGCATCCAGCAGCAGTGGATGTTTCGTCCGGAGTGGAAATGAGCAAGGGCATCAAGGATCACGCGAAAATCGCTGCCTTCGTCGCCGCCGTGCGCGCGGCGGACGTGGCAGTTAACGAAGGGTAGGGAATATGCGGGAATCGGCGGGTGGCATCACCCGAACCTGTTGGCGGCACCATCTGGCGAATCATCCTTGAAGTCGGACGGTCGTTCTTTTTCGTCCAATCTTTCAAGGAGTTTTGCCATGTCCCATAGCCCGTATAACTTTCCCGACGCCAGCGGCCATTTTGGTCCTTATGGTGGCGTTTTTGTTGCCGAAACCCTGTTCGGCGCGCTCGATGAACTGAAAGCCGCCTACGCCGAGGCGCAGGCCGATCCCGCTTTTCGTGCCGAGTACGAGTACGAACTCAAGCATTTCGTCGGCCGTCCGTCGCCGATCTACCACGCCAAGCGCTGGTCGGAGATGCTTGGCGGCGCGCAGATCTATCTGAAGCGTGAAGACCTCAATCACACCGGCGCCCACAAGGTAAACAACTGCATCGGCCAGGCCATGCTGGCTCGCCGCATGGGCAAGCCGCGGGTCATCGCCGAAACCGGCGCCGGCCAGCACGGTGTCGCGACGGCGACCGTCGCTGCCCGCTACGGCATGGAATGCGTGGTCTATATGGGCAGCGAGGACGTCAAGCGGCAGGCCGCCAACGTCTATCGCATGAAACTGCTCGGTGCGACGGTGGTGCCGGTGGAAAGCGGCTCGAAGACGCTGAAGGATGCGCTGAACGAAGCGATGCGCGACTGGGTGACCAACATCGCCAACACCTTCTACATCATCGGCACGGTGGCCGGCCCGCACCCCTACCCGATGCTGGTCCGCGATTTCCAGAAGATCATCGGCGAGGAATGCCTGACGCAGATGCCGGAAATGGCCGGGCGTCAGCCGGATGCGGTGATTGCCTGCGTCGGTGGCGGCTCCAACGCGATGGGCATTTTCTATCCGTATATTCCCGTGGACGGTGTCCGCCTGATCGGCGTCGAAGCGGCCGGTGAGGGGATCGAAACCGGGCGCCACTCGGCTTCGTTGACCGAGGGAGTGCCTGGCGTGCTGCACGGCAACCGTACCTACCTGCTGCAGGACGAGGATGGTCAGATCATCGAGACCCACTCGATCTCGGCCGGTCTCGACTATCCCGGTGTCGGCCCCGAGCATGCCTGGCTGAAGGATATCCACCGCGCCGAATACGTGACGGTGACCGACAGCGAGGCGCTCGCCGCCTTCCATACCCTGTGCCGCATCGAAGGCATCATCCCGGCGCTCGAATCGAGCCATGCCCTGGCCTACGCCGCCAAGCTGGCGCCGAGCATGGCCAAGGACAAAATTCTGCTGGTCAACCTCTCCGGTCGGGGTGACAAGGATATGCACACCGTGGCCGAGAAATCCGGGATCACTTTCTGATGTCGCGCATTAAATCCACTTTTGAACGCCTCGCCGGCGAAGGCCGCAAGGCGCTGATTCCCTTCATCACCGCCGGGGATCCCGACGCCGCGCTGACCCTGCCGCTGATGCACACCCTGGTCGATGCCGGCGCCGATGTCATCGAGCTCGGCGTGCCGTTTTCCGACCCGATGGCCGACGGTCCGACCATCCAGCGTGCCTCCGAACGTGCTCTGGCCAAGGGCATGAGCCTGCGTAAGGTGCTCGAACTGGTGGTCGCCTTCCGGGCGACCGATGGCAAGACGCCGGTAGTGCTGATGGGCTATGCCAATCCGATCGAGGCGATGGGCCTGGAAAAATTTGCGGCCAACGCCGCACAGGCCGGCGTCGATGGCGTGCTGGTCGTCGATTATCCGCCGGAAGAGGCCGCCAGCTTCGGCGCGACGATGAAGGCGCACGGCATGGATCCGATTTTCCTGCTCGCCCCGACCTCGACTGCTGCGCGTATCGAGCAGGTCGCCGCCGTGGCCAGTGGTTATGTTTACTACGTTTCGCTGGCCGGGGTGACCGGGGCGGGAAATCTGAATATCGAGGCAGTCGCCGAACGGCTGCCGCTGATTCGGGAAAAGACCGGCCTGCCGGTCGGCGTCGGTTTCGGCATTCGTGACGCGTCGACCGCTGCCCGTATTGCCCGTATTGCCGATGCTGTCGTGGTCGGCAGCCGGATTATTGAAGAAATTGAAAAATCCACCGCCGAAACCGCCTGTGCCAATGTGAAAGCACTGGTCGCGGATATTCGTCGGGGTGTCGATGAGGTGAAACAATGAGTTGGCTGACCAAGCTTCTTCCCCCCAAGATCAAGCGCGAACAAGGCGTTCAGCGCCGCGGTTCGCTGCCCGAAGGCCTGTGGAGCAAATGCCCGTCATGCGAGGCCGTGTTGTACGCGACCGATCTGGAAAACAACCTCCAGGTCTGTCCGAAGTGCGGCCACCACAATCGCCTGAATGCCCGTCAGCGTCTCGATCTGCTGCTGGATCCGGAAGGCCGTTTCGAAATCGGCGCCGAAGTCGTGCCGGTGGACACCCTGAAGTTCAAGGACTCGAAGCGCTACCCGGATCGTCTGATGGAAGCCAACGAGGCGACCGGCGAGAGCGATTCCCTGGTTTGCCTGCAAGGGGCGATCAAGACGATGCCGGTCGTTGCCGCCGCTTTCGAGTTCCAGTTCATGGGCGGCTCGATGGGTTCCGTGCTCGGCGAGCGCTTCGTGCGTGGCGTCCAGGTCGCGGTCGAGCAGAAAATGCCCTTCATCTGCATTACCGCTTCCGGCGGTGCGCGTATGCAGGAAGGCCTGTTTTCGCTGATGCAGATGGCCAAGACGACCGCCTCGCTGACCAAGCTCTCGCAGGCCGGTCTGCCCTTCATCTCGATCCTGACCGATCCGACCATGGGCGGCGTTTCGGCCTCCTTCGCTTTTGTCGGTGACGTGGTCATCGCCGAACCGAAGGCGCTGATCGGCTTTGCCGGCCCGCGCGTCATCGAGCAGACGGTGCGCGAAACCTTGCCGGAAGGCTTCCAGCGCTCCGAATTCATTATGGAAAAGGGCGCCATCGACATGATTGTCGACCGTCGCGAAATGCGCGATCAGGTGGCGCGCGTTCTGGCGCTGTTGCAAAAATTGCCGGCTGCCGCTTGAAGACGCTCGACGACTGGCTGCTCCATCTCGAAGGCCTGCACCCGAAAGGTCAGGCCGGTATCGAGCTGGGCCTGGATCGGATTCGTCTCGTCAAGGCGGCCCTCGGCCAGGCCCAGCATTGCCCGGTCATCGTCGTCGGGGGCACCAATGGCAAGGGCTCGACCTGCGCCTATCTGGAAAACATCATCGACCGCGCCGGCTACAAGGTCGGTTGTTATACCTCGCCGCACCTGCTGGCCTACAACGAGCGGGTTCGCCTGAACGGTCGGCCGGTTGCCGATGAGGCGCTGTGTGCCGCCTTCGCTCGCGTCGAAGCGGCGCGCCAGCAAGCCGGCAGCGTCGCGCTGACTTACTTCGAATTCGGGACGCTGGCCGCCTGGGAAGTGTTTGCCGCCGCCGGTGTCGAAGCTGCCATCCTCGAAGTCGGTCTGGGCGGACGGCTGGATGCGGTCAATGCCTACGAGCCGGATGTCTCCATCGTCACCACGGTGGCCCTCGATCACACCGACTGGTTGGGGCCGGATCGCGAGCGCATCGGTTTTGAAAAAGCCGGCATCTACCGTTCCGGCAAACCGGCTTTCTGTGCCGATCCGCAGCCGCCGCACAGTCTGCTCGACCACGCAGCGACGATCGGTGCCGACTTGCGCTTGATCGGCCGCGATTTCGGTTTCGAGCGTCCGCCGGCCGAAAGCGGAGAAAACCGTCTGCAATGGCGCTGGTGGTGTCGCTCCGGCGAGCGGTTGCTGAAGCGCTCGCTGGCCTATCCCGGCCTGCGTGGACCGACCCAGCTGTACAACGCAGCCGTGGCGCTGGCCGCGCTCGAAGCGCTGGTCGACCTGTTGCCGGTGACCATGCAGGCGATTCGTCCCGGCCTGATCGAAACCGAACTGCCCGGCCGCTTTCAGGTGCTGCCGGGCAAGCCGGCCATCGTCCTCGATGTCGGCCACAACCCGCAGGCGATCAAGGTGCTGGCCGACAATCTGGCGAACATGGGCTTCTTCAACAGCACCCATGCTGTCCTCGGGATGCTCAAGGACAAGGATATCGTCGGGGCTTTGCTGCCGTTGAAGGGCAAGATCGACATCTGGCATCTCGCGACTTTGCCCGGCCCGCGAGGCGCAACAGCCGAAACCCTGGCCGCCGTCATCGTCGATGCCGGTCTGGGCGGTGAGATCGTCTGCCATGCCTCACCCGCTGCGGCAATGCAGGCAGCGAAGGGAGGGGCCGCCGAAAGTGATAGAATTATGGCCTTTGGTTCGTTCTACACGGTAGCCGGAGCGCTTCAAGCGTTGCGGAAGAAACCCTAGTACATGGCAGACAACGATACCCAGTTGCAACTCAAAAAGCGCGCCCGTCGCCGGCTGGTGGGTGCGGTCGCCTTCGTTTCGGTAGTGGCCATCGTGCTGCCGCTGGTGATGGATAACGAACCGCGGCAGGTCGTCCAGGATGTGGAGATTCGCATTCCCGGCCAGGACGAAAAGCCGTTTGCCCCGAAATTCGCTGTCGCACCCGTCGACACGGCGGCCAAGCCGCCGGCCGAAGTGCCGGAGCCCAAGGCTGCGGTGGCGCCGAGCGCTCGCGTCGTCGAAGTGGTCAAGGAAGCGCCGGCCGACAAGGCTGTTGAGAAGCCCGTGGTCAAGCCCGAGAAGGCTCCCGAGAAGCCGGTTGCCAAGACGCCCGAGAAACCGGTGGACAAACCGGCTGCCAAAGCGGCGGACAAACCCGTCGAAAAGCCGGTGGTCAAGAATGACGATGCCAAGCGGGCCGCGGCGATTCTTGCCGGACAGGGCGCCGAGGCCAAGCCGGCGGCCAAGGGCGGAGAATTTTTGGTGTTGATCGGGGCATTTTCCAACGAAGCGAATGTCAAAAACCTGAAAGCCAAGCTGAGCGAGCAGGGCATCAAGGTCTTCAGCGAGCCGCTCGATACGCCGCAGGGCAAGAAAATCCGCGTCCGGGCCGGGCCTTTTGCCAGTCGGGAAGCGGCTGAGGCGGCGGCGGCGAAGATGCAGCGTATCGGCGTTTCCGGGGTTGTTGCAGCAAAACAATGACGACGTTCGATTATGTCGTGATCGGCATCATCAGCTTGTCGCTGCTCTTCGGGCTGTGGCGCGGCGTGGTTGGCGAGGTGATTGCGCTGGGCGCCTGGGTGCTTGGCGTGTTTGCCGCCATCGAGTTCGGCGGCCCGGCCGGGCAGACCGTGTTTACCAGCATCGCCGACCCGTCGGTGCGGACGCTGGCCGGTTGTGTATTGATTTTCGTCGGCGTGTTGCTGGCGATGTCGCTGGTTCGCTGGGCGGTGAGCAGTATGGTCAAGGCGCTTGGCTTGAGCCTGTCGGACCGTTTGTTGGGAATGATTTTTGGTTTGGTGCGGGGCGTGCTGGTCACCATGGTGCTGGTTGGCCTGGGTGGCATGACTGCCGCTCCGAAGCAGTCATGGTGGCGCGAAGCGACGCTTTCGCCGCCGTTGGAAACAGCGGTTTTGGTGGCCAGACAATGGTTGCCGGACGATTTGGCAAAACGAATTCGATTTAGTTAGGCAGGAAAAAAACTATGTGCGGGATTTTAGGTGTGGTGGCGACATCGCCGGTCAACCAGTTGCTTTACGACGGCCTGATGGTGCTCCAGCATCGCGGACAGGATGCGGCCGGGATTGCTACCGCGGAAGGCAATACCTTCAACCTGCACAAGGGGCCGGGGTTGGTGCGCGACGTTTTTCGCACGCGCAACATGCGGGCCCTGCCCGGCAACTGGGGTATCGGCCATGTCCGCTACCCGACCGCCGGTTCGGCCTACAACTTTGCCGAAGCCCAGCCGTTCTACGTCAATTCGCCGTTCGGCATCGTGCTCGGCCACAACGGCAACCTGACTAATGCCGAGCAGTTGAAGGGCGAGATGTTCCGCCTCGACCGCCGGCACATCAACACCAATTCCGACTCCGAAGTCCTGCTCAATGTGCTGGCGCATGAGCTGCAATCGGCTTCGCATGGCTACGAGCTGGATGTGGACAGCATTTTCCAGGCAGTGGCCGGAGTGCACCGTCGCTGCCGTGGCGCCTATGCCGTGGTCGCCCTGATTGCCGGTTACGGCTTGCTCGCTTTCCGCGACCCGTACGGCATCCGGCCGCTGGTTTATGGCCAGAACCAGACGCCTGAGGGAACTGAGTATCTGATCGCTTCCGAATCGGTGGCCCTGGATACGCTGGGTTTCGAGATGGTGCGCGATATCGAGCCGGGCGAGGCGGTTTTCGTCAGTCTCGATCACCAGCTGTACAGCCGCCAGTGCGCGCAGCAGCCAATCTACGCGCCGTGTATTTTCGAATACGTTTATCTGGCCCGGCCGGATTCGGTCATCGACGGCGTTTCCGTTTATGAAGCCCGCCTGGCCATGGGCGAAGCGCTCGCCGAAAAGGTCAAGAAGCACATTCCGGTCGAGGACATCGACGTCGTCATCCCGATTCCCGACTCCAGCCGGCCTTCGGCCATGCAGTTGGCACAGGCGCTGGGCATCCCGTTCCGCGAAGGGTTCGTCAAGAACCGCTACGTCGGCCGGACCTTCATCATGCCCGGGCAGTCGATGCGCAAGAAATCGGTGCGCCAGAAGCTCAATACCGTTGGCCAGGAATTCAAGGGCAAGCGCGTGCTGCTGGTCGACGATTCCATCGTCCGCGGGACGACCAGCCGGGAAATCGTTGAAATGGCCCGGGCGGCCGGGGCGGTCAAGGTTTATTTCGCTTCCGCGGCACCTCCGGTGCGCTTTCCGAATGTTTACGGCATCGACATGCCGACCCGCTCCGAACTGATTGCCACCGGCCGTGACGGCGAGGGCATCGCCCGCGAAATCGGGGCCGATGCGTTGGTCTATCAGGATCTCGAAGCGCTGAAGAATTCGGTGACCAAGCTGCGTGCCGACCTGACCTTGTTCGACGCCTCTTGTTTCGATGGTTGCTACATCACCGGCGATATCGACGAGTATTACCTCGATGCCGTCGAAGGCAAGCGCGGCGGCAAGGGCGGCGGCAAGATGGACGACGACGGCGATGGCAATGCCGCCCAGCAACTGGTACTGCAACTGGCTTCGGAGGCCCAGGACTGATGAGCGCCTTCGACCAGGACGCCGCCTATCGCCCGGAAACCCTGGCCGTGCGTGCCGGCCAGGAGCGCAGCCAGTTCGGCGAGCATTCCGAAGCCCTGTACCTGACCTCGAGCTTCGTCTTTAACAGTGCGGCGCATGCCGCCCGGCGCTTTTCCGGTGAGGAAGAGGGCAATGTCTACGCCCGTTTCTCCAACCCGACCGTCACCATGTTCGAGGAACGCCTCGCCGCGCTGGAAGGCGCCGAGGATTGCGTCGCCACAGCCAGCGGCATGTCGGCGATCATGGCGCTCTGTCTGGCGCACCTCAAGCAGGGCGATCACATCGTCGCCTCGAACAGCCTGTTCGGCGCCACCGTGCAGCTGTTCAACAATATTCTGTCGCGTACCGGAATCACCACCACCTTCGTTGCGCACACCGATCCGGCGGCCTGGGAAGCGGCGATCCGCCCTGAAACCAAGCTGTTCTTCCTCGAAACGCCGTCCAATCCGCTGACCGAAATCGCCGATATCCGGGCGCTGGCCGCCATTGCCCACGGCAAGGGCATTCTGGTTGCGGTCGACAACTGCTTCTGCACGCCGATCCTGCAACGGCCGCTCGAACTGGGCGCCGATCTGGTCGTCCACTCGGCGACCAAGTTCCTCGATGGCCAGGGGCGTGTCCTCGGCGGCGCGGTCTGCGGGGCCAAAAAGCTGACCGAGGAAGTCTTCAAGTACCTGCGCACGGCCGGCCCGACGCTGTCCGCCTTCAACGCCTGGGTGCTGTTGAAGGGCCTGGAAACACTGAAAATCCGGATCGATGCGCAGGCGGCCAACGCGCTGCGCCTGGCGAGCTGGTTGGAAGCCCATCCCAAGGTAGCCCGGGTGTTCTACCCCGGTCTACCGTCGCACCCGCAATATGAGTTGGCGAAAACCCAGCAGAAGAGCGGCGGCGCGATTGTTTCCTTCGAAGTGAAGGGGGCGCGCGAGCAGGCCTGGCAGGTCGTCGATAACTGCAAGTTGCTGTCGATTACCGCCAACCTCGGCGATACCAAGACCACCATTACCCATCCCGCTTCGACCACGCACGGCCGCATTTCTCCGGAAGCCCGGGCGGCGGCCGGCATCAGCGAAGGGCTGCTGCGCATCGCCGTCGGTCTCGAAGCGGTGGAGGATCTGCAGGCCGATCTCGAGCGCGGCCTGTCGTTGATCGGCTGATGAAGCAAACGGTATCGGTCGATCTCCTGCAGCCCGGCGTTTTCATCTCGATCGACGAGGTGCGGTGGCTCGATCATCCGTTTTTGCTCAACCGTTTTCGCCTGTCCAGTGAAGAACAGATCAAGGTTCTGCGCAGCCTCGGTCTGAAGACGGTGGCGTGGGACCCGGCGCGCAGCACCGCCCAGCCGCTGCCGGAGAAGAACAGCCGCGAAGGTGAGGAAGTCGATTTCTCATCGGCCGTGCTCCATTCGATGCTCGATGCCAAACGCGAGCGCACGGAGCGGGTACGCCAGCAGCGCGAGGGTCTGGCGCGCTGCGAACGCTTGTTCGAGCAGGAAGCTACGGGGATCGGTGAAATCCTGCGCGATCTCGGGGCGCGCCCCAATGAATCCTGTGGGCGTGCCAAGTCGACGGTCGGCCGTCTGGTCGATCACCTGCTCGATGCCGAAAGCGTGGCCGTGCATCTGGTCAACATGAAGGTCAAGGAGACCGGCCCGGCGCACCATGCGATGAACGTCGTCGTGCTCGCCCTGTTGCTCGGCAAGGCGGCCAAGCTGGGCGAGGAGGAGATGCGCTGGCTGGGCCTGGGGGCGATGTTTCACGACATCGGCAAGGCCGACGTGCCGGCCCGGGTGCTGCGCAATTCGCGGCGCACGCCGTCCGAAGAACAGTTTTACCAGGCGCATGTCGGCTACGGCATCAAGTATGCGGCGGCGATTCGCGACCTGCCGGTGCCGGTCAGGAATGTCATCGCCTGCCACCACGAACGCTGGGATGGCAACGGTTTTCCCAACCATCTGGTTGGCGCCAAGATTCCCCGGCTGGCGCGCATTGCGGCGATTGCCAACCGCTACGATAACCTGTGCAATCCCTTCGACCTGACAACTGCCAAGACACCGTCCGAAGCGGTCGCCTTCATGTTCAAGCAGGAGAAGGCCAATTTCGATCCGGAACTGCTGCAACTGTTCGTCAAGGAGATCGGGGTTTATCCGCCCGGCTGCTTCGTGACCTTGAGCGATGGCAGTATCGGTTTGGTCGTTGAAACCAACAGCAACGACCTGTTGCACCCGCTAATCATGCTGCACGACCCGAGCGTGCCACGCAACGAGGCTCTGTTGCTCGACCTGAGTGAGGCCGAGTCCACCATCGAGGCGGCGATCAGCCCCGCCAAACTGCCGGTCGAGGTAGTCGAATACTTGGCGCCACGCGGCCGTATCGACTACTACATCGAAGGCATTCACTGATTTTCTTCGCCGCTCATGCGGCGTTCCTCCCATTTTCCGGAGTTTTCCATGCAATTCAACGAACTCGGCCTTAAGGCCGAACTCCTGCGCGCTGTCAGCGAGCAGGGTTACGACACGCCGACCCCGATCCAGCAACAAGCGATTCCCGCCGTGATGGCCGGGCACGACCTGATGGCCTCGGCCCAGACCGGCACCGGCAAGACCGCCGGCTTCACGCTGCCCATCCTGCACCGCCTGACTTCCGGCCCGAACGCCCAGGTGTCCCGCGTTTCCAAGACGCCGCGCGTGCTGGTCCTGACGCCGACCCGCGAACTGGCGATCCAGGTCGAGGAGAGCGTGCGCACCTACGGCAAGCATCTGCCGATCAACTCGCTGGCCGTTTTCGGCGGGGTCGGCATCAATCCGCAGATCGCCAATCTGCGCCGTGGCGTCGACGTGCTGGTAGCGACGCCCGGCCGGCTGCTCGACCACGTGCAGCAACGCACCGTCGATCTTTCGAAAGTCGAGATTTTCGTTCTTGACGAAGCCGACCGCATGCTCGACATGGGGTTCATTCGCGACATTCGCAAGCTTATTGCGCTGTTGCCCAAGCAACGGCAGAACCTGATGTTCTCCGCCACCTTCTCGCCGGAAATCCGCGAGCTGGCCAGCGGCCTGCTGCACAATCCGGTCTCGGTCGATGTCGCCGCCCGCAATACGGCGGCGGAAACGGTGACGCAGCGCGTTATCGAAACCAATCGGGAGCAGAAGAAGGAACTGCTGTGCCACCTGTTCGCGACGCGCGGCTGGCATCAGGTGCTGGTCTTCGCCCGGACCAAGCACGGGGCCGATGCGCTGGCCAAGACGCTGGAAAAGTCCGGCATCCGCTCGGCGGCGCTGCACGGTGACAAATCGCAGGGGGCGCGGACCCGGGCCCTGACCGAATTCAAGGAAGGCAAACTGGTTGCGCTGGTTGCCACCGATATCGCGGCGCGCGGTCTCGATATCGATGCGCTGCCTTACGTCATCAATTTCGAGCTGCCCAATATCGCCGAGGATTATGTGCACCGGATCGGCCGGACCGGCCGGGCCGGCATGGAAGGCGAGGCGATTTCGCTGGTCTGTCACGACGAGCGCGGCAGCCTGCGCGATATCGAAAGACTGATCAAGCGCGAGCTGGAGCGTGAAGTCATCGAAGGCTTCGAGCCATCGGCCCATGCCGCGCCGCGTCCGGTGCAGCCGCCCCGCGGTGGGCGCAAGCCGCAGCAGCCGGGCGGCCCGCAGGCGAGAAGGCCGGCCCAGAATGCCGGCAGCCCGCCGCAGCATCGCTCGGGCAGTCGGCACCGCTGATACCAGCTTCCTTCTTCGGCGTTTGGACGGCGAGGAAGGAGAGTCGATCAGGTATGGCTGGCCGACTTGTCGGCCCCAAAAAACGGCTACTGTGTAAACAGTCGCCGTTTTTTCATATGGCCCAACCTGCATTGACGGCCGGCGTGCGAAAAAAGCGATCTTCCGTTCTGGTGTATGCTGCCACGCCCACCCATGTGCCGGAACTTGTTGCCGTTGCCGGGCAACATCTTCGTTATGTTGTTGTCTGATTTTTTACATTTGATCGAAGTTCAGGCAGTTGGCTGATAAACCCCGATAATCTGCCGGCTAATCAGGAGAAGAACATGCGTTCCATATTCATGGCATTCGCCATATTTTGTCTGCTGGCCCCACCGGCCTCGGCCCAGAGCGGCGTGGTCGAGTTGCCGATTCATCAGGCGGCGCGCGAGGGCAGCGGGGCGGAGCTGTCACGTCTGCTGAAGGCCGACCCAAGCCTGCGCGACGTGCGCACGGCGCTCGGCTCGACGCCTCTGCATCTTGCCGCAATGAATCCGGATCTCAGTGCCATGGCCGCTCTGCTCGCCGCCGGTGCCGATCCGAATGCCCGCGATCTCGACGGTTCGACGCCGATCCACATGGCTGCCTATGCCAGCCGCGCACAGCATGCGCTGGCCTTGCTCAATGCCGGCGCCGATCCCTTGCTGAAAAACAACCAGGGGCGCGACGCTACCGCCATGGCGCGCAAGGTCAAGGCCGACGAGGCCGCCGGCGTGATTTCGCTGTGGATGCTCAAGGGCTGCAAGGCGGGCAAGCCATGCTGAAGCAGATGACGTTGATCACCTTGGGCTGGCTGGCCGGCGCCGCATTCGCCGATGCGCCCTTGCCGCCGGTTACCGTGTATGCGCCTACGGTTTGCCTGGCCTGTATCGATTACGCCGAACATCTGCGCAACAACGGCTTTACCGTCAAGCTGGTGCCGAGCGACGACATGGCCGCCGTCAAGCGCCGCTTGAAAGTGCCGAAACATCTGGAGGCTGAACCGACCGCGACGGTCGCCGGCTATTTCGTCGAAGGCCATGTACCGGCCGACGATATCAAGGAGTTGCTGCGCGAGAAGCGCAAGGCGCGCGGCCTGTCCGTTCCCGGTTTGCCGCTCGGCGCGCCGGGCCGGGAATTCTCCAGCCCGACCTGCGATACCGCCTGCACCGTGCTTGATGGCGACACCGGCCAGGGCCGCGTCCGCCGCGAGCTATACGAGACGCTGCTCGTCAAGCCCGACGGCGATACCTCGATCTACGCCCGCCACTAGCCTGCCTCAGCGCCGGGCCGCCGGGCCGAACAGCTCGCCGTGCCGGGCGTCCAGCCAGGCATCGTCTTCGCCCTGTGGGTTGTTCTCGCGGGTCTGGCTGATCGTCTGGGCGACCAGGCCATCGCCGCGCAGGCGGTAGCGGGTGACGATGCGCGTGAAGGCGGCTGGCGCCAGATTGACGTAGGCGAAACAGGTACTTTCCGGCAGTGCCGGGACGGGCGGCTGGCCGGCGATGCGACCGGCGATCTCGGTGGCGACGATCTGGCCCATCCGGCTCGCCAGTTCGCCGGTTTTCGGATAGTGGCCGAAGAGCGGCGAAACGGAACCGACACTGTCGCCGATGACGAAGACCCGTTCATCTCCGCTGACGCCGAAATTTCGCGGATCGACGGCGGCCCATGCCGAATCGGCAGCGACTAGTCCGCTGCGCCGGCAGATGTCGGCGGCTTGCTGCTGCGGCATGATCAGTGCATCGGTAAAGTTGATTTCGTCGATATCCAGCGTCGCGATGCGGCGATATGGGTCGAGCTGGTGCAGCCGGGTATTCGGCAGGTAATTCACCTGATCGCGATAGACCTCGCTGAATACCCGCTGATAGGCCGGCCACGGCGCGTTCGGCTCGACCAGCGTGAGGCGGGCCTTGAGGCCGCGCGTCTTGATCGCCTGGGCGATGATCACGGCGCGTTCATAGGGTGCCGGCGGGCAGCGATAGGGGGCGAGCGGCAGCGTCATCAGGAATTCGCCACCGGAAAAACCGGCGAGTTTCTGCTTCAGGACGTCGAGTTCGCGACCGGCCGTATAGGCGCTCGGGAAATGCTCCCGGGTATGCCGGGCGGCGGCTTGATCGCCGGCAAACAGGGCCGGATCGGCCTCGGCGATGCCGGCGGCGACGATCAGCCAGTCATAGGGAAAGCTGCCGTGGCTGGTGTCGACCCGGCGCGCTCCGCGTTCGATGCCGAGCACTTCGCTCTGCAGGAAACGATAGCCGAGTGCCTGGGCGGCGCCGCGGTAATCCTGGCGCAGCCGGCGGCCGTCATCGAGGCCGGCCAGCCAGCGATTGCTCAGCGGCAGCGAGACGAAATCCGGGTTGCGTTCGATCATCAGCACGTCGCATTGGCTGGCCAGTTGCCGGGCGGCCGCCAGTCCGCCCCAGCCTCCACCGACAATGACGACTTTGGGGCGAACCGGTGCCGCCATGACGGTTGGCGCACCGAGCAGACAGGCGGTGCCGAGGAGAAACTGCCGACGGGTAACTTTCATCCCGCCAGCTTAACGGGAAACCTCCATGGCACAAATGATCGAGAACAATTTTGCCGGCAGAGTTGCCGGCAGCCTCGGCCAGGCGCTCAGCCGCCGCCGATGAAGCCGCGTTGCGTGGCAATGTGCATCAGGATCAGCGCGGCCGGCAGGTGTTGCCGCGAATCCGCCGCGGGCAATTCGCTGCGCTGGTTCCACGCGGCCAGCGAGGTCAGCAGCCCATCGATCCCGTCGTCACGCACCAGTTCGGCAAAGGCATCGCGATGGATGGTGATCAGCCGCAGTCCATCCATCTTGATATCGACAACCTTCCAGCCGGCGGGCGTTTTTTCCATGTCGTAATCGATGGTCCACGGCTTGCTGCCGGGCCGCGTGACAAATGAACGAACGGTCACCCCATCGTCGCCGGGCACCGGCGTCAGCTGCTTGAAGGTGATTGCCGGTTGGTGGGCGTTGGCGAGCGCCGAGACGCAGGTCTGGACCAGCAAACGCCCGAACTCGGCGACCAGGGCCTGCTGCTGTTCCGGCGAAGCCTGGCGCCAGCTGCGCCCGAGTACCAGCTTGGTCATCGTATCGATGGCAAACAGCGAGCGGATCCGTGCTTCGACCGCATTGCTGAGGCTGGCGGCTGGCGGCTCAAGGCTCGCCGGATCGTGCTCGGCGCGGTGATGGCTGGCGATCTCCAGCAAATCCCGGGTTGCCGTACTGAGCAATTCCTGCGGCGGAAGCTCGCCGGCCGCCTGCGTCGCGAGGATCTGTAGATTGTCGTGTTGCGCATTCAGGGCCGGCGTAAATGATGGCGGAATTGTTGCGGCCAAAACAACCAAGGCCTTCATGGTCAGGCTGTGCATGATGTCCCTCCCGAATCAATGCTGCGATGCTCTGCACGAGACATCCGCTACGCAATCGCCATGCCTGAAAAATAAATCGCATAAAACCATGGGCTTGCGTTCTTCGAGACGGCTGCCTGGCGCCCATCTGTAATGCCGGTGATACAGGTCGCATCGTCCGGCAGATGGCCAGAAGCCCGGAACGGTAGCGTTATCGGTCATCCGAGCGTCCAGTCTTGGCTGGTTGCCGCCCCGGCAGCGCCACCGCGTTGCGCCCGCGACGCTGTATCCCGATTGAAACAGTGCCGGCCACAAGAGTCTGTCTGTCGGCGCACTTAGAGGTCAGGCGACGAGTAAAATCCCCAAGGGCGGTCGTTACGCCAAAAAATAACATTCGTTCAGGGAGAGAAACATGCCGGTCAAACTCGTTCAGTCCACCGCTTCGGCCTACCAGTACCCGTTGCTCATCAAGCAATTGCTGTTGACACCGCTGGCCATCGCGCCGGAGCAGGAGATTACCTATCAGGGCAAGCTGCGCTACAACTACCGAACGCTGAACGAACGCATCGGCCGGCTGGCCAACGGTTTGCAGCAGCTTGGCGTGGCCGCCGGGCAGACGGTGGCGATGATGGATTGGGACAGCCATCGCTACCTGGAATGTTTCTTTGCCGTGCCGATGATGGGGGCGGTCCTGCAGACGGTGAACGTGCGTCTTAGCCCGGAGCAGATTCTCTATACGCTGAATCACGCCGGGGCCGATGTGCTACTGGTCAACAGCGAGTTTTTCCCGGTGCTGGCCCAGATCGCGCCGCAGCTGGAGACGGTGAAGACTTTCGTGCTCTTCTCCGACGAGCCGGCGATGCCGGCAGCGCCGGTGCGCATGGCGGCCGAGTACGAAAGCATGCTGGCTGCGGCTTCCTGCGACTACGACTTCCCGGATTTCGACGAAAACGCCCAGGCCACGACCTTCTACACGACGGGCACGACGGGCAATCCGAAAGGCGTCTATTTCAGCCATCGCCAGCTCGTCCTGCACACCCTGGGCTGTGCCGCCGCGATGGGCGGCGCCAACCAGCAGGGGCATATTCATCGCGAAGACGTCTATATGCCGATGACGCCGATGTTCCACGTGCATGCCTGGGGCTTTCCCTATTTGGCGACGATGATGGGCATCAAGCAGGTTTATCCGGGTCGTTATCAGCCGGAGACGATCTGCCGCCTGATCAGTACGGAAGGGGTGAGTTTCTCGCATTGCGTGCCGACCATCCTGCACATGATCCTCAGCCATCCGCACGCCAAGACCACCGATTTCAGCGGCTTGAAAATCCTCATCGGCGGCGCGGCGATGCCGGAAGCGATGGCCATTTCGGCCCAGAAGCTCGGCATGGATCTGTTTACCGGCTATGGCATGTCTGAAACCTGCCCGGTGCTGAGCATGGCCCACCTCGAAAGCGTCGATCTCAACCGTTCGCTGGAAGAGCAGGCGGTGATTCGGGCGAAGACCGGCCGGCCGCTGCCCTTGGTCGATCTGCGCATCGTCGATCCGGAGATGGCCGATGTCGCCCACGACGGCAAGACGACCGGCGAAGTCGTGGTCCGTGCGCCATGGCTGAGTCAGGGCTATGTCGCCGCGCCGGAGGCTTCCGAAGCGCTGTGGGCGGGCGGCTATTTGCACACGGCGGATATCGGCAACATCAACCCGGCCGGCTACCTAAAGGTCACCGACCGTATCAAGGATGTCATCAAGACCGGCGGCGAATGGACTTCCTCGCTGCAACTGGAAGACATCATCGCCAAGCATGAGGCGGTACATGAGGTCGCCGTGATCGGCGTGCCCGACGACAAGTGGGGTGAGCGGCCGCTGGCGCTGGTCTTGCTCAAGCCGGAATTCGTCGGCCAGATCACCGAGCACGCGCTGCGCAATTACGCCGCGCACGCCATCGAGACGGCCGGCATTTCACGCTACGGCGTGCTGTTGCAGGTGAGCTTCGTCAAAACCCTGGTCAAAACCAGCGTCGGCAAGATGAACAAGCGGCTGATGCGGGCCGATCCCGGCGCCCTCTGCATCTGATTGGAGTCGGCCGCGGCTGTCCCACTTGCGGGCTGTGGCGGCCGACCCGGCCCACGCCTTACGCTGAGCGCAGTTTGGCCAGCTGGCGGTCGTGCCAGCCGGAGAGCAGCGCGATGGCCGTGCTCGAGCCGATCAACGCCATGAACATGTCGGATTGCGTATCCCAGACATCGCCCTGGGTGCCGAGGAACTCGTCGGCGCCCTGGCCCATCCACAACGCGGCGGCCCATTCGATCAGCTCGTAGCTGGCGCTGATCGCCAGCGCGATGCAGATGCACAGGAAGCCGGCCATCCGGCGGCCATTGACATAGGCGCCGCGCAGCAGGATTTCGCGCGCCACCAGCGCTGGCACGAAGCCCTGCAGCAAATGGCCGAGCTTGTCGTAGGGATTGCGCACGGTGCCGAGCAGGTCCTGCAGCCAGAAACCGAACGGGACGCGGGCATAGGTGTAGGCGCCGCCGCCGATCAGGACCAGCGCGTGTACGGCGATCAGCAGATAAAGCAGGGTGGTCAGCGGATAGCTTTTGCGGGTGACCAGCAGCAGCGGCAGGGCGATCAGCACCGGCGCCACTTCCATGAGCCAGGTCAGGCGCTCGTAGGGCGCGATGCCGGAGACGATCAGGGCGGCGCTGACGATGGCCGCCAGCATGGCCTTGAGGATATTGCCGTTGTCCATCTCAGCCCTCGTTGCGGATCAGGTTAAGCAGTTCTTCGCCATAGTGCTCGATCTTGGCGCTGCCCATGCCGGTGATGCCGGCCAGCAGGCCATGGCTGACCGGCCGGACTTCGGCCAGTTCGCGCAAGGTCTTGTCGTGCAGGATGACGTAGGCCGGCACGCCTTGTTCCCTGGCGGTATCGCTGCGCCATTGGCGCAAGGTCTGGAACAGTGCTTCGTCGGCCGCCGACAGGTCGCTGTGCACAACTGTGCTGCTGCGCGACGGGCTGCTGCTCTTGCGCTTGACCGGCCGGCGCAGCTCGACGCGCTGGCCGCCCTTGAGCACCAGACGGGCGGCATCGGTCAGTTGCAGGGCACCGTGTTCGGTCATGTCGACATGGACCAGGCCGGCTGCCGCCAGCTGGCGGAAAACACTTTTCCAGGCGTGCTCGTCGAGATCGGCGCCGACGCCGAAGGTCGGCAGCTGATCGTGGTTCCACTGCTTGACCTTGTCGGTCGCCTTGCCGCGCAGGATGTCGGTCAGATGGCTGACGCCGAAGCGCATGCCGGTACGGAATATCGCCGACAGCGCCTTCTGGGCGGCCAATGTGCCGTCCCACAGTTCCGGCGGATCCTGGCAGACGTCGCAGTTGTGGCAGGGGGCGCGTTCTTCGCCGAAATAGTTGAGCAGGACCTGGCGCCGGCAGCGAGGGGCTTCGCAATAGGCGAGCAGCGAGGTCAGGCGTTGCGACTCGAGGATTTTCTGGCCCTCGCCGGCGCCCGATTCGGCGATGCGCGAGTGTTGCAGCGCGACGTCCTGCATGCCGTAGGTCATCCAGGCTTCGGCCGGTTCGCCGTCGCGGCCGGCCCGGCCGGTTTCCTGGTAATAGGCCTCGATGCTTTTCGGCAGGTCGAGGTGGGCGACGAAGCGGACATCCGGCTTGTCGATGCCCATGCCGAAGGCGATGGTGGCGCACATCACCAGTCCTTCCTCGCGCAGGAAGCGGCGCTGGTTGGCGGCCCGCGTCGCGACCGGCAGCCCGGCGTGGTAGGGCAGGGCCGAGTAGCCCTGGGCCGACAACCATTCGGCGGTTTCCTCGACCTTCTTGCGCGACAGGCAATAGACGATGCCGGCCTGACCTTTGCGGCCGGCCAGGAAAGCGAGCAATTGTTTCTTCGCATTGTCCTTCTCGACCACGGTGTAGCGGATATTCGGGCGGTCGAAGCTGGACAGGAAGACGCGCGCTTCGCCGAGGCCGAGGCGGACCAGGATTTCGCTGCGCGTCGCCTGGTCGGCGGTGGCGGTCAGCGCAATGCGCGGCACGTTTGGGTAGCGTTCGTGCAGGGCGGAAAGCTGCAGGTATTCCGGGCGGAAATCGTGGCCCCATTGCGAGACGCAGTGCGCCTCGTCGATGGCGAACAGGGCTAGCTTGCCGGCTTCGTCGAGGGCGTCGAGCATCGACAGCGTGCGGTCGAGCAGCAGGCGTTCGGGGGCGATATAGACGAGGTCGAGATTGCCACTGAAAATGGCCTGCTCGACGGCCTGCGCCTCGCGCCAGTCGAGCGTCGAGTTGAGGCAGGCGGCCTTGACGCCAAGCTGGGTCAGCGCATCGACCTGGTCCTGCATCAGCGCGATCAGCGGCGAGACGACGACGGCGCAGCCCGGGCGGAGCAGGGCGGGAATCTGGTAGCACAGGCTTTTGCCGCCGCCGGTCGGCATCAGCACCAGCGCATCGCCGCCGCCGCCGATATGGTCGATGATCTCGGCCTGGGCGCCGCGGAAGGCGGGGTAGCCGAAAACGTCGCGCAGGATCTGCAGCGCGGACGACTGGCTCATGGTTGCGGTCGCCACCGGGTTACGCCCGTTGTTCCGGCAGGATGGCTTCGCGGCGCAGGGCCTCGCCATCCCAGACCAGGCATTCGCCGCGCTCTTCGTGCCAGTCGGCGAGCACCCAGCGTTCGACGTGAATGCCGTCGACGATATGGTCGTGCATCGCCGGCTGATGGGTGTGGCCGTGAATGAAGGTGGCGTAGCCGTGTTCGCGCAGGAAATCGTCGGTCGCCGCCGGCTGCAGGTCGGTGTAGGGATTGGCCTTGTCGCGCTGGCTCGCTTCGCTGATTTCGCGCATCTGGGCGGCGATGACCCGGCGCTCGGCGAGCGGCTTGGCGAGCAGCGCTGCCTGCCATTCCGGATTACGCGCCTGGGTGCGAAAGGCCATGTAAGCGGTATCGTCGAGGCAGAGGGCGTCGCCGTGCGAGAGGACGAACTGCCATTCGGCCGTGGACAGGATATACGGGTCGTTCAGCAGCTTGACGCCGCTCGCCGCGGCAAAGCCGGCGCCGAGCAGGAAGTCGCGGTTGCCGTGCATGGCGTTGATTTTCAGGCCGCTTTCGGCGGCCGCCCGCAAGCCGGCGATGATCTCGGCATTCAACGGATCGGCCAGGTCGTCATCGCCGACCCAGGCCTCGAACAGGTCGCCGAGAATGTACAGCTCGGTCGCCTGACGGGCACGCCCGGCAAGAAACTGGCGGAACAAACAAGTCGCCCCGGGTGACCGGGGCGACAGGTGCAGATCGGAAATGAAGAGGATCAAACGATTTCGGCTTTTTCGATGATCACGTCTTCGGCCGGCACGTCCTGATGGAAGCCCTTGTTGCCGGTCTTCACGGCGCGGATCTTGTCGACCACGTCGAGGCCTTCGACGACTTCGCCGAACACACAGTAGCCCCAGCCTTGGCCGGACGGCGACTTGAAGTCGAGAAAGTCGTTATCGACGGTATTGATGAAGAACTGGGCGGTCGCGGAGTGCGGATCGTTGGTGCGCGCCATGGCAATGGTTCCGCGCTTGTTCTTCAGGCCGTTGGCGGCTTCGTTCTCGATCGGTTCGTTGCATGGCTTCTGGTTCATGCCCGGCTCCATGCCGCCGCCCTGAATCATGAAATTCTTGATGACGCGGTGGAAAACCGTGTTGTCGTAGTGGCCGGCTTCGACGTAGGCGAGGAAGTTGGCGACCGTCTTCGGTGCCTTTTCGGCATTCAGTTCGAGGGTGATGACACCGTGGTTGGTGGTGAGCTTGATCATTGGGTATCCTTATTTTTCCGAGATGATTTTGACGTTCTGGATGACGACTGGCGTCGTCGGTACGTCCTGGTAGTAGCCAGCGCTGCCGGTCGGCACCTTGGCGATCTTGTCGACGACGTCCATGCCCTGGGTCACCTTGCCGAACACGGTGTAACCCCAGCCGCGCGGGTCGGCCGTGGTGCGGTGATTGAGGGCGTCGTTGTCCTTCAGGTTGATGAAGAACTGGACGCGAGCCGAATGCGGGTCCTGGGTGCGCGCCATTGCGATGCTGCCACGTTCGTTAGGCAGGCCGTTCGGGCTTTCGTTCGGCAACGCCGGGGTGATCACTTTCTTTTCTTCCATGGCGCGGTTGAAGCCGCCGCCCTGGATCATGAAGCCGTTGATCACGCGGTGGAAAATGGTCGCTTCGTAAAAGCCGTGCTTGGCGTTGTAGAGGAACATCTCGACTGTCTTCGGCGCCTTCTCCGGATACAGTTCAAGCGTGATCTTGCCCAGCGAGGTGGTCATTTCCAGCGTCGGTGTCGCCCACACGGCGAGGGAGGCCAGCAGGCCGGCGGCCAGGGCGGAGATCTTTTTCAGCATCAGGCAGTTCCTTCGTAAATGATTTTCCACTTGCCATTTTCGCGCAGCCAATACTGGCGCTTCTTCATCTGGTTGTTCAGGTTGTTGCTGCGGTAATCCTGATCGAAGGTGACGACGACGACTTCTTCCTTGCCCGGATTGCGGAACACCGAGAGGTTGTCGGTCTTGATCTTGATCCACTCCTTGCTGGCATTGACCTGCTTCTTTTGCGCCGCGAACTGGTCGTAATCCTGATCGCCCGACTTGAAGCGCTTCGAGTAATGGCGCATATAGCGTTCGCTGTCGCGACTTTCCCAGTCGCTACGCCAGCTGTTGATGGTCTTGTTCAATTCGTCGCGTTCGCGCGCCCAGTCGTCGAGCGACAACCATTCGACGGAGTTGCTGATGATCACCGGGGTCAGGCCGACCTGCAGGTTCTTGGCGATCGCATCGAGGTCCTGATTGGTCAGCACCACGCAGCCATCGGAGGCGCGCGGCGGGCGGGCGAAGGTGTTGGACGGCGTGCCGTGCAGCCAGATGCCGCTGCCTTTGCGGCCCTGCTGCTTGTCCAGTTCGTTTGGGTAATTAATTGGGAAGGCGCCGCTGCCGTACAGGTCCGCCAGTTTTTGCCGGGGCAGGTTGGCGGTGACGTGGTAAACGCCAACCGGGGTCTTCTTGTCGCCTTCGGCCAGTTTCTCGGCGCCCAGCTTGCCGTGGGTGACGTAGTAATCGGCAACGAAGCGCGGCCGGCCGCCATGGGCCTTGTCGTTTTCGTAGAGATACAGACGGGAGCGCTTGGTGTCTACGACGATGGCGTAACGCTGATCCGGTTGCATCTGCAACAGGTAGCGCGGCACGAAGTTGGCCTCCGGCTTTTCACGATAGCCCTTGAGGCGGACGATGGCCTCGGCGCGCAGGTCGGCGACCTTGTCGGCCGGGGCGCCGTTCAGGGCGCCAAAGGTCTGGATCTGCTGCGTCCTGGCGAGCAGCAGATCGCCCTTGATCAGATTGGCGAGTCGGTAGTTCGGGTGTTGCCGGAGCAATGCCTCGGTCTGCTGCAACGCATTGCTCAGATGATTGGCCTCGATTTCCTTGAAAATCGAGGTCAGCTGAGCCTCCGGGCCGGAGTCGGAAACGGTGGTCGGTGGCAGCCCGTGCGGGGCGGCCGCTGACCGGCGGGCTGGCCCAGTGGTGTCCGATGCTTCGGCCGGGAACCCGGATTGCACGGACTCCAGCGGCAAGGTGGTTGCCGGATCAGTTGCGGCGAGGCGGTAAATCAGGGAGCCGCCGGACAGGCAACCGACCAGACCGAGAATGACAAATTTGCGGCTCAACATCAGCGCGCGTTTTCTTCCTTGATTAGCCACTTGCTACCCGAGCGGACGAGAATCAATGTCTTGCTGGCCGAGCTGCTCAAACTGCCTGCCTTGTAGCTCTGGCGAAACTTCACCGTGGCCTTGTCGCCATTGACCGAAATCTGCGGGCTATCGACGCTGACCGAAATCTTGCCCGACTTGCCGGCGATGCGGTCTTCGCGCTCGGCTTCCCAAGCCTTGCGGGACATTCCCTTGGGCGTGTTGAAGTCGCTGGCGTAAGCGCCGAGGTAGGCCTTCATGTCCTTGCGCGACCAGGCGCTGGCCCAGGCGTTGATTGCTTTGGCGATATCGTCGCTGGCTGGGTCGGCCTTGCTTGGTGCCGGGGCCGGCGGCGGATTGGTGGCGACGACCGGAGCCGGCTTGGCTTCGACCGGCTTGGCCGGGGTGTTGTTGGCGGCGGCGCCCGGCGTCGAGGTGACGACACTGGCGGTCGGCGTTGCGGCGGGGGGAGCGACCGGGGCGGGTTTGGCGGCGACCGGAGCGGCAGCGACCGGGGCCGGCACTGGCGGTTTGACGTTGCCCTTGCCGGAGGTGGTGATCAGGTCGCGAATCAGCGCCAGCTTGTTCTGGGTGGCGGGATTCGAGTTGTCCAGTTGCAGGGCCTTGTCGTAGGCCTGGCTGGCCAGCTTGGCATAGACGTCGCCGAGGTTTTCGTAGGCGATGGCGTAGGAGGGGTGAGTCCTTATGGCCATTTCGAGTGCCGTGCGCGCCTTGTCGTATTGCTTCTGCTGGGCGTAGAGCACGGCCAGGTTGTTATAGGGCTCGGGCAGTTCCGGGTAGTCTTCCGACAGCTTGGTGAAAATGTTGATCGCCTCGGCCGGCTTGTTCATCTCGGTGTAAATCAGGCCTTTCAGGAAGCGGCCCTGGGCGTCCTTGGGGCGGCTGCTCAGATAGGCGTCGACCTTTTCGAGGGCTTGCGGATACTGACCCTGCTTGATCAGTCGCTGAACTTCCGGCAGGTTGTCGGCAAAAACGGGCGCGGCGAAGCCGATCGCCAGGCCGATAGCCAGTGCACGCAGCGTCTTGAGCTGCTGGAAACGGGGCTTGGGCAGGGATTTGGTGGTCATCGCTATGCTATAATTTTCAAGGTTATACAATCTTCCGATTCTACCAAAAACGCCGATGTTTCCATAGGTTTAAGCGCTCCGGCGGCGCCACGAATTCATCCCGGCATGCTAAAAATCCACAATTCCCTGAAGCGCGAAAAGCAGATTTTCGTCCCTATTGAACCGAACAAGGTTCGCATGTATGTCTGCGGCATGACGGTCTATGACTACTGTCACCTCGGTCACGCCCGAGTGATGGTTGTTTTCGACCTGGTTTACCGCTGGCTGAAGGCCTCCGGTTACGACGTCACTTACGTTCGCAACATTACCGATATCGACGACAAGATCATTAAACGGGCGGCGGAGAACGGCGAGACGATCCAGCAGCTGACCAATCGCTTCATCGCCTTCATGCACGAAGATGCCGATGCGCTCGGCGTGCAGCGTCCCGATTTCGAGCCGCGGGCGACCGAGTTTGTGCCGGAAATGCTCGAGCTGATCGGCAAGCTGGAAGCTGGTGGCCTGGCCTATCAGGCTTCCGATGGCGATGTGAATTACGCGGTGCGCAAGTTTGACGGTTACGGCAAGCTGTCCGGCAAGTCGCTCGACGACCTGCGGGCCGGCGAGCGGGTCGAGGTCGAGTCGGCCAAGCAGGATCCGCTCGATTTCGTGCTGTGGAAACATGCCAAGCCCGGTGAGCCGGCCTGGGAGTCGCCGTGGGGCGAGGGGCGGCCGGGTTGGCATATCGAGTGTTCGGCGATGAGCTCGAAACTGCTCGGCGAACATTTCGACATCCATGGCGGCGGGCAGGATCTGCAGTTCCCGCACCACGAAAACGAGATTGCCCAGTCGGAAGGAGCGCATCACTGCACCTTCGTCAATTACTGGATGCATAACGGTTTCGTCCGGGTCGACAACGAGAAGATGTCGAAATCGCTCGGCAACTTCTTCACCATCCGCGAAGTGCTGGCCCGTTACGACGCCGAGGTGGTGCGCTTCTTCATTTTGCGCGCCCACTATCGCAGTCCGCTGAATTACTCGGATGCCCATCTCGACGACGCCAAACGCAGTCTGGACGGTCTCTATTTCGCCCTGCGCGATGTGCCGCCCGTGGCGGTCGAGATCGACTGGAGCCACGATTTCGCTGCCCGTTTTGCCGCTGCGCTGGACGAGGATTTCGATTCGCACGGGGCCGTTGCCGTGCTTTTCGAACTGGCTGGTGAAGTCAATCGTCAGCGCAGTGCCGAATTGTCCGGCTTGCTGAAGGCGCTGGGTGGCGTGATCGGTTTGCTGGAACGCGAGCCGATGGTTTATCTGCGCGGCGATGCGGCGGCCGGCGGACTGGACGAGGCGGCCATCGAGCAACTGATCGCCGAGCGGGCGGCAGCCAAGAAGGCGCGAAATTTTGCCGAGGCGGATCGCGTTCGCGACGTGCTGAAAGCTGCCGGCATCGCGCTGGATGACAGTGCCCAGGGCACCACCTGGCGGCGCGCCTGAAGGTCTGGCGGTGAATGTAAAACGGCCCTGAAAAGGGCCGTTTTTACGTGTGAAGCGCTGCGTTTGCGAAGGCTGGACTACTTCAATATCTTGCCGCCCGGGCCGACGACGGTCAGTTCAACAAAGCGCGAACCGACACGGCTGTTCGCCGAGTAGCCGATGCGGTAGCCGCCAAAGTCCACGCCATTCATGCTTTCCAGCGATGTGACCAGTTTGTCGCGGCTCAGATCCTTGCCGGAGCGTTTCAGTCCTTCGACCAGGGTGCGGGCCATCAGGTAGCCTTCCATGCCGTAGTACGAATAATTGCCGGACTTGACGGACAGCTTCTGATAATCGCGGACAACCAGCGTCGCATCATTCCAGGGGTAGGGCACGACTTGGGAAATTCCGATGCCACGGGCTTCCGGCCCGAGTTCCTGAACCAGTTGTTCGGTGCCGACCGGTGACAGGGTCATTAACATCGGGTTCTGCCCGGCTTTTTTCATCCCTTTGACGAAGGCGGCTGTCGGTTTGTACAGCGTGACCATTATCACGGCCTGCGGGTTGGCCTTGGCGATGGCCTCTATCGCCTTGCCGACTTCGGTCGAGTTCCGTTCGACGGTGCCGACGGCGGATGGCGCCAGATTATGTTTCTTGAGGGCTGTCGTGACGCCTTCCAGTCCGGATTTGCCGAAACCATCGTTCTGGTAGAAAACGGCAATGCTCTTCAGTCCCAGTGAAATCAGCTGATTGACGATGGCGTCGGTTTCATCGGCGTAGCTGGCGCGAACATTGAACATGTAGCGCGAATTCGGATTGGCGCTGATCGGTTCGCGCAGCGTCGAGGCGCCGGAAATGGTACCGATCAGCGGAACGCCGGCCGGACCGAAGACGTTGTTCATTGCCTCGGTGGTCGGGCTGGAACCGTAATAGGCGAGCAAGGCAAAAGCGTTCTTGTCCTTGACCAGGGCCTTGGTGTTGGCGACCGTTTTCTCGGTTTCGTAGCCGTCATCCAGCGCCACCAGATCGAGCTTGCGGCCGTTGATGCCGCCCATCTTGTTGACCTGCGCAAAATAAGACTGGATGGTCTGCCGCATCTCGAGGCCGTAAGCGCCATTGGGGCCGGAGAACGGGGCGGACATGCCGATGGTGATGGTGGTGTCGGTGACGCCTGGTTCATTCGCCCAACTAACGGCCGAAAAAACAATTGCGCCAACGCTGGCTAGCCGCTTCAGGACTCGCATGTTCGGTCTCCCCCGTTCGTAATCCGTTGATTCTAGCAGTCGAAGCAGCTTCCGGGGAACAGGAAAATCTCTTACTTTGGTAATGCTCTGGCCATTCTGCCGGCTAACACTTATCTGAATGAAATATCCCCTGCCGGGCAGGTTTTCTGCTGGGCAGGGGATAGGAGCGATACCTAGTTGCGGACCGCGTTGGGGCTACTCCGGGCGCATCGTTGCCCCTGCCGTTTCGGCTGGCGCCGTCACGGCAAGGTCAGGAATTACTCGGCGAAAAAGTCCTTGACCTTGTCCATCCACGATTTGGCGCGAGGGTTGTGTTTGGCGTCGTTGTCACGGCTCGACTCTTCCAGCTCGCGCAGCAGTTCGCGCTGCCGTTCGGTCAGATTCACCGGTGTTTCAACTACGACATGGCACATCAGGTCGCCGTGCGTATGGCTGCGGACGCCCTTGATGCCTTTGCCGCGCAAGCGGAAGATCCGCCCGGACTGGGTTTCCGCCGGAATCTTGATACCGGCTGCACCATCCAGTGTCGGGATTTCGATTTCGCCACCGAGTGCTGCGGTGGTGAAGGAAATCGGCATTTCGCAATGCAGATCGTTGTGGTCGCGGGTGAATACGGTGTGCTGTTTGAGGTGAATCTGCACGTACAGGTCGCCCGGTGGGCCACCGTTGACGCCGTGCTCGCCTTCGCCGGCCAGCCGTATGCGATCGCCCTCATCAACCCCGGCCGGAATCTTGACGGCCAGTGTCTTGTGCTGCTTGATGCGCCCGGCGCCGCCGCAGCTCTTGCAGGGTTCGGGAATGTAGCGGCCGGTGCCATGGCACTTCGGGCAGGTCTGCTGAATCGAGAAGAAACCTTGTTGCAGACGGACCTGACCGGAACCACTGCAGGTTGGACAGGTTTTCGGCTGCGTGCCGGGCTTCGCCCCCGAACCATGACAGGGTTCGCAGACTTCCATGGTCGGAATCCGGATCTTGGTTTCCGTGCCATGCGCGGCCTGTTCCAGCGAGATTTCCAGGTTGTAGCGAAGATCGGCGCCGCGGTAGATGTTCGAGCGTCCGCCGCCACCACCGCCTCCGCGTCCGCCGAAGATTTCGTCAAAGATGCCGCCAAAGGCATCGGCAAAACCCGCTCCGCCGCCAAAGCCACCACCGCCCATGCCGGCCTGCGGATCGACACCGGCATGACCGTACTGGTCGTAGGCGGCGCGTTTCTGGCCGTCCGACAGAATTTCGTAAGCTTCCTTGACTTCCTTGAACTTTTCTTCGGCCCCTGGGGCGTCCGGGTTGCGGTCAGGGTGATGCTTCATGGCCAGCTTGCGGTAGGCCTTCTTGATTTCTTCTTCACTGGCGTCGCGGTTGACGCCGAGAATTTCGTAAAAGTCGCGTTTTGACATGTTTCCTAGCCGTCAAGTGACAAAGGCGCCGAGCGCCGTCGGAGGTTTTCCGCGGACTCGGCGCCGAACTGTGGACTCAGATTATTTCTTGTCCTTGACCTCGGTGAACTCGGCATCAACCACATCGCCTTCGTCCTTGGGGGCCTGCTGCTGGGCGCCGCCTTCGGCGCCGGCACCGGCTGCCGCACCTTCAGCCTGTTGCTGGGCATACATCTTTTCACCCAGTTTCTGGGCGGCCTGGCTAAGGGCTTCGGTCTTGGCCACGATGGTTTCCTTGTCGCCTTCGCGGAGCACGTCCTCGACATCCTTGATGGCGGCTTCGATGGTGGCCTTTTCAGCCGCATCGAGCTTGTCGCCATATTCGGTCAGCGACTTCTTGACCATGTGCACCATACCGTCGGCCTGGTTGCGGGCATCGGCCAGTTCGTGCACCTTCTTGTCGTCCTCGGCATGCAGCTCGGCATCCTTCACCATCGCCTGGATTTCGGCTTCGGACAGGCCGGAGTTGGCCTTGATGGTGATCTTGTTTTCCTTGCCGGTCGCCTTGTCCTTGGCGGTGACGTGCATGATGCCGTTGGCGTCGATGTCGAAGATCACTTCGATCTGCGGCGTGCCGCGCGGGGCCGGCGGGATGCCTTCCAGATTGAACTGGCCGAGGCTCTTGTTGCCGGAAGCGACTTCGCGTTCGCCCTGCAGGACGTGGATGGTCACGGCGGACTGGCTGTCGTCGGCGGTCGAGAAGACTTGCGAAGCCTTGGTCGGGATCGTCGTGTTCTTCTGGATCAGCTTGGTCATGATGCCGCCCAGGGTTTCGATACCGAGCGACAGCGGGGTGACGTCGAGCAGCAGCACGTCCTTGACTTCGCCCTGCAGCACGCCGCCCTGGATGGCGGCGCCGACGGCAACGGCTTCGTCAGGGTTCACGTCCTTGCGCGGATCCTTGCCGAAGATTTCCTTGACCTTCTCCTGCACCTTGGGCATGCGGGATTGGCCGCCGACCAGGATGATGTCGTCGATGTCGCTGATCTTGCAGCCGGCGTCCTTCAGTGCCGTGACGCACGGAGCGATGGTGCGCTCGACCAACTCGTCAACCAACGATTCGAACTTGGCGCGGGTGATCTTCAGTGCCAAGTGCTTCGGACCGGAGGCATCGGCGGTGATGTAGGGCAGATTGATTTCCGTCTGCTGGCTGGAGGACAGCTCGATCTTGGCCTTTTCGGCGGCTTCCTTGAGGCGCTGCAGGGCCAGTACGTCAGACTTCAGGTTGACGCCGGACTCCTTCTTGAATTCGTCGATGATGTAGTCGATCAGGCGCTGGTCGAAGTCTTCGCCGCCGAGGAAGGTGTCGCCGTTGGTGGCGAGAACTTCGAACTGCTTTTCGCCATCGACGTCGGCGATTTCGATGATCGAGATATCGAAGGTGCCGCCGCCGAGGTCATAAACGGCGATCTTGCGATCCTTGCCCGGGGCCTTGTCCATGCCGAAGGCGAGGGCGGCTGCGGTCGGTTCGTTGATGATGCGCTTGACTTCCAGACCGGCGATGCGGCCGGCATCCTTGGTCGCCTGGCGCTGGCTGTCGTTGAAGTAGGCCGGCACGGTGATGACCGCTTCGGTGACTTCTTCGCCGAGGTAGTCTTCGGCGGTCTTCTTCATCTTGCGCAGCACTTCGGCGGAGACCTGCGGCGGGGCGATTTTCTTGTCGCGCACGGCCACCCAGGCATCGCCGTTGTCGGCCTTGACGATCTTGTAGGGCATCAGCGAGATGTCCTTCTGGACTTCTTTCTCTTCGAAGCGGCGACCGATCAGACGCTTGACGGCGTACAGCGTGTTCATCGGGTTGGTCACGGCCTGGCGTTTGGCCGGGGCGCCGGAGAGGATTTCGCCATCTTCGGCGTAACCGATGACGGACGGCGTCGTGCGGGCGCCTTCGGAGTTTTCGATAACCTTCGGCTGGCCGCCTTCCATGATGGCCACGCAGCTGTTGGTGGTGCCGAGGTCAATACCAATAATCTTGCCCATGTTCTATTCCTTTACTGAATACAAATGAATTTGTGATGTTCTGGAGTTGGGGGCGGCGCCCCTGATTTCAAGACTTCGGTTTGGCGACCATGACCAATGCCGGGCGCAGGGTGCGGTCGGCGATCAGGTAGCCCTTTTGCAGTACGGTGACGACGGTGTTGGCTTCCTGCTCGGAATCAACCATGCCGATTGCCTGATGTTTGTGCGGGTCGAACTTCTCGCCGGCCGGATTGACTTCGACCAGCGCGTTCTTTTCGAAGGCAGAGACCAGTTGCTTCAGGGTCAGCTCGACGCCGGACTTGAAGCTGTCAACGGTTTGCTCCTGGACGGCCAGCGCCGCTTCCAGGCTGTCCTTGACGGCCAGCAGTTCGCCGGCGAATTTCTCGACGGCAAATTTGTGGGCTTTTGAAATGTCGTCCTGGGCGCGGCGGCGGATGTTTTCGCCCTCGGCCTTGGCACGCAGCCAGGCGTCATAGTGCTCGGCCGCCTTCAGTTCCAGCTGGCGAAATTGTTCTTCGATGCTGGGCAGCGTGTCGGTGTGTTCGGCGGCAGCCGGCTCAACGACGGTTTCGATGCTTGGTTCATTACCCAGGATGCTGTCCTGGGCGTTTTCGGGGTTGGACATGTGCATTCTCCAAAAAAGCTGTTGAAACAGATTGGGGTGCCGCGGCGTATTTCAAGAGCTTCCTTTAAAGATTCTTTGCTGTTTCGCAACTGCGCGTCGCCGAGCTGCGTGCTACGATAAACTATCAAAATTAATAACTGTAGGGCGTTGCATGGATACGATTGGCAAATATCGCGTTGTCCGCGAACTGGGCAAGGGGGCGACTGCTACGGTCTACCTCTGCGATGACCCGGATTCCGAGCGCCAGGTAGCCGTCAAGGTGATCCGTTTCGGGCAGGATTCCGCAGCGATGTCGCGTCGTATGCGCAAGCTGTTCCAGAACGAGGGAATGGTTTCGCAGCGCCTCGACCATCCGAATATCGTCCATGTTTTCGATGCCGTGGTCGAGGACGAGTTTGCCTACCTGGCGATGGAATACATCGACGGCTTCAGTCTCGAAGAGCACATCCGGATCGACAAGCTGCTGCCGATGCACCGGGTCATCGGCATCATCTTCAAGTGCTGCATGGCGCTCGACAGCGCCTATCGGCAGGGCATCATCCACCGCGACATCAAGCCGGCCAATATCATGGTCGCCGCCAACGACGAGGCGAAAATCGCCGATTTCGGCCTGGCCTTGAACATGAACAAGGATCTGGATCGCGACTCGACCTTCATCATGGGCGTCGGTTCGCCGGCCTACATGTCGCCCGAGCAGATCAAGGGTTACCCGCTCAATCAGAAGACTGATCTCTATTCGCTCGGCGTCGTGATGTTCCAGCTGCTCACCGGCCGCCTGCCGTTCCGGGCCGCCAATCAGGCGACGCTGATCTACCGCATCATCAATACCGACGCGCCGGCGATCACGGCGCTCAACCCGAATCTGCCGGAAGGCCTCAATGCGATCATGCGGCGGGCGCTGGAAAAGGATTTGTACAGCCGTTACCGGAACGGCGCCGAGTTCGCCAAGGATCTTTCCGCCGTGCGCTACCAGATCCTCGAAGAGGACGAGACGGCGCAGGACACCAAGCATTTCGAAATGCTGCGCCGGCTCGATTTCTTCACCGAATTCGAAAATATCGAACTCTGGGAGGTTCTACGCGTTTCCGTCTGGCGCAATGTTTCGCCCAATGTCGCGATCATTTGCGAAGGCGAGCGCAACAAGATGTTTGGCATCATTCTCACCGGTTGCGTCGAAGTCTCGGTCGAGGGGCGGGCGCTCTGCCGTCTGGGGCCGAGCGAGCCGATAGGCGAGATGGCTTACCTGCACCCGGCCAGCGATCAGCGCCATGCCACGGTCGTCACGCTGGAGCCGACGCTGTTCCTCGAAATCAATGCCGCGGCATTGGCACTATCCTCCGAGGAATTGCTCGAGCGGATGCGCAACGTACTGCTGGCGAGGATGATCCGCCGTCTGCGCGAGGTGAACAAGATCGCCGCCGCCCTCGGCCAGCCGGCCATTCCGGCGGGTACCGGGTCGCTCAGCGGACTGACGCGCTCCCGGCCGGGCGGCGGTCTCGATCTGGAACTGACGCCGATGTGAAAACCGCCTCGTTAGAGGCGGTTTTATTTGGGCTGTGTCGTTTCCTACACCTTGAAACGGCCGACCATTGAGGCCAGGCCTTCGGCCAGTTGTTTCAGATCGTGCGCGGCCCCGGCGGTCTGTTCGACCGTACCGTTATTGTCGCGCGCCATGCCGGCAATCGCTTCGATGCTGGCTACGACATCGCCGGAAACGCGGCGTTGGTGATCGGTCGCCGTGGCGATGCTGTCGAGACCGTGATCGACTTCGGTGACCGAGCCGTTCGATGCCTGCAAAACGCTGGAGACTTTGCCGACGGCCGACTGACTGCTGGCCAGGTGATCGAGGCTTTCCTCGATGCTGCGGCGGACGGCTACCGACTGGGCGCTCAGGTTGGCGGTGATGGTGTCGATCTCGCTGGCCGACCGTGAGGATTTCTCGGCCAGCTTGCGCACTTCGTCGGCGACCACGGCGAAGCCGCGGCCCTGTTCGCCGGCCCGCGCCGCTTCGATCGCGGCATTGAGCGCCAGCAGATTGGTCTGCTCGGCAATATCCTTGACCTCGCGGGTCATCTGCGTGATCGACTCGGTGTTGTGGACAAAGTCATTGACCGAGGAAGCCATTTCCTTGACCGCGCGTTCGACGACATTCATTTCGTCGAGCAACACGGTGAGCGTCTTGTTGCCTTCGTTGGCCCGTGCCAGACTTTCCTGCGACTGATGCTGAACGTGTTCGGCACTGCTGGCGATGGAGGAAATGCTGGCGACCAGTTGCTCGACCGCGCTGGCAGCTTCGTTGGATTGCTGATTTTGCAGGTGGGAACTTTGCGAGACGCGGTCGGCGCTGTCGGAAAGGTCGGCAACCCGGGCCGAGACCTGGCTGGCCGAGTCGCGCACCTGGCGGACCAACTGGTTGAAGTTCTCCATCATTTCGTTGAAGACGAGCGCCGACTGGCCGACTTCATCCTTGCCGTTGACCGGCAGGCGGCGGGTCAGGTCACCTTCGCCACTGGCGATGTCACGCAGACCGCTGCGCAGTTGCTCAAGCGGTACCGTGACGAAGTGATTGGTCAGCAGGTAAATGATGACCAGCAATGCGCCGAGCGCACCGACGGCCACACCGGCGATCTTCAGGCGGAAGGCCGAGACTTCGGCTTCGACGGAGTCGAGCGAAACCTTCATGCTGACGATGCCGAGTACCGTGCCCTCAGGAACCTGGTGACAGAGCACGCAGTCCTTGCCGAGGTAGTTCTTCGAGGCCTTGGTCGGATTGATGACGTGCAGGAAGGAACTGCCGCCCGTCGACTCGACGGCGGTGTAAGCCTGGCCACTGGTCATGACCTGCTGTTCGAGCGGTTCGAGCGGCTTGGTGTCCTTGGTATCCGGACCATAGAGCTTGACCACCGCGTCGCCGCGGGCGACCCGCAGGTCCTTGATGATCGACAACTGCTTGATCTGGTCGAGGAAGACCTCGCGCTGGCCGACGGTGCCGGTAATCATCATGCCGGTCAGGCCGGCCATGGTCATTTCATGAATGCTCTTCGAAAAATCCTGTGCCTGACGAATGGCGGTGTCGCGATTGACCTGTGTCGTCCAGACGATGGCCCCTATCCAGATGATGGCCAGTATCAGCCAGATGGCGGCGGTTAACCGTACCCAAATCTTCAAATCGGCAAAGCGCGGCATTCAATGTCCCCTTGTAACTGCCGCCGATTCTATTAGGCGGTCAGGTCTATTTGTTGGATTGTGCCAGCCGCGCCATCTTCCTGCAAAAAAATCCCGGATGTCCGGATTTGGCCGAGAAGTTCATTGGCATTAGTCTTCAGATCAAATGGCGTCGCGATGCGGCTTAGCGCGATGGCGCCGACTCCGGCCGCGGTGAGCGACTGGAGTTGGTCTTTGCCGCTGGCGTCGCGCGTCCAAACCTGAAGTTTGTTGAAAGCCGCATCGTTTTCATCGATCCAGCCGTTTTTGTCGTCGTCGAGCTTGGCCAGTTCGGCAAAGCCGTCGTTGGTCGTCGGGCCGAACAGTTCGCTGCCATTGTTGACCTTGCCGTCCTGGTTGCGATCGAAGGCCAGGAAGCCGCTGCCCGGCGCGACAAAGTTGATTTGCTCGTCGCGGCCGTCGCTGTTCAGGTCGAAGGCAAAGCGCTGGTCGGTCAGCTGGGCCGCCGTGCCGGCAAAGTTGAGAACCAGTGGATCGGTCTTGCGTGCCGCATCGCCGAGGCGAATGCTGACGTCGCTTTCTTCGTGATAGGCACGCGCCATCGAGAGTTCGAGCTGGAAGCTGATCTCCCGGCCATCCGTCGTCTTGACGGTGCCGCTCGCCGCAAAGCTGGTTTGTTCGACTTCGGTGTACGACTCATGGCGGTCGTACTCGACTCCGAAACCGGCTGCGCTCGGTTGACTCGGCGCCGTAGCCTGGCTCGCTTCGCTGCCGACCTGGTCCATGCGCGTCTGCAATTCAGCCGCATCGAAGAGGCGGATTTTGTGGCCGAGCATTTTCTCGAGCATCAAGCGGATCAGGATCATCTTCGGATCATTGTCGACCGCGGCATCCTGCGCATCCTTGGTCGCTTCGGCCGACTGGGCGGCCTTGCCGGCTTTGGACAGGGTCACCGAGTCGAGCTGGGGGGGGCGTCCGGCGCTGCCGTCACCGGCAAAATCCGGACGGCGCTGGCCGACCCACATTTTCAAAGACTCCTTGACCTCGTGGCGCTGCAGGCTGGTATGCGATGCAGCCATTTGCAGGCTGGCGCTGGCGATTTTCATGGGGGCCTCCAAAGAACGTGTTTCGACACGTTGTTAACGGCCGGCCGCTAGGAAAGTTAAGTTTTGTAAAGGTGCGGCTCTATCCAGCGCTTCAGCGCGCCAAGGTCGAGTGCGCCGCTCTGCCGGGTGATTTCCCGCCCATCCTTGAAAATGGCCAGGGTAGGAATGCTGCGAATGTTGAAACGGGCAGCCAGTTGCTGCTCGTCTTCGGTGTTCAGTTTGGCCAGGCGGGCGCGGGGTTCGAGATCGATCGCGGCCTGATGGAAATTGGGCGCCATCATCCGGCATGGACCGCACCACGGAGCCCAGAAGTCGACGACGACCGGCAGATCGTTGCGCCCGATGTGGCGATCGAATGTCGCAGCGTTCAGTTCCAGCGGCTCGCCGTCGAAGAGCGGCTGTTTGCATTGGCCGCAAGTCGGTTGCTGGCTCAAACGGGCGGCGGGAAGGCGGTTGACCGCGGCGCAATGCGGGCAGACGACGTGCAGGCTATCGCTCATGACAGGCTCCAAATATCAGATTGTTCTGATATTTGTCCGGCCGCCGATATTTCAAGTCCGGGCGCCGAACTTGATGGCTTGGCGGGCGCTGATTTCCTGGGCGTGCGGATCGACCGGCGTCTTTGTCGGCCAGCCGGCCAACTGGCGCTCGACCAGGTCAGCCAGCGCCTTGATCCACGCATCGTCTTCGTTGAGCGCCGGGATGTAGTGATATTCCTTGCCGCCGGCGGCGATGAAGTCGGCACGACCTTCGAGGGCGATTTCTTCGAGCGTTTCCAGGCAGTCGGCGACAAAGCCCGGGCAGATCACATCGACGCGGCGGATTCCCTGCTGCCCCCATGCATGCAGCGTCGGTGCGGTGTAGGGCTGCAGCCACTCGGCCTTGCCGAAGCGGGACTGGAAGCAGATCTGATATTGCTCGGGTTGCAGGCCAAGGCGTTCGGCGAGCAGGCGACCGGTCTTGTGGCATTCGCAGAAATACGGGTCGCCGAGTTCGAGGCTGCGCTTGGGCAGGCCGTGGAAACTGATGAGCAGGCGGTCCTCGGCGCCGAGCGCGCCGCGCTCCTGCCAGTGTCGGCGGACCGATTTCTCGAGCGCCGCGAGGTAGCCTGCGTCGTCGTGGAAGTTGCGGACAAAGCGCATCTCCGGCTGGTTGCGCAACTGCCGCAGCCAGTCGCCGGCTTCGTCGATGACCGTGGCCGTGGTGCTTGCCGAGTATTGCGGATACATCGGGACGAGCAGGATGCGACTGGCGCCCTCGGCTTTGAGATGGGCGAGGACGCTGCGTATCGAGGGCGAGCCATAGCGCATTGCCGAAGTGACCGTCAGGCGATGGCCGCGCTCGCCGAGAAAGCCTTTGAGCAGCTTGGCCTGGCGCTCGGTGTGGACGCGCAGCGGCGAGCCTTCCGGCAGCCAGACGCTGGCGTATTTGGCGGCTGATTTCTTCGGCCGGATGTTGAGGATGATGCCGTTCAGGATCAGCCACCAGATCGGCTTCGGAATCTCGACGACGCGCGGATCGGAAAGGAATTCCTTCAGGTAGCGTTTTAGCGCCGGAGCGGTCGGCGCGTCCGGCGTGCCCAGATTGACCAGAATGACGGCGGTGGACGCGGCGGTGCCGTGCCGGTGGGGCGGTTCCGGAAGATAACGGGGCATGGTTATTCGTCTTTGTAGGAGAGGGCGCTGGAGAGCAGACGGGCGGTGATGTCGACAATCGGAATGACCCGTTCGTAAGCCATCCGGGTTGGGCCGATGACGCCGACCGAGCCGACGATCCGGCCGTCGACGGCGTAAGGCGCGGTGATCACGCTGCATTCGTCGAGCGAGGCAATGCCCGATTCGCCGCCGATGAATATTTGCACGCCTTCGGCGCGGTTCGAGACATCGAGCAGGCGCATCAGGCTGGTGCGTTGCTCGAACAGGTCGAACAATTCGCGCAGCCGTTTCATGTTCGAGGACAGTTCTTCGACGTCGAGCAGGTTTCTTTCGCCGGAAATGACGTAGGGCATCGCATTCTCGGAAAGCGCGGCATCGCCGGCTTCGAGCGCCTGGGCCATGAGCGGCTTGATGTCTTCGCGGAGTTGCTGGATTTCGGTGGTCAGGCGGTGGCGGATCTGCTCGAAATCGAGGCCGGCGAAATTCTGCGTCAGGTAGTTGGCGGCGGTCACCAGCTCCGATGGCGAATAGGCTTTTTCGGTATTCAGGATGCGGTTCTGCACGTCGCCATCGGTGGTGACGATGATCAGCAGGATGCGCTTTTCCGACAGGCTGAGAAATTCGATCTGGCGGATGCGGCTGCTCGCCCGGTTCGGGGCAATCACGACGCCGGCGAAGTGGGTCAGGCTGGAGAGCAGTTGCGAGGCGCTGGCGATAATCTGGTTTGCCGGGCGACCCTGCAGCGCTTCTTCCATGACGCCCATCTGGCGGGCTTCCAGCGTCTGCACGGTGAGCAGGCTGTCCACGAACAACCGGTAACCGCGGGCGGTCGGCACCCGGCCGGCCGAGGTGTGGGGGCTGGCGACAAAACCGGCTTCTTCGAGGTCGGCCATGACGTTGCGGATGGTGGCCGGCGACAGATCGAGGCCGGAAAACTTTGACAGGGCACGCGAACCGACCGGTTGACCATCCGCGATGTAATGTTCAACCAGCGCTTTGAGAAGGGTGCGTGAGCGTTCATCCAGCATGGCAGGGCATTGTACAAAAATCCACGGGCGGCGCGACAACGCATTTTTTATGCAAGAATTCAGGCCATGAAAAGAGGCTTCGCTTCCTACCGCTCGCCGCGGACCATCGCGCTGGTCGGCAAATACCATAGTCCGGAAATCGCCGAGTCGCTGCGCCGACTGGCCGAGTATCTGCACGAGCGCGGTATTTCGGTCTTCATCGAGCGGGAGACGGCCGAACATATCGGCCGTATCGTCGATCTGGCGCGCTGGGTGACCTGCGGCTTCAACGACATCGGCGCCCACGCCGATCTGGCCATCGTGCTCGGCGGCGACGGCACGATGCTCAACGCGGCGCGCCGTCTGGCCCGCTATTGCGTGCCGCTGGTCGGGGTCAATCAGGGGCGTCTGGGGTTCATGACCGATATTGCCCGCGACGACATGCTGACCTGCATGAACGATCTGCTCGACGGTCGCTTCAAGCCGGAAAATCGCATGCTGCTGGCCGCCGAGGTGATTCGCGACGGCAAGGAAATCGCCTCGAACATGGCGCTCAACGACGTGGTCGTCGACAAGGGCGCGATCGGCCGGATGATCGAATTCGAATTGTTCATCGACGGCGAGTTCATCTACAACCTGCGCTCGGACGGCCTGATCGTCTCGACACCGACCGGCTCCACCGCCTATTCGCTGTCCTCGGGCGGGCCGATCCTGCACCCGACGCTGACTGGCATCGCGCTGGTGCCGCTCTGCCCGCATGCCCTGAGCAACCGGCCGATCATCGTCAACGACAGCGCCGACATCGAACTGCGCATCGCCAATGCCGACGACCCGCGGGTGCACTTCGACGGCCAGGTAACGCTCGATCTGGCGCGTGACGACTGCGTCCGCCTGCGGCGTTCCGAATACGCCATCTGTTTCCTGCACCCGCCCGGGTACAGTTATTTCACCATGTTGCGCCAGAAACTGCACTGGAGCGAACGGCCCAAAGGTCCCTGATGCTGCGCCACCTGACTATTCGCGATTTCGTCATTGTCGACCGCCTGGAACTCGAGTTTTTGGCGGGGTTCGGCGCCTTGACCGGAGAGACCGGGGCCGGCAAGTCGATCCTCATCGATGCGCTAGCCCTGACCCTCGGCGAACGTGCCGACGCCGGCGTCGTCCGTTCCGGCTGCGACAAGGCGGAGGTTGCCGCGACCTTCGAAGTGACCGGCCTGCCGGAGGTGAAGGCATGGCTGTCGGCCAACGATATCGATGCCGATGATGAACTGCTGCTACGCCGGGTCGTCGATGCCGGCGGACGCTCGCGGGCCTATATCAATGGGTCGCCGGCAACGGTTCAGCAATTGCGCGAGGTCGGCGAATGGCTGGTCGATATTCATGGCCAGCACGCCCACCAGTCGCTGCTGCGGGCCGATGCCCAGCGCACCTTGCTCGACGCCCATGCCGGGCTGGCCGGGCAGGCCCGCGATGTGGGCGTGGCTTTTCGTGCTTGGCGCGACGCTGAACAATTGCTGCGGGCGGCCAGTGAAGGGGCCGATGCGCTGCTCCGCGAGCGCGAGCAGCTCGAATGGCAGGTGCGCGAACTCGATAGCCTGGCTTTCTCGAGCGACGAGTGGGCGGGGCTGGAACTTGAGCATCGCCGCCTCGGGCATGCAGCCAGCCTGATCGATGGGGCGCAATTCGCCCTGGCTGTGCTGGCCGATAACGAGGCGGCCTGCGAGCGGCAGATCGATAGCGTTGCCTCACGGCTGGCATCGCTGGCCGAATACGATCCGGCCCTGCAGGAAGTGGCCGGGCTGGTCCAGTCGGTGCAAGCCGAGTTGTCGGAGGCGGTATCGACACTGCGCCGCTATGCCGATCGTGCCGATCTCGATCCGTCGCGTTTGCTTGAAATCGAGCGCCGGATCGAAGCCGTGCTCGGTGCGGCGCGTAAGTTCAGGGTTCAGCCGGAAGCCTTGCCTGGCTTGCTGGAAAGCTGGCAGCAACGGCTTGCCGCACTGGATGCCTCGACCGATCTGGCGGTGCTGGAGCTTCGGGTGGGGGCGGCACACGACGACTTCCTGGCCAAGGCCGCCGTGTTGTCGGCCGGGCGCCGGCAGAGCGCGGAAGCGATGGGCGCCGCGGTCAGCGCGGTCATGCATCAGCTGGCGCTGTCGGCGGGGCGCTTCGAGGTGGCGCTGGTGCCGGTCGATAATGGTGCCGTCTACGGCATGGAGCAGGTCGAATTCCGCATTGGCGGGCTGGCTGGCAATGAAGCCAAGCCGCTGGCCAAAGTCGCCTCGGGCGGCGAGCTGTCGCGGATCAGCCTGGCGATCCAGGTGCTGACCTCGCGTTCGGCCAGCGTGCCGACGCTGATTTTCGATGAGGTCGATGTCGGCATCGGCGGCGGCGTCGCTGAAATCGTCGGGCGTTTGTTGAACGAGCTGGGTGGCGAACGCCAGGTACTGTGTGTCACCCATCTGCCGCAGGTGGCGGCGCAGGCCGACTGGCAGTGGCAGGTCAGCAAGGCGACGCGCGATGGCGTGACGCTGAGTGCCATCCAGCCTCTTGACGACGATGGCCGGGTTCAGGAAATCGCGCGCATGCTGGGCGGCGTCGATATCACCGAGATTACGCTGCAGCACGCCAGCGAGTTGCTGCGCTCGAAGCATGCATCGGTCGACGGGACGGCGCCGGGCAAAAAAGGCAAAAAGCCGGCGCTGCAGGCGCGCTAGGTAAAGTCGACGGTTCAGGAGCGGCTTGGCCGCTCCTCTCTAAAACAGTCGGGAAATGGCGTAGATGGCGAGCGCCAGGAAAAACACGCCGCTGATGCGATGGATCCAGACCAGCGGTAGCTTGTGCAGGAATTTCCGGCCGGCCAGGACGCCGAGGATCGAGGTACAGGCCAGGGCCAGCGTCGCACCGGTCCACACCGCGTTGGCCTCGGTGGTGCTGCCCAGGCCGGCGACGGCGATCTGTGTCTTGTCGCCGAATTCGGCCAGGAAAATGAGCAGGAAAGTGGTGGCGAACACGCCGTGCCCGGGCTTTTCCTCGACATCCTCGTCTTCATCCTCGTCCCGGTAGCGCAGCGCGCTGATCCCGAAAACGGTGAACAGTACGGCGACAGCGACCGTTACCACCCATTCGGGCAGCCAGGCGGCAACCGCTGCGCCGAACAGCACGGCGAGCGCATTCAGAAAGGCAAAAGCGGCCACGGCGCCGAGTATCACTGGCAGGCCGCGATGGCGGGCGGCCAGTGTCATGCAGACCAGCTGGCTCTTGTCGCCAAATTCGGCGAGCGCGATCAGCAAAAAAGTGGTCCCGGCCGAGGACAGCCAAGCCCCCAGCGCGGCAGACGAAAACGTAGTCATCGGGAATCAGCGCTTCAGATTTTGTCGACCGGCTTGCTGCGGTGCGGGCATTCGGCCTTGATGCAATGGGCGTAGAGGTAGAGCGCGTGGTCCTGGATGGCAAAGCCGCGAGTTTCGGCAACGGCGTTCTGGCGTTTCTCGATTTCCGGGTCGTAAAACTCCTCGACTCGCCCGCAATCGACACAGACGATGTGATCGTGATGCTTGCCGTGATTGATCTCGAAGACCGCCTTGCCCGATTCGAAGAAGTGACGTTCGAGCAGGCCGGCCTGCTCGAACTGGGTCAGGACCCGATAGACCGTGGCCAGACCGATATCCATGTTTTCCGCGATGAGCATGCGATAGACGTCTTCAGCCGTCATGTGCCGAAGGGTGCTTTTCTCGAAAAGCTCAAGAATTTTCAGGCGCGGAAAGGTGGCTTTCAGGCCCATATTCTTGAGACTTTGGGGGTCGCTCATCGTGATAATTCCATGGGTGTGTGGCGCAGGCCGATTGGGGATTTCGGGTATGATATACCGCTTCAAAGTCGTTTGAGAAACTCCGGAATCCCGCATGCCCCGTACCCGCCTATTGTTTTGTGCCGCGTTTTGCGCCTTGCTGGCTGCTTGTTCCTACAAGCCGAGCTTCATTAACGAGTACAAGATCGATGTCCAGCAGGGCAACGTTCTGAATCAGGAAATGGTCGCCCAGCTCAAGCCCGGTCAGACGCGCGACCAGGTGCGATTTGTGCTCGGCACGCCGCTGATTACCGATATTTTTCACCAGCAGCGCTGGGACTATGTTTATCGCTATCGGGACGGTCGGACCGGCAACGTCGAATCCCGCAAGTTTGCCGTTTTCTTCGATGCCGATGGGCGTCTGGAACGGGTCGGTGGCGATGTCGCGGTGGCCGATGTCGCCGATTTGACGACCCCCGCAGTGACGAGCCGGCTGGTCGATCTTGGGTCAATGACCGGAGAAGCCGCCGACAAGCCGTTGCCGCCGCGTGAAGAGCCGAGTTATTTCCGCCGTTTGATGGATAGTCTGGGGTTTTAAGCAATGAGTGCAACGCGTATTGGCATTGTCGGAGCCGGTGGCCGCATGGGCCGCATGTTGATCGAAGCAACCCTGAAGGACGAGCAGGTCGTACTCGGTGCGGTGTTCGATCAGCCGGGCAGCCCGATGGTCGGCCGGAGTGCCGGCGAACTGGTCGGGATGGACTGCAATGTCCTGGTGACCGACGATGTGGCGGCCGGCCTGAAGGAAGTCGACTGTCTGATCGACTTCACGCGGCCGCAAGGCACGCTGGTGCATCTCGAACTTTGCCGTCAGGCGGGGGTCGGCATCATTATCGGGACGACCGGTTTCGAGCCCGAAGGCAAGGAAGCGATCGCTGCGGCAGCCCGGGAAATTCCCGTCGTTTTCGCCCCGAATATGGCGGTTGGCGTCAATCTGGTATTCAAGTTGCTCGATACGGCGGCCCGCATCCTCAACCAGGGGTACGACATCGAAATCGTCGAAGCGCACCATCGGATGAAGATCGACGCGCCGTCGGGGACCGCCTTGCGCATGGGGGAAGTGCTGGCCAGTGCGTTGGAGCGCGATCTGAAGGATTGTGCCGTCTATGGTCGCGAAGGGGTGACCGGCGAGCGCGATCCCTCGACCATCGGCTTCGCCACGGTGCGTGGCGGCGATATCGTCGGTGACCATACGGTGATGTTCTGCGGTCTCGGCGAGCGTGTCGAAGTAACCCACAAGGCCAGCAGCCGCCTGCCTTATGCCCAGGGCAGCCTGCGGGCAGCACGTTTCATCGCCGGTCGTCAGAGCGGTCTGTTCGACATGCAGGATGTTCTCGGCTTGCGCTAGAGGCCATGAAATCACGGCTGTTGGCTCGTCAGCTTCAGGAAATCTTCGGTGGTGAGGGCGAGCCGCAGCTAAGGCAGTTGATCGAGGGGGCGCGTGCCGCCCAGCAGCATGGGTTGGCCCAAGGACTGAGCAAATTGCTTGAGCAGGTCGACTCGGCATATGGCGCTTACGCCGGGCTGAGCAACTGGCAAGGCATGCTTTCCGGCGATGCATTGACCGACTGGAATCTGCGCAGCGGCAATATAGAGTCGGGGCGCCAGTGGAAAGGCATGCTCGGTTATGGTGCCGATGAGCTCGACAACTCGATTGCTCAATGGCAGCGCCTGATCCATCCCGATGACTTGCGTCCGTTGCAGGCCAGAATGACCGCCCAGGCGCAGAGCCAGGAGCGCTATTTTCAGGCCGAGTGCCGCTTGAAGGCGCGCGACGGTCAGTGGCGCTGGTTCATGTTGCGCGGGGCGGTCGCGGCGCGTGATGCCGATGGTGAGCCGGCGCGGATGCTGGTCTTGCAGCGCGACATCAGCGATGTCAAAGCGGCCGAAGCGGCGCTCATTGCTGCCAAGGAGTCGGCCGAAGCCGCCAATACGGCGCGCGGTGCTTTTCTGGCCAATATGAGCCATGAAATACGCACGCCGATGAACGGCATCATCGGCATGACCGAGCTGGCCCTGGATACGCAGCTTGACGCCGAACAGCGGCATTATCTGAAGACCGTCAAGTCCTCAGCCGAAGCGCTGCTGACCATCGTCAATGACATTCTCGACTTTTCCAAGATCGAGGCCGGCAAGGTGCGGTTCGAGTCGCTCGCCTTTTCGATTCACGATACGGTCCTCGAAGCCTTGCGGGTTCTTGCCGTCAGCGCCCACAAGAAGGGGGTGGAACTGATCGCCGACGTGCGGCCGGATGTGCCGGGCCGGGTAGTCGGCGATCCGACGCGCCTGCGTCAGGTGATCATCAATCTGGTCGGCAATGCCATCAAGTTTACCGAGCACGGCGAGGTGGCGCTGGTGGTGAGCATCGATCAGGCGACCGAGGGTTCCCTTTTTCTGCGCTTCGCGATCCGCGATACCGGGATCGGTGTGCCGCTGGACAAGCAGCAGGCTATTTTCGAGGCGTTTTCCCAGGCCGATGTGTCTACCACGCGCCGTTTCGGCGGCACCGGTCTTGGTTTGGCAATCTGCGCCCGCCTGGTTCAACTGATGGATGGTCGTATCTGGCTCGAAAGCACGCCCGGCGTCGGCTCGACCTTTTCCTTCACGGTCCGTTTCAGTGCCGATGCCGAGACGCGACCGCCGGCGGTGTTGCCGTCCGCCTATCAGGGCCGGCGCGCCGTGGTCGTCGATGACAACGCGGCGGCCGGACGCTGTCTTGTCGAACAGCTTGAGCGCCTGGGCGTGCAGGTGTCGCTGGTGGCCGACGGTGCTGCGGCGATCACGGCGATCGAGCGAACCCGTGTCGTCGACTTTCCGTACGACTATATTTTTGCCGACGCCAATATGGATGCGCCGGCCGGTTTCGCGCTGGTCGAGCACTGGCGGAATGCCGGACGGAGCGAGCGCTTGCTGGTCATGCTGACGACGGAAAATCAGCGTCTTGATCTGGCACGTCTGCGCCAGCTCGAAGTCTCGGCGCATCTGGTCAAACCGATCGGGGCGGGCGATCTGGCTGATGCCATGGCCTTGGCCGAGGGCCGCGGCCAGCTCACCCTGGATGAGGTTTCCCTCGATCTGGGCCTGATTTCAGCGGGCTCGGCGCCGATTCTCGAGATCCTGCTGGTCGAGGATAATCCGGTCAATCAGGAGCTTGCCCTGCGTTTGCTGGAGCGCCAGTCGCACAATGTCGTGCTCGCCAACAACGGGGCGGAAGCGCTGGAGCTGTTCGACAGCAAGCATTTTGATGTCATTCTGATGGATATGCAGATGCCGGTGATGGGCGGCATTGAAGCAACCGAAGCAATCCGCTCGCGGGAGATGCGACGCAGTTGGGTCTCTTCCCACGAGTATCGCCCGGCCTACATCGTCGCGATGACGGCCAATGTCATGGCCAGTGACCGGGACCGCTGTCTGGAAGCCGGGATGAATGATTTCGTCGCCAAGCCGTTGCGCGCGGGCGAACTCGTTGCGGCGCTGGCCCGGGCGAGCGGTCAGTCGGTGGCTGGCGAACATCCGGAATACGTCGCTGCGCCGGCGAGAGCGGCGGTGCATCTTGACCTGAAGGCTGCGCTTCACGATATCGGCGATCTCGATCTGTTTTCGACGATGGCCGGTATGTTGCTCGCTGAATGGGACGAACACCTGGGGCAGGTGGACACGGCGCTGCAGGCTGGCGATCCGCAAGAGCTGCGGATGCACGCGCATACTCTGAAGAGCCTGCTGGCGATGTTTCATGCCGAGTACGCCAGGCGCCAGGCGATGGAAATTGAACAGGCCGCAATGTCCCTGGAGAGTGTTGACTGGGCGCGTTGTCGGCGAATCTATGGCGAGCTTGTCGCTGAGATGAATCAGATTCGACCGGCGCTCGAACACTTCGTCGAGACTCGTCTAATCCCTTGAATTTGCCTGAAAAGGCTATTTTCGGCTAAAATAGAAAGGTTAAAAAGCACAAGCGGGGGGGCGCAAGCCTCCCCGCTTGGCACATGAATAATTAGAAATCTTAGGAGAGCCGGTCGTGTCGTTGCTGCCCTCATTTACACCCGCCATTCTCGCCCTCGCCGACGGAACGCTATTCAAGGGCGAATCAATCGGCGCAGATGGTGTTACCAGCGGCGAGGTGGTTTTCAATACTGCCATGTCCGGTTATCAGGAAATCCTCACCGATCCTTCCTATTGCCGCCAGATCGTCACGCTGACTTACCCGCATATCGGCAACACCGGTTGCAATGCGGAAGACTTTGAATCCACTGCCAATCACGCTGCCGGACTGGTGATTCGCGACCTGCCGCCGCGGGCCTCCAACTGGCGCATGCAGGACGATCTGTCGTCCTATCTCAAGAAGCATGGCATCGTGGCCATTGCCGGCATCGATACGCGCAAATTGACCCGTATCCTGCGGGAAAAAGGCGCCCAGGCGGGTTGTGTGCTGGCCGGCGAAGTCGATGAGGCCAAGGCGCTGGCCGCGGCCAGGGCTTTCCCCGGGCTGGCCGGCATGGATCTGGCCAAGGTGGTTTCGGCCAAGGACGGCTACCCGTGGCGCGAAGGCGAGTGGACGCTGAGCGGCTACCAGGCCGGACCGGAAGCCCGCTTCCACGTTGTTGCCTACGATTTTGGCGTCAAGACCAACATCCTGCGCATGCTCGCCCAGCGCGGCTGCAAGCTGACCGTCGTCCCGGCGCAAACGCCGGCGGCCGACGTGCTGGCGCTGAAGCCGGATGGCGTCTTCCTGTCCAACGGCCCCGGCGACCCGGAGCCCTGCGACTACGCCATCGCGGCGATTCGCGAATTCCTTGAGCGGGGCGTGCCGACCTTCGGTATCTGCCTCGGTCACCAGCTGCTGGCACTGGCCTCCGGCGCCAAGACGCTGAAAATGAAATTCGGTCACCACGGGGCCAATCATCCGGTCAAGGATCTGGATAGCGGGCAGGTGTTGATTACCAGCCAGAACCACGGTTTTGCCGTCGATAAGGATACGCTGCCGAACAATCTGCGGGTCACTCATGTCTCGTTGTTCGATGGCTCGCTGCAGGGCATTGCCCGTACCGACGTCCCGGCCTTCTCCTTCCAAGGGCACCCGGAAGGCAGTCCCGGTCCGCACGATGTGGCCTACCTGTTCGACCGCTTCCTTGATCTCATGACGCGTGGCGTGGCTGCGCTGCAACCGGCGAAATAAGCGAGAAACAATATGCCGAAACGTACAGATATAAAGAGTGTTCTGATTATTGGCGCCGGCCCGATCATCATCGGTCAGGCCTGCGAATTCGACTACTCCGGCGCCCAGGCCTGCAAGGCCCTGCGCGAAGAGGGTTACAAGGTTATCCTGGTTAACTCCAACCCGGCGACCATCATGACCGACCCGGAAATGGCCGATGTCACCTACATCGAGCCGATCACCTGGCAGGTCGTCGCCAAGATCATCGAAAAGGAACGTCCGGACGCGTTGCTGCCGACCATGGGTGGGCAGACGGCGCTGAACTGCGCGCTCGATCTTGACCGCGAAGGCGTACTCGAGAAATTCGGCGTCGAACTGATTGGCGCTTCCAAGGACGCCATCGACAAGGCCGAGGATCGCCAGAAGTTCAAGGATGCGATGACCAAGATTGGTCTTGGTTCCGCGCGTTCGGCGACGGCGCACAGCATGGAAGAGGCCTATCAGGTGCAGGCGGCCATCGGCTTCCCGACCATCATTCGCCCGTCCTTCACGCTGGGTGGCACCGGGGGCGGCATCGCCTATAACACCGAAGAGTTCGAGACCATCTGCAAGCGCGGCCTCGAAGCCTCACCGACGCACGAGCTGCTGATCGAAGAGTCGCTGCTCGGCTGGAAGGAATACGAGATGGAAGTGGTCCGCGACAAGGCGGACAACTGCATCATCATCTGTTCCATCGAAAACCTCGATCCGATGGGCGTGCACACCGGCGACTCCATCACCGTCGCGCCGGCCCAGACGCTGACCGACAAGGAATACCAGATCCTGCGCAATGCCTCGATCGCCGTGCTGCGCGAGATCGGCGTCGATACCGGTGGCTCCAACGTGCAGTTTTCGATCAATCCGGTTGATGGCCGGATGATCGTCATCGAGATGAACCCGCGCGTCTCGCGCTCGTCGGCGCTGGCCTCCAAGGCGACCGGCTTCCCGATTGCCAAGATCGCCGCCAAGCTGGCCATCGGCTACACGCTCGACGAACTGGCCAACGAGATTACCGGCGGCAAGACGCCGGCCTCGTTCGAGCCGTCGATCGATTACGTCGTCACCAAGGTGCCGCGTTTCGCCTTCGAAAAATTCCCGCAGGCAGATTCGACGCTGACCACGCAGATGAAGTCGGTCGGCGAAGTGATGGCCATCGGCCGCACTTTCCAGGAATCACTGCAAAAAGCCTTGCGTGGCCTGGAAGTCGGGGTGGACGGTTTCAATCTGAAATCGGTCGATCCGGAAACCATCGACGAGCAGTTGGCCCGGCCGACGCCGGATCGCCTGTGGTATGTCGCCGATGCTTTCGGTGTCGGGATGTCGGTCGAGAAGGTCTTCGACCTAACCAAGATCGACCCATGGTTCCTGGTGCAGATCAAGGAACTCGTTGATCTCGAACTGGAAATCGAAAAACGCGAATTTTCGTCCCTGACCGCCGAAGAACTGCGCTACCTGAAGCGCAAAGGCTTTGCCGACCGCCGTCTGGCGCATTTGACCAAGACCAGCGAAACGGCCGTGCGTGAGCGCCGTCATGCGCTGGGTGTCCGTCCGGTGTACAAGCGGGTCGATACCTGCGCCGCCGAATTCGCCACCGGTACTGCCTACATGTATTCGACCTACGAGGACGAGTGCGAAGCCTATCCGACCGACAAGAAGAAGATCATGGTGCTGGGCGGCGGTCCGAACCGCATCGGCCAGGGCATCGAGTTCGACTATTGCTGCGTGCATGCCGCGATGGCGATGCGCGAAGACGGTTACGAGACCATCATGGTCAACTGCAATCCGGAAACCGTTTCGACCGATTACGATACTTCCGACCGCCTGTATTTCGAGCCGCTGACGCTGGAAGACGTGCTGGAAATCGTCGCCATTGAAAAGCCGGTTGGCGTCATCGTCCAGTACGGCGGTCAGACGCCGCTCAAGCTCGCGCTGGCGCTCGAAGCCAATGGCGTGCCGATCATCGGTACCTCGCCGGAATCGATTGACGTTGCCGAAGATCGCGAACGTTTCCAGAAGCTGCTGCACGAACTCGGTCTGAAGCAGCCGCCCAACCGCACCGCGCGTACCGAAGAAGATGCGCTGCGTCTGGCGGTCGAGATCGGTTACCCGCTGGTCGTCCGCCCCTCTTACGTGCTGGGCGGCCGGGCCATGGAAATCGTTCATGAGCAGAAGGATCTTGAGCGCTACATGCGTGAAGCGGTCAAGGTTTCTCACGATTCGCCGGTGCTGCTCGACCGCTTCCTGAATGATGCTGTCGAATGTGACGTCGATGCCTTGTCTGACGGTGACGAAGTCATCATCGGCGGCGTCATGGAGCACATCGAACAGGCCGGTGTGCATTCCGGCGACTCGGCTTGCTCGCTGCCGCCGTATTCGCTGGGCGCCGACGTCCAGGCTGAATTGCGCCGGCAGACCAAGTTGATGGCCAAGGCGCTGAATGTCTGTGGCCTGATGAATGTCCAGTTCGCCATCAAGGATGAAACGGTCTACGTGCTGGAAGTCAATCCGCGGGCCTCGCGGACGGTGCCTTTCGTCTCCAAGGCGACCGGCCTGCAGCTGGCCAAGATTGCCGCGCGCTGCATGGCCGGGCGCAGTCTGAAGGACCAGGGCATCACCAAGGAAGTCATTCCGCCGTATTTCTCGGTCAAGGAAGCGGTCTTCCCCTTCGTCAAGTTCCCGGGTGTCGATACCATTCTCGGGCCGGAAATGAAGTCGACCGGGGAAGTCATGGGCGTCGGCACCACTTTCGCCGAAGCTTTCGTCAAGTCGCAACTGGCGGCCAGCGTCAAGCTGCCGTCATCCGGCCGGGCTTTCCTGTCGGTCAAGGACAGCGACAAGGTCAAGGCGGTCGAGGTTGCGCGGCATCTGCACGAAGCCGGGTTCCATCTGGTGGCGACGCGCGGTACGGCTCACGCCATTGCCGCTGCCGGCCTGCCAGTGCAGCCGGTAAACAAGGTGACCGAAGGTCGTCCGCATATCGTCGACATGATCAAGAACAACGAAATTTCCCTGATCATCAACACGGTGGAAGAAAAGCGTCTGGCCATCAACGATTCGCGCTCCATTCGCACCTCCGGCCTGCAGGCCAGGGTGACGATGTACACGACGATCTGGGGGGCCGAAGCCGCTGCTGAAGGTATCCGTAATCGGGGCGAGTTGCTGGTATATTCGATTCAGTCGCTGCACGAGCAACTTCACTAAAAACAACCTGAGCCGCCGGGCTGCCCTGCATGGGCGCCGGCGGTTTGCTTTTGCTGGAAGAAAAGATGAGTAAAGTTCCGCTGACCGTAGCCGGTGCCGAGAAACTTCGGGAAGAACTGCATCGCCTGAAAACGGTAGAACGTCCGAGCGTCATTGCCGCGATTGCCGAGGCGCGCTCGCATGGCGACCTTTCGGAAAATGCCGAGTATGACGCGGCCAAGGAGCGTCAGGGCTTCGTCGAAGGACGGATTCAGGAGGTCGAGGGCAAGTTGTCGAATGCCCAGATCATTGATCCCAAGCTCCTTGATGCCGACGGTCGTTGTGTCTTCGCGGCCACTGTCGACATCGAAGACCAGGATACCGGTGATGCCGTGACCTATCAGATCGTCGGTGAAGACGAGGCCAATATCAAGAACGGCAAGCTGTCGATCGCCTCGCCGATGGCCCGGGCGTTGATTGGCAAGTACGTCGGCGATATCGCCCAGGTGCAGGCGCCAGGCGGCATCCGCGAATTTGAAATCATCGATATTCGCTACGAATAAAGGTCAATGCGCCAACTATCCGACGCTCTCTACCTGACTGCCATAACCCTTTGGGTTGGCGGCCTGTGGGCGATCGGTTACATGGCTGCGCCGGTCCTCTTCACCAGCCTCGGTGATCGTCAACTGGCCGGGATGGTTGCCGGCAAGTTGTTTGCGCTGATCGCCTGGGTCGGGCTTGGCAGTGCTGCCTATTTGCTGGTTTTTCTGCTGCTCCGTTGGGGCAGCGGGTTCTTCAGGCGCTCGGTGTTTTGGTTGGTGTTACTTATGGCTCTGCTTGCTGCCGCCAGCCTGTTCGGCATTCAACCGTTGATGGCGCAATTGAAGGCCGATGCGCTGCCTCGGGAGGTGATGGAAAGCGTCCTGCGCGATCGTTTTGCAACGTGGCATGGCGTTTCCAGCATTCTCTATATGGTACAGAGTCTGCTGGGCTTGTGGCTGGTCATTTGGGCCAATAGAGGGCTGAAGTAATCAGCCCTGGTAGCTGCGCTTCGATTTGCGCGGTTCGCTAGCCGGCCGGCGACGAGGTTGTGGGGCTTTTGCCGGAGCAGCCGCGGTTGCGGTCGGACGGTAAACGACCAGAAGCTTGCCGATCTGTTGCACGGGGGCCGCACCGGTTTCAGCACAGATTTTTTCAAGATAGGTCGCGCGATTTTCACGGCTGTCGCCATAAACGCGGATCTTGATCAGGCCGTGAGCGGTAAGGTTGACTTCGATTTCCTTCAGAACGCCTTCGGTGAGGCCGTTCTCGGCAATTGAGACAACAGGATTCAAATTGTGGGCGCGGGCGCGTAGTTCGCGGCGCTCGTCGGACGATAATTGCAGCATAGTAAACCTTTCAAAAACGGCATTTTACCGAATGAAGAGAACCAGAACCAGTAAAGCTTGGATGCGGGAACATGTAAATGATCCGTATGTGCAGCTCGCCAAGAAAGATGGCTGGCGTTCGCGCGCCGCTTTCAAACTGATGGAAATCGACGACAAGGACAAACTGCTCCGCCGTGGCGAGGTTGTCGTCGACCTTGGTGCAACGCCCGGTGGCTGGTCGCAGATCGCGGCCAAGCGGGTCGGCGACGGTGGAATGGTGATTGCGCTCGATCTGCTTGAGATGGATCCGATCCATAACGTCGATTTCATTCAGGGCGATTTTCGCGAAGACGATGTTCTGAAAAAGCTGGAAGAAAAACTCAACGGGCGGCATGTCGGTCTTGTAATGTCCGACATGGCCCCCAATATGTCAGGGGTGCCACTCGTTGATCAGGCACGCATCATGTATCTGGCGGAACTGGGGCTGGAATTTTCCAAGGCGCACCTGAAACCGGAAGGTGCTTTTCTGGTCAAAGTATTTCAGGGAGCGGATTACGAGACTTTTCTCCGCTCGATGCGCGAGGTGTTCAAGACAGTCGTCGTGCGCAAGCCGGATGCCTCCCGGGATCGCAGCGCCGAGCTTTATTTGCTCGGTCGCGTGTTACGTTGATAGTTGTGTATAAAATGGCGTTTTTATCGCTCGACGCCGTAGAAGGAGAGCAAGCTTGAACAACATGTTCAAAAACCTCGCAATCTGGCTGGTCATTGGTCTTGTGCTGATGACGGTTTTCAATCAATTCAATACCCGTCAGGTCGCGCAAGGCTCGGTCGAGTACTCCCAATTCCTCGAAGAGGTAACGCAAGGGCGTATCACCAAAGTAGTGATGGAAGGCCGCACGCTGAAAGCGACGACCACCGATGGCAAGCGCATCACCTCCTATGCTCCGCCCGATCTCTGGCTGGTCTCCGACTTGTTGAAGTATGGCGTGAAGGTCGAGGCGAAGCCGGAAGAGGAGCAATCCTTCCTGATGAGCATCTTTGTCAGCTGGTTCCCGATGTTGTTGTTGATAGGGGTCTGGGTTTTCTTCATGCGCCAGATGCAGGGTGGCGGCAAGGGCGGGGCGTTCTCCTTCGGCAAATCGCGCGCCCGGATGACCGATGAGGCGCAAAATGTTGTGACCTTCGCCGATGTTGCCGGTTGCGACGAAGCCAAGGAAGAAGTTCAGGAAATCGTCGATTTCCTGCGCGATCCCTCCAAGTTTCAGAAGCTCGGCGGCCGCATCCCGAAGGGCGTGCTGATGGTTGGCAACCCGGGAACCGGCAAGACCTTGCTCGCCAAGGCCATTGCCGGCGAAGCCAAGGTGCCGTTCTTCAGCATTTCCGGTTCCGACTTCGTTGAAATGTTTGTTGGCGTCGGCGCTGCCCGTGTTCGCGACATGTTCGAGAACGCCAAGAAGCACGCTCCGTGTATCATCTTCATCGACGAAATCGATGCCGTCGGTCGCCATCGTGGCGCCGGTCTGGGCGGCGGCAATGACGAGCGCGAACAGACGCTGAACCAATTGCTGGTCGAAATGGATGGCTTCGAAGGTCATACCGGCATCATCGTCATTGCCGCGACCAATCGTCCGGATATCCTCGATCCGGCACTACTGCGTCCGGGTCGTTTCGACCGCCAGGTAGTCGTGCCGCTGCCGGATATCCGTGGCCGCGAGGAAATCCTCAAGGTGCATATGCGCAAGGTGCCGATCTCCGGTGACGTCAAGGCGGACATCATTGCGCGCGGAACCCCCGGGTTTTCCGGTGCCGATCTGGCCAATCTGGTCAACGAGGCGGCTTTGTTTGCGGCCCGTGGCAACAAGCGTCTGGTCGATATGGACGACTTCGAGAAGGCCAAGGACAAAATCATGATGGGGGCCGAACGCCGCAGCATGGTGATGACCGAAGAGGAGAAGATGAACACGGCCTATCACGAGTCAGGCCATGCCGTCGTCGCCAAGCTGATGCCCAAGTCCGACCCGGTGCACAAGGTCACGATCATTCCGCGCGGCCGTGCTTTGGGTTTGACCATGCAACTGCCGGAGCAGGATCGTTATGCCTATGACCGGCAGTACCTGATGAGCCGCATTGCCGTGTTGTTTGGTGGCCGGATCGCCGAAGAGCTGTTCATGAACCAGATGACGACCGGTGCTTCGAACGACTTCGAACGGGCCACACAAATGGCGCGGGAGATGGTGACGCGTTATGGCATGTCCGACCTTGGTGTCATGGTTTATGGCGAGAACGATGGTGAGGTTTTCCTTGGCCGTTCGGTGACGCAGCACAAGAATGTTTCCGAAGCGACGATGCAGAAGGTTGATGCCGAGATTCGCCGCATCATCGACGAGCAATATGGGCTCGCCCGCAAGCTGCTCGAAGAGAATCGCGACAAGGTCGAAGCGATGACCAAGGCTTTGCTCGAATGGGAAACCATCGACGCCGAGCAGATCGACGACATCATGGACGGCAAGCCACCGCGTCCGCCCAAGCCGTCGCAAAGCAAGCCGCGCGCTGCGGCACCGAGCGACACGCCGGGCGCCGAGCCAACCGCGGCCGCGACGGCCTGACTTTTGTAATCAATATCCAAGCCGGGAGTTTTCTCCCGGCTTTTTCTTTTAGCCATGACAAACCTTCGCTGCGGCCAGTTTTTATTATCCCTTGATCGTCCATTGCTGATGGGCATCGTCAATCTGACACCCGATTCCTTTTCCGGCGACGGCGTGGTCGGCGACGTTGAGCGGGCCATCCGGCATGCCCGAGAACAGTTCGAGGCCGGGTCGGATATTCTCGATATTGGTGCCGAGTCATCGCGCCCAGGGGCTATCCCGACGCCGGAGGATGAGGAGCTTCGGCGCCTGGTCCCGGTGCTCCGGGAGGTGACGACCTGGGGCGTACCGGTTTCCGTCGATACCTACAAGCCGGCAGTCATGCGCGCGGCCTTGGCGGCAGGCGCGACGATGATCAACGATATTTCCGGAATGATCCATCCGGAAGCCATCTCGGCCGTGGCGGCGAGCGATTGCGCCGTTTGCGTCATGCACATGCAGGGTGAGCCGGGAACGATGCAGAGCGCGCCGGAATATCAGGACGTCGTTGCCGAAGTGCGCGGCTTTCTCCTGGCGGCAGTCGATCGCTGTCGGCAGGCCGGTGTTGCGGATCAGCGAATCGTGCTGGATCCCGGTTTTGGCTTCGGCAAGGCGCTTGAGCACAATTTGGCGCTTTTCCGAGAGCTGGCGGCGACAGGTTTTGATGATCTGCCCTTGCTGGTTGGGGTGTCGCGGAAAACGATGCTCGGGGCGATTACCGGGCGGCCGGTCGAGCAGCGCACAGCGGCCAGTGTCGCGGCAGCGCTGATCGCGGCGCAGAGAGGTGCGAAAATACTACGTGTGCATGATGTCGCGGCAACCAGGGATGCCTTGGCTGTCTGGGCGGCAATCGAACAGGGAGATAAAAGATGAGCAGAAAATATTTTGGAACCGATGGTGTGCGCGGTCGTGTCGGTCAATCGCCGATCACGCCGGATTTCGTGATGCGGCTCGGCTACGCCGCCGGCAAAGTGTTGACGAGCCAGAGTCACATGCCTGCGGGAGAGCGTCCTGAGGTGCTGATCGGCAAGGATACCCGGCTCTCCGGTTATATGCTGGAATCGGCGCTGGAGGCAGGTTTCTCGGCGGCTGGCGTCGATGTCTGCCTGGTCGGTCCCTTGCCGACGCCGGCAGTCGCCTATCTTACCCGGGCCTTGCGCCTGCAGTCAGGTATCGTTATTTCCGCTTCCCATAATCCTTACTACGACAATGGCATAAAGTTCTTTTCAGCGCAGGGCACGAAGTTGCCGGACGATGTCGAGCGTGCCATCGAGGCAGCCATTGATCAGCCGATGGTTTGCGTTCCGGCGGCCGACCTGGGGCGGGTCAAGCGGATCGAAGATGCGCGCGGTCGCTACATCGAATTCTGTAAAAGTACATTTCCCAACGATCTTGACCTGCGCGGCCTGAAAATCGTTGTCGATTGCGCGCACGGTGCGGCTTATCACACAGCTCCCAGCGTGTTTCACGAGCTCGGCGCAGATGTCGTTACCATTGGCGTCCAGCCAAACGGTCTGAACATCAATGACGGTTTTGGCGCTACGGCACCCAAAGCGCTTTGTGAAGCCGTTCTTGCGCACCGTGCGGACCTTGGCGTGGCGCTGGATGGCGATGCAGACCGGATCCAGATGGTCGATTCCGAGGGTAATCTTTACGATGGCGACCAGTTGCTTTACGCCATTGTCCGTAGTCGAGCGCGTGCCGGTGCGGTTAAGGGAGTCGTCGGTACCCTGATGACCAATCTGGCGCTTGAGCATGCCCTTGGAAAAATTGGCGTCGATTTTGCCCGTGCCGCGGTCGGAGATCGTTACGTTGTCGAGATGCTGAACGAAAAAGGGTGGCTCTACGGCGGCGAAAACTCGGGTCACATTCTCGCTCTCGATCGACATACGACGGGCGACGGCACGGTTGCCGCGCTGCAGGTTCTTGCCGCCTTGAAAGAGAGTGGCGGTGATCTCAAGGAGTTGCTGGGCAGCCTGTCGTTGTACCCGCAGAAGCTGATCAATGTGCCGATCGCCAAAGGCTTTCCGTGGAAAGATGATCCGGCCATTACCAAGGCCCTTGCTGCCGTTGAGACGCGCATGGCAGGTCGGGGGCGGGTGCTGCTGCGTGCTTCGGGTACCGAGCCGTTGCTGCGGGTCATGGTCGAGGGTGAGGAGGCGGCGCTCGTTGTCGAAGCAGCTGAACAATTGGCCCAGGTGGTGCGCGAAGCGGCTCAGTAGATTGCGAGCCGTGCGCGATTATTGACCAAGGAAGGCCTCGGTCGCTATAATCAGCAAGTTTTTCGCCATCGGAAACGGTATGCCCATGCGTAAAAAGTTCGTCGCAGGAAACTGGAAGATGCACGGCAATCTCCAGCAGAATGCCGCCCTACTTGAGCGCATCAAGGCTGGTGTCTCCGGGTTGAAGTGCGATGTTGCCGTTTTTGCGCCATTTCCTTATCTTGGCCAGTTGCAGTCCGTGCTTTCTGGGGCTGCGGTAGCCTGGGGGGCGCAGTCGGTAAGTGAGCACGCAATTGGCGCCTTCACCGGCGAAGTCTCGGCCTCGATGTTGGTCGAATTCGGTTGCCGATATGTTCTGGTTGGTCACTCCGAGCGACGTAGCCTGTTTGGGGAAACTGATCGGGTTGTGGCGGCCAAGTTCGAGGCGGCGCAAAAGGCGGGCTTGATTCCGGTTTTGTGCATCGGTGAAACGTTGGCCGAACGCAATGACGGAGCTACGTTTTCGGTAGTTTCCCGGCAGTTGGCAATGGTGCTGGATCGTGTCGGGGTAGCGGCAATGGTGTCTTCTTTGCTGGCCTACGAGCCGGTCTGGGCCATTGGTACGGGCGTGACGGCGTCGCCGGCACAGGCGCAGGAGGTGCATGCCGCGATCCGGCGCCAAGTGGCAGCGCTCGATGCAGGAGTGGCAGGTGCTTTGCGGGTTCTGTATGGCGGTAGTGTCAAGGCTCAGAACGCGGTGGAATTGTTTGCGCAGGCTGATATCGATGGTGGTTTGATCGGTGGGGCTGCGCTGGTTGCAGATGATTTTCTGGCAATTTGCCAAGCGGCAAGTTGATAGGCGAATAAATATGAATTGGCTTTTTTCTGTTGTTTTGACGGTGCATATCCTGGTTGCGCTGGCGATTATCGGTTTGGTTTTGATGCAGCATGGCAAGGGTGCTGACATGGGGGCTGCTTTTGGTAGCGGCGCCTCCGGTAGCTTGTTTGGCGCCACCGGTTCGGCCAATTTCCTGAGTCGGACAACCGGCGTTCTTGCGGCAGTGTTTTTTGCAACAAGCCTTACTCTGGCCTACGTTGCTTCAAATCAGCCAAAAACGACTGGCAGTGTGATGCAGGAAACGGTACAATTGCCGCCGGTTTCGCAGCCCGTAGTGGCTGGTGGAGATGCGCCGACGAGCCCTGCTGGTGCGGGTTCCAAGGCCAAAGATATTCCGAAGTGACGTAAGTGGCTCGTTTGGCAATGTCCCTCGCCAAGTGAGTCAAAAAGGTAGTGCCGACGTGGTGAAATTGGTAGACACGCTATCTTGAGGGGGTAGTGGCGCAAGCTGTGCGAGTTCGAGTCTCGCCGTCGGCACCAATAACTGTGGCAGTGGCCTTGAGGCCTGCTGTTTCGTACAAGAAACTGAATATTGGCGGCGGATCATGGAAAACTACTTTCCTATCCTGATGTTCGTCCTGGTGGGGGTCGCGGTTGGCGTTCTGCCTGTTGCGATGGGCTTTCTGCTTGCCCCCAATCGGCCGGATGCAGAAAAGCTATCTCCTTACGAGTGCGGCTTTGAGGCTTTCGAAGATGCGCGCATGAAATTCGATGTGCGCTATTACCTGATTGCCATTCTTTTTATTCTGTTTGACCTTGAAATCGCCTTCCTCTTTCCGTGGGCGACAATTTTCAAAGACATCGTGGCGACCGAATCAATCAAGATGTTCGGTTTTGTCGAGATGCTGGTCTTTGTCGCCATCCTGGTTGTCGGGTATGTCTATGCCTGGGCCAAGGGTGCGCTTGAATGGGAGTGAAGCATGGCTATTGAAGGCGTCCTCCAGGAAGGTTTTGTCACCACTACTGCTGACAAGCTGATCAATTACATGCGTACCGGCTCAATGTGGCCGATGACTTTTGGTCTCGCCTGTTGCGCGGTTGAGATGATCCATGCCGGTTGTGCTCGTTACGATCTTGATCGTTTTGGGGTTGTTTTCCGCGGCAGTCCCCGACAGTCTGATGTGATGATCGTCGCTGGTACGCTGACCAACAAAATGGCGCCCGCCTTGCGCAAGGTTTATGACCAGATGGCTGAGCCGCGTTGGGTGATTTCGATGGGCTCATGTGCCAACGGCGGCGGTTATTACCATTACTCCTATTCGGTGGTGCGTGGCTGTGACCGTATCGTGCCAGTCGATATCTATGTTCCGGGTTGTCCGCCGACGGCTGAAGCCTTGCTTTACGGCATCATCCAGCTGCAAAACAAAATTCGTCGCACCAATACCATTGCTCGTTAATTGCCGAGGCTGATTAGATATGTCTGCCAAGCTGGAAACGCTTAGCCAAAACCTGCAGAAGCATTTTGGCGACAAGCTCAAGTCGCTCAAGCTTGCTCTGGGTGAAATTACGATTGAGGTCGGTGCTGCTGACTATCTCGCGGTGATGACCGCATTGCGCGATGAGGCTGATCTCCAGTTTGAAGAGTTGATCGACCTGTGTGGCGTTGATTATTCAACTTATGGCGATGGTCTCTGGCAAGGGCGTCGTTTTGCCGCTGTCTCCCATCTGTTGTCGATTGCTCATAACTGGCGCTTGCGGGTTCGGGTTTTTGCCGAAGATGATGACTTCCCCTCGGTCGATTCAATCACCGGTGTCTGGAAGAGCGTCAACTGGTTTGAGCGTGAGGCTTTTGATCTTTATGGAATCGCCTTTGTCGGCCATGACGATCTTCGTCGAATCCTGACCGATTACGGTTTCATCGGCCACCCATTCCGCAAGGACTTCCCGATTTCCGGGCACGTCGAAATGCGGTATGACCCTGATCAGGCTCGTGTCATTTACCAGCCGGTAACCATCGAGCCTCGCGAGAATACCCCGCGCATCGTGCGCGAAGACACCTACGGGGATCCGGCACATGGCTGATATCCGCAATTTCACACTCAACTTCGGTCCGCAGCATCCGGCAGCGCACGGCGTCCTGCGACTGGTGCTCGAACTGGATGGCGAAGTCGTTCAGCGCGCCGATCCGCATATTGGTCTGCTGCATCGGGCAACGGAAAAGCTCGCCGAAACAAGGACATGGGTTCAGTCTGTTCCATACATGGATCGACTGGACTATGTGTCCATGATGTGTAACGAACATGCCTATTGCTTGGCCACGGAAAAGTTGCTGGGAATCGAAGTTCCCGAGCGCGGCAAGTACATCCGTACGATGTTCGACGAGATTACGCGTCTGCTCAATCACCTGTTGTGGATTGGCTGTCACGCGCTCGACGTCGGGGCGATGACGATGGCGCTCTACACATTCCGCGAGCGCGAAGACTTGATGGATGCTTACGAGGCGGTTTCCGGCGCCCGTATGCACGCGGCCTACTACCGTCCGGGTGGTGTATATCGCGATCTGCCGGATCGTATGCCGCAGTATCAGGAGTCGACCTGGACCAGCGCCAAGAAGGCCAAGGAGATTAATGGTAATCGTGGTGGGTCCTTGCTGGATTTTCTCGAGGATTTTACCAATCGTTTTCCGACCTATCACGCTGAATACCACACGCTGCTGACCGATAACCGTATCTGGAAGCAGCGCTTGGTTAACGTCGGCGTCGTTACGCCGGAGCGGGCGCTGCAAATGGGCTTTACCGGTGCCATGTTGCGCGGTTCGGGCATTGCCTGGGACCTGCGTAAGAAGCAGCCCTACGCAGCTTACGACAAGGTCGATTTCGATGTGCCGGTTGGGGTAAATGGCGACAGTTACGATCGTTATCTGGTTCGCATGGAAGAGATGCTTCAGTCGAACCGGATCATCAAACAGTGTATTGCCTGGCTGCGCAAGAATCCTGGTCCGGTGATCACCGAAAACAACAAGGTGGCACCGCCGCCGCGCGAAAACATGAAGACCAACATGGAAGAGCTGATTCATCATTTCAAGCTCTTTACCGAGGGGATTCACGTACCGCCGGGCGAGGCGTATTCCGCCATCGAACACCCGAAGGGCGAATTCGGTATCTATTTCATATCCGACGGGGCAAACAAGCCTTATCGCATGAAGATTCGCGCTCCTGGCTATGTGCACCTGGCCGGCATGGACGAAATGTCCAGAGGCCATATGATCGCCGACGTCGTTACGATTATCGGTTCCCAAGATATTGTTTTTGGCGAGATCGACCGCTGATGTTTTCCGCTGAAACCCTACAGAAATTCGCCCGCGAAGTGGCCAAGTATCCTGCCGAGCAGAAACAATCGGCGGTAATGGCCTGTCTGGCCCATGCTCAGGAAGAAAAGGGCTGGTTGCCTCCCGAGGCGATCGAAGCCGTTGCCAACTATCTCGACATGGCGCCTATCGCAGCCTATGAGGTGGCTTCCTTTTACAACATGTACGACCTGAAGCCGGTCGGCAAATTCAAGATTACGGTTTGCACCAATCTTCCCTGTGCGCTCTCGGGTGGTTATCACGCCGGTGAGTACGTACAGAAAAAGTTGGGCATCGGTTATGGCGAAACGACGGCTGACGGCAAATTCACCTTGAAAGAGGGGGAGTGCATGGGAGCTTGTGGCGACGCGCCAGTGTTTATCGTCAATAATCGGGCGATGTGCAGTCATATGCACCCGGAACAGATCGACAAGCTCCTTGAGGAGTGCAAATAATGGCCATGCTTGGTTCGATCAACGGCGTCCTGATGGAAGGCCTTGACGGCGACAATACCTGGGGTCTGAAGGATTATGTCGCCCGCGGCGGCTACGCCCAGCTGAAGCGCATCCTGGAAAGCAAGATGTCCCAGGAAGAAGTGATCAGCGAAGTCAAGAAATCGGTTCTCCGTGGCCGCGGGGGTGCAGGCTTTCCAACCGGTTTGAAGTGGTCTTTCATGCCGCGCTCTTTTCCCGGTGACAAATACGTTGTCTGCAACACCGACGAGGGCGAACCGGGGACCTTCAAAGATCGCGACATCATGCGTTACAACCCGCATACGGTGATCGAAGGGATGGCGATCGCCGCCTATGCCATGGGCGCTAACCGTGGTTATAACTACGTGCATGGTGAAATCTGGGAAATCTACAAGCGTTTCGAAGAGGCACTGGATGAGGCGCGCGCCGCCGGCTTCATCGGCCAGAATATTCTCGGTTCCGGGTTCAACTTTGAGCTCTTCGCCCATCACGGATACGGTGCCTATATCTGTGGCGAAGAAACGTCCCTGCTTGAATCAATCGAAGGCAAGAAAGGGCAGCCGCGCTTCAAGCCGCCGTTCCCGGCATCCTTCGGTCTATACGGCAAACCGACGACAATCAACAATACCGAGACCTTTGCGGCCATTCCATTCATTCTGAAAATGGGTGGCGAAGAGTTCCTGAATCTGGGCAAGGCGAACAATGGTGGCACCAAGTTGTTCTCGGTGTCCGGCCATGTCAATCGTCCGGGTAATTATGAAATTCCGCTCGGCACGCCGTTTTCGACCTTGCTCGAAATGTGCGGTGGTATGCGGGGCGGACGCAAGCTCAAAGCGGTAATTCCTGGTGGATCTTCGGCGCCGGTTATGCCGGCAAACGTCATCATGGACTGTACGATGGACTACGACTCGATCAGCAAGGGCGGTTCGATGCTGGGTTCCGGCGCAGTCATCGTCATGGATGAAACGGTCTGTATGGTCAAGGCGCTGGAGCGTCTGTCCTTCTTCTACCATGAGGAATCCTGCGGCCAATGCACCCCTTGTCGTGAAGGCACTGCCTGGATGTACAAGGTTGTGCACCGCATTGAAAACGGCCAGGGCAAGCCTGAAGACATCGATCTGCTGAACAGTGTTCTGGGCAATATCGCCGGACGAACCATCTGTGCGCTTGGCGACGCAGCAGCGTTTCCGGTTCAGAGCTTCCTGAAACATTTCGGCAGTGAATTTGAATACCACATTGAGCACAAGACCTGTCTGGTTCCCAAGGATGTTCAGTGGGCGGGCAGTGGTTTCCACAAGGTTCAGGCCTGAACGAAACCTTCCAAGTGATAGATACGCAAGAACTGGCTACAAGGTAGCGACATGCTAGAAATCGAAATCGACGGCAAAAAGGCGCAAGTGCCCGACGGCAGCACGGTGATGGATGCCGCGCAGCAGGTGGGTGTGTACATACCGCATTTTTGTTACCACAAGAAACTCTCGATTGCCGCCAACTGCCGGATGTGTCTGGTCCAGGTGGAAAAGGCGCCGAAGCCGTTGCCAGCTTGCGCAACGCCGGTGACTAACGGTATGAAGGTGTTCACGCACTCCGAGCTGGCCGTCAAGGCCCAGAAGGGCGTGATGGAATTCCTGCTGATCAATCACCCGCTGGATTGCCCGATCTGTGACCAGGGCGGCGAGTGTCAGCTGCAGGACATGTCGGTCGGTTATGGTCCGATGAAGAGCCGGTATACCGAAGAAAAGCATGTGGTGTTCCACAAGAATGTCGGTCCGCTCATTTCAATGGAAGAAATGAGCCGTTGCATCCACTGCACCCGTTGCGTTCGCTTCGGCCAGGAAATCGGCGGCATCATGGAGCTGGGGATGGCGAACCGGAACATGCATTCCGAGATCACCACCTTCCTCGGGCGTACGGTAGACTCCGAACTGTCCGGGAACATGATCGATCTCTGTCCGGTCGGTGCATTGACTTCCAAGCCTTTCCGCTACACCGCCCGCTCCTGGGAATTGCAGCGCCGCAAGTCGGTCAGCCCGCATGATTCAGTGGGGGCCAATCTCACCGTTCAGGTCAAGCACGACAACGTGATGCGCGTTTTGCCGCGGGAAAATGAAGCGGTCAACGAATGCTGGATTTCCGATAAGGAACGTTTTTCCTATCAGGCGCTGAATTCAGATGAGCGGCTCACCAAACCCATGGTCAAACAGGGCGGAGAGTGGCGCGAAGTCGACTGGAATGTTGCCCTGGATTACGTTGCGCATGGACTGAAAGACGTTGCCCGCGAGCATGGCGGTGATGCTCTCGCCGCTCTTGCCGCACAAAGCTCGACCGTCGAAGAATTGTTCCTGCTTGGCAAGGTCATGAAAGGCCTTGGTAGCAGCAATATCGATTTCCGTTCGCGGCAGTACGACTTTGGCACCGATGGCAAGCGTACCGGCCTGCCATGGTTGGGTCTGCGTCTGTCGGAAATCAAGGATCTCGATTCTGCGTTGGTCGTTGGCTCTTTCTTACGCAAGGATCATCCGCTGATTGCTCAGCGTCTGCGTCAGGCCGCCAAAAAATACACCAAGCTAAGTCTTCTTTCGGTGACCGGTGACGATCAGCTGATGAACCTGCATGCCCAGGTTACCGTTGCACCGGCCCAACTGACGAATACGCTGGCAGCAATCGTCAAGGCGGCAGCGCAACTAAAAACTTCAGTTGTGCCCTCCGGCTTGGAGTCGATTGAGGTCGACGACGTTGCCAGGAAAGTTGCTCAGAGCTTGCTGGAAGGCGAGCGCCACGCCATCTTCCTCGGTAACGTGGCGACACAATCTTCCGATGCTACCCAGATCCATGCACTCGCTCTCGAACTTGGCCGACTAACTGGCGCTACCGTCGGTTTCCTCGGTGAAGGCGCCAATACCACTGGTGCCTATGCTGCCGGATTTCTGCCTTCCGGGGCTAACGCACGACAAATGTTCGAGCAGCCGCGTAAGGCCTATGTTTTGATGGGCATCGAGCCCGAATTTGACTGTGCCAATCCGCAATTGGCGGTCAGCGCGCTGAAGCAGGCAAGCCTGGTGGTCTACATGTCGGCATTCAAGCACGCTCCGGCCCTCGAATACGCCGACGTGATGCTGCCGCTTGCCCCCTATACCGAAACAGCAGGAACCTTCGTCAATATCGAGGGGCGCGTCCAGGGATTCAACGGCGTCGTCAAGGCTCGCGGAGAATCCCGCCCGGCCTGGAAACTGCTCCGAGTGCTCGGCAATGTTTTGAATCTGGACGGTTTTTCTTACGAAACCAGCGAGGCCGTTCGCGATGACGTGTTGGGCAAAGGGGCCGAATTTGTTGCCGGCTTGGGTAACGATCTGAATGGCGTGGCTATTCAGTTACCGGTTGCCGCTCAAGGTCTGCAACGAATAGCCGATGTGCCGATCAACTTTGCCGACCCGATGGTGCGGCGTTCTCCGGTTCTGCAGCAAACTGCCGATGCGGTAGCACCGACTGCCCGTATCAACGAGCAGACGCTGGCCGAGCTTGGTCTGACCGCTGGCTCTCAGGTCAAGGTCAGGCAAGGGCAGGGCGGCGCCCTGCTGGTGGCCAAGGCCGACAATACCGTGCCGGCCGGTTGCGTTCGTGTTTCGGCCGCTCATGCGAGTACCGCGCAGTTGGGTGAGATGTTTGGCCAGATTTCCGTGGAGCGTGCATAAATGGACGCACTAATGAATTTCGGACAAGGTATTTTCGGCGGCGCGTGGCTGGCCGTCTGGACCTTGATCAAAATCGTTCTGATTGTTGCGCCGCTGATGCTGGCCGTGGCCTACCTGACACTGGCCGAACGCAAGGTGATCGGTTTCATGCAGGTGCGTATCGGTCCTAACCGGGTTGGCCCATGGGGGCTGATTCAGCCTATCGCTGACGGCCTGAAGCTGTTGTTCAAGGAAATCATTGTTCCGAGCAGTGCCAACAAGGGCATCTTCATCATCGCGCCGATGCTGGCGATTGCCCCGGCGCTCGCTGCCTGGGCTGTCGTGCCCTTTACCGATACGATGGTGCTGGCGAATATCGATGCCAGCCTGCTTTACATCATGGCGATTACCTCGATGGGGGTGTACGGCGTCATCCTGTCGGGTTGGGCGTCAAACTCCAAATACGCTTTCCTTGGTGCGATGCGGTCTGCTGCTCAGATGGTTTCCTATGAAATCGCCATGGGTTTTTCGCTCATCGTTGTGCTGATGGTGTCCAATAGTCTCAATCTGGTTGATATCGTCGCTGCTCAGCAGCAAGGTAAGTTTGCCGGCTGGGGTTTGGGGTTCCTGTCCTGGAACTGGCTGCCGCTTCTCCCCATGTTTATCGTTTACCTGATATCCGGCACCGCTGAACTGAACCGCGCCCCGTTTGACGTGGCCGAAGGCGAATCGGAAATCGTTGCCGGTTTCCACGTCGAGTATTCCGGCATGGCTTTCGCACTGTTCTTCCTCGCCGAATATGCCAACATGATTCTGGTCAGTGCGCTGACCTCGATCATGTTCCTCGGTGGCTGGCTCTCTCCGGTAGGTTTCCTGCCGGACGGCATCGTCTGGCTGTTTGCCAAGATGTCGGCCATCCTCTTCCTGTACCTCTGGTTCCGTGCCACTTTCCCGCGCTATCGTTACGATCAGCTGATGCGCCTGGGCTGGAAAGTCTTTGTACCGATCTGTCTGGTATGGCTTGTTGTTGTTGGCGTCTGGATGATGTCGCCGCTGAATATCTGGAAGTGAGGAGAGATTCATGGGTTCGATGAAGGAAATCTTCAACAGCCTCCTCCTCAAGGAGTTGTTGAAAGGCATGGCGGTCACGGGTAAATATTTCTTTGCCCGCAAAATCACCGTTCAGTATCCTGAAGAGAAGACACCGCAGAGTTTCCGTTTCCGCGGTCTGCATGCGCTGCGTCGCTATCCGAATGGTGAAGAGCGGTGCATCGCCTGCAAGCTGTGCGAAGCAATTTGCCCGGCTCTGGCGATTACGATCGAAGCTGAACCGCGCGACGACGGCTCACGCCGTACCACCCGCTACGACATCGATCTGACCAAATGCATTTTCTGCGGCTTCTGCGAAGAGGCTTGTCCGGTCGATGCGGTGGTCGAGACCCGGGTATTCGAATATCACGGCGAAAAGCGTGGTGATCTCTATTACACCAAGCAAATGCTGCTGGCCAACGGTGACCGTTACGAGGCGCAGATCGCCGAAGATCGCCAACTTGACGCACCTTACCGATAACAGGCACTAGCGATGGATTTTCAAACCCTGGTTTTCTTCTTCCTGTCAGCGATTCTGATTGTTGCCAGCCTGCGCGTGATCACCGCGCGGAACCCGGTGCACGCTGCATTGCACCTGATTCTCGCTTTCTTTACCTGCGGCGGCATCTGGGCATTGCTGCAAGCCGAGTTTCTGGCCATTGCGCTGATTCTGGTTTATGTCGGCGCGGTGATGGTGTTGTTCCTCTTCGTCGTGATGATGCTCGACATCAACATGGATCGAATTCGCCAAGGCTTCTGGAACTATCTTCCTTTAGGGGCCGTGCTGGGTGTACTGATGGTTCTGGAAATGGGTCTGGTGCTGGGCAGCAAGTATTTTCAGGTGCCCGCAGCAGAGGCCATGACACCGGCCGGTATTTCCAATACCAAGGAAATCGGTCGCTTGATGTTCAGCGAATATGTCTATCCCTTCGAACTGGCATCGATCATCCTGCTGGTCGGCATGATCGCGGCAATTGTTCTGACCTACCGCGGTCCGAAGAAATCAAAGTACACCAATCCGAATGAGCAGGTCTTCGTCAAGGCGAAGGATCGTATCCGCGTCCTGCAAATGCCGGTTGAAAAAGACTGAACCCCGGGGCACCAATGCTTACTCTTTCACTTTCGCACTTCCTGATTTTGGGCGCGATCCTCTTCGCGATCAGCGTGGTCGGTATATTCCTGAACCGGAAAAACCTGCTCGTGCTACTGATGGCTATCGAGTTGATGCTGCTTGCGGTCAATATGAACTTCGTGGCGTTCTCCCATTACCTGCAGGACTTGTCCGGCCAGATCTTCGTCTTCTTCATCCTGACGGTTGCCGCTGCTGAATCGGCAATCGGTCTGGCCATTCTGATCGTGCTGTTCCGCAACCTCAAGAGCATCCATGTGGATGACCTGGGCAGCCTGAAGGGTTAAACATGGAAATGCAAAAACTCTACCTGCTCGTGCCCCTTGCGCCGTTGATCGGCGCAATGATCGCCGGCCTCTTCTGCCGCGTCATCCCGCGCTGGGTTGCCCATACGGCTACCATCGCCGGCGTGGCCATTGCCTTCGTCACCTCCCTGGTCATCTTCCAGGACGTCCAGGCCGGTCATACCTTCAACGGTACCGTCTATACCTGGCTGACCAGTGGCGACTACAAGTTCGAAGTCGGCTTTCTGATCGACACGCTGACCACCACGATGATGCTGGTCGTCACCTTCGTGTCGTTGATGGTGCACATCTACACCATCGGTTACATGCAGGAAGACCCGGGCTACAACCGTTTCTTCAGCTACATCTCGTTGTTCACCTTCTCCATGCTGATGCTGGTGATGGCCAACAACTTCATGCAGCTCTTCTTCGGCTGGGAGGCCGTCGGTCTTGTCTCCTACCTGCTGATCGGTTTCTGGTACACCCGCCCGACGGCGATTTTCGCCAACATGAAGGCTTTCCTGGTCAACCGCGTCGGTGACTTCGGCTTCATTCTCGGTATCGGTCTGGTCCTGGCTTATTTCGGCTCGCTCGATTATGCGACGGTATTCGCCAAGGCTCCCGAGTTGGCGAATGCGAGCATCGCGCTGTTCGGCCAAGGCTCCAGCGTGTCGCTGATGACTGCTACCTGTATCTGCCTGTTCATCGGCGCCATGGGCAAGTCGGCCCAGGTACCGTTGCACGTCTGGCTGCCCGATTCGATGGAAGGCCCGACCCCGATCTCCGCGCTGATTCACGCGGCGACGATGGTGACCGCCGGCATCTTCATGGTAGCCCGGATGTCGCCGCTGTTCGAACTGTCAACCACGGCGCTCTCCTTCGTCATCGTGATTGGCGCGATTACCGCATTGTTCATGGGTTTCCTCGGCATCATCCAGAATGATATCAAGCGGGTTGTCGCTTATTCGACGCTCTCCCAGCTGGGTTACATGACGGTCGCGCTCGGCGCATCGGCATATTCGGTGGCGATATTCCATCTGATGACCCATGCCTTCTTCAAGGCACTACTCTTCCTCGCTGCCGGCTCGGTAATCATCGGGATGCATCACGATCAGGACATCCGCAACATGGGCGGCCTGCGCAAGTACATGCCGATTACCTGGATTACCTCGCTGATCGGTTCGCTGGCTTTGATCGGTACGCCTTTCATGGCCGGGTTCTATTCCAAGGACTCGATCATTGATGTGGTGAAGCTCTCCAATATTCCCGGCTCCGGTTTCGCTTACTTTGCGGTGTTGGCTGGCGTTTTTGTCACAGCCTTCTATTCCTTCCGGATGTACTTCCTGGTTTTCCACGGCGAAGAACGGTTCGGCAAGGCGGCGCATGATCACCACGGCGATCATGACGACGAAGAAACTTCGCAGGATCATCATCACGGTCTGGCCCCCGGCCAGAAGCCGCATGAGACCCCATGGGTCATTACCTTGCCGCTTGTTTTGCTGGCCATTCCGTCTGTGGTTATTGGCTACCTGGCAATCGGTCCGATGCTGGCCGGCGATTACTTCAAGGGCGTTATTCATGTCGATAACGTGGCCCATCCGGCTCTCAGCACCTTCCTTGAGGAATTCCACAGCGCCGCGGCAATGGGCGTCCATGCTCTCACCGGGCTGCCCCTCTACCTTGCTCTGGCCGGCGTGGTGTTGTCCTGGTTCTTCTACATGAAGCGTCCGGATATTCCGGCAGCTATCCAGCGCCGGTTCTCGGCTATCAACACGCTGCTTGAGAATAAATACTACTTCGACAAGATCAATGAGTTCGTCCTGGCCGGTGGTTCGCGTGTCCTCGGGAAAGCGTTGTGGCGGGGTGGCGATGTCGCCGTAATTGACGGATTCGTTGTCAATGGATCCGCCAAGCTTGTCAGCTGGATTGCCTCAATAACCCGTCTGTTCCAGACCGGTTATGTCTATCACTACGCTTTCACCATGATCATCGGCGTCTTTGTGCTGATGACCCTGTGGATCAACCGCGCCTAGCGTGAATAGTTCGCAGAAAAGCAAGGAATAACATGTCGACTTACCCGCTGCTATCTTTCGCCATCTGGATTCCGATCGTCGCCGGTGTGGCGGTGCTCGCCACCGGATCTGACCGGAATGCACCACTGGCAAGGATGCTTGCCCTGTTTGGTGCGATTGTCAGTTTTCTCGTCACCATCCCGTTGTGGACCAGCTTCGACGTCGCCAATGGCGGCATGCAGTTCGTCGAATTGAAGAGCTGGATTCCCCGCTTCAACATCAATTACCACCTCGGCGTCGATGGCATCTCGATGCTCTTCGTCCTGCTCAACGCCTTCATCACCATCATCGTCGTTGCGGCCGGCTGGGAAGTCATCAAGCAGAAGGTTGCCCAGTACAACGCGGCATTCCTGATCATGTCCGGCCTGATGAACGGTATTTTTGCCTCGGTTGATGGCGTGCTGTTCTATGTTTTCTTCGAGGCCTCGCTGATTCCGCTCTATCTGATCATCGGTGTCTGGGGGGGGCCGAACCGGGTTTATGCCGCATTCAAGTTCTTCCTTTACACGCTGTTCGGTTCGCTGCTGCTGCTGCTGTCGCTGATGTATCTGTTCATCCATTCCGGTGGCAGCTTCTCGATTCTTGAATGGCACAAGCTGCCGATCGAACTGGGACCGCAGATCTGGCTTTTCCTTGCCTTCCTGATTGCTTTCGCGGTCAAGGTGCCGATGTGGCCGGTCCATACCTGGTTGCCGGATGCCCACGTCGAAGCGCCGACCGGCGGCTCGATCGTGCTGGCAGCCATCGCTCTGAAGCTCGGTGCCTACGGTTTCCTGCGGTTTTCGCTGCCGATCGCTCCGGATGCCTCGCACGAATTGTCCGGGCTGGTCGTTGCGCTGTCGCTGATCGCCGTTGTCTATATCGGCTTCGTCGCGCTGGTCCAGGAAGACATGAAGAAGCTGGTGGCCTATTCCTCGATCGCCCACATGGGCTTCGTGACCCTGGGCTTCTTCATGTTCAGCTCGATGGGTATCGAAGGCGCCTTGGTTCAGATGGTCTCCCACGGCTTTGTCTCCGGCGCGATGTTCTTCTGTATCGGCGTCATGTACGACCGTCTCCACAGCCGGCAGATCGCCGATTACGGCGGTGTGGTCAACACCATGCCGAAGTTCGCCGCACTGTTCATGCTGTTTTCCATGGCCAACGCCGGTTTGCCGGCCACCTCCGGCTTCGTCGGCGAGTTCATGATTATTCTCGGTGCCGTCAAGTTCAACTTCTGGGTGGCCTTTGCAGCCGCGACATCGCTGATCATCGGTGCGGCTTATACGCTCTGGATGTACAAGCGCGTGATTTTCGGCGATGTGGCCAACGACCACGTGGCGGAACTGACCGACATCAACAAGCGCGAGTTCGCCATTCTTGGCGTGCTGGCCATCTGTACCCTGTGGATGGGTCTGTACCCGCAACCATTCACTGAAGTTATGCACGCCTCGGTCAACGACCTGCTGCGTCACGTTGCCATCAGCAAGATTCAATAAACGGTAGCCGACATGTTCGAGAATTTCGTTGTCCCTGATCTCCTGCCCGCCGCTCCGGAAATGTTTCTGGCAGCGATGGCCCTGGCCATTCTGATGATTGATCTCCTGGTCAAGGACAGTCGGCGCACCGTTACGTTTGCGCTGACTCAACTGACCCTGATTGGCTGCGCCGCCATTCAGTTCGGGACCAGTACCGGCGAAATCGTCTATACGTTCAGCAACATGTTCGTGGACGATTTGATGGCGGATCTGTTGAAGCTGTTCCTCTACATGACCGTGGTGATCGTGCTGTTCTACTCCCGGACCTACGTCATCGACCGCGAGTCGATGAACAAGGGCGAGTACTACGTGCTGACGCTGCTTGCCACGCTCGGCATGATGGTCATGATTTCGGCCAACCACTTCCTGACGATCTACATCGGTCTCGAACTTCTTTCGCTGTCGCTCTATGCGATGGTGGCAATGAACCGTGACTCGGTGGCCTCGACCGAGGCGGCCATGAAGTATTTTGTTCTTGGCGCCTTGGCCTCCGGCCTGCTGCTGTACGGCATGTCGATGATCTACGGGGCGACCGGCACGCTGGAAATCACCGCCATCGCCGAACGTCTGTATGGCGGCGGGGTTAACAAGACCGTGCTGGTTTTCGGTCTGGTCTTCCTGGTTTCCGGTCTGGCCTTCAAGCTCGGCGTGGTGCCGTTCCACATGTGGATTCCCGACGTCTACCACGGTGCGCCGACTTCTGTGACGCTGCTGATCGGCTCGGCCCCGAAGCTGGCGGCTTTCGCCATCGTCATGCGTTTGCTGGTCAATGGCCTGATCACCATGGCGGCCGACTGGCAGGCCATGCTGATCATCCTGTCGGTGTTGTCGATGGCCATCGGTAATCTGGCGGCCATCGCCCAGACCAACCTGAAGCGGATGCTCGCGTATTCGGCGATTTCCCACATGGGCTTCATGCTGCTCGGCATCACCACCGGCGTGGTCAGTGGCGACGCGCGCTATGCCCTCAATGCCTACAGTTCGGCGATGTTCTACGTGATCGCCTATGTGCTGATGAGCATGGGTACCTTCGGCATGATCCTGCTGATGGCCAAGGCCGGTTTCGAAGCCGACAACCTCGATGATTTCCGTGGTCTGAACAAGCGCAGCCCGTGGTTTGCCGGCATCATGCTGATGCTGATGTTCTCGATGGCCGGGGTGCCGTTCTTCATCGGTTTCTTCGCCAAGTTCTCGGTGCTGCAGGCCGTGGTCGCCGCCGACTACATGTGGCTGGCCATCGTCGCCGTCTTCTTCTCGCTGATCGGCGCCTTCTACTACCTGCGTGTCGTCAAGCTGATGTACTTCGACGCTCCGGTCGACGAAACGCCACTGACCGCTGGTTTGGATATGCGCATCCTGATTTCGGTCAACGGCCTGGCGGTCGCCTTCCTCGGCATCTTCCCGCAGGTCATCATGTCGCTGTGTGCCTACGCGCTGCTGCGTTCGCTCTGATGCAAGGCTGAACCATCGTTTGTAAACGCCCCGCTGGCCGGGGCGTTTTGCTTTTCGGAGATTGATATGTCGCACGACGCCCACCTGATTGAATCGGAGATTTCCAGCACCACGGTTTTTAAAGGCGCCCTGCTCGAGGTGCGCAAGGATAAGGTTCTGTTGCCGAATGGCAAGGAGTCGATCCGCGAATACATCGTGCATCCCGGCGCTGTGGTGGTGTTGGCCTTCCTGGAAAATGGCAACCTGCTTTTCGAACGGCAGTTTCGCTACCCGCTACGCCGGGTGTTCCTTGAATTGCCGGCCGGAAAAATCGATCCGGGCGAAGCGATCATCGATACGGCGCGCCGCGAATTGCTTGAAGAGACGGGCTATACGGCCAGCGAATGGGAGTATCTCGGGGTAATGCACCCGTGCATCGGCTATTCCGACGAACGGATCGAGATATTCAGTGCCCGCGGCCTGCATCTGGCCGGCGAAAAGCAACTCGATCACAACGAATTTCTCGAAGTGGTCGAACTGTCGCCGGAGGCAGCCAGGCAGGCGGTGTGGAGCGGCCAGATTACCGACGCGAAGACCGTCACCGCCTTGTTCTGGCTCGCCCGGCCTTGATTTCGGGCGAACGCGCCGGGGCGCCGCCGCGGCGCTGATCAGCCGACGCTGCGGGTGGCGAGCACCTCGTCCACCCGGTTCTTCTCCATATCCATGATTTCGAAATGCCAGCCGGCCCAGTCGAACGATTCGGTTTTCTTGGGAATCCGCCCGAGGTGAACGATGATGAAACCGCCGACCGTGTGGTAGTTGCCGAGATCCTCTTCCGGCAACTCCTTGATGCCGAGTAGCACCTTCATCTCGTCGATGGCCAGCAAGCCGTCGAGTAACCAGCTACCATCGGTTCGCTGAAGCGCCAGAGGCGTTTCGACCGCGCCGGAAAGAACGTCGCCGACCACCGTGCCCATCAGGTCGGAGAGGGTCACCAGCCCTTCGGTAACACCGAATTCGTTGGCGACCAGCGCCGATCGGGTCTGCTTTTCCTTGAAGAACTCGAGCAGGCCGATCAGCGACAGCGTCCCGGGAACATAGTGCGGCGGCATCGGCGACAGCTTGCCGAAATCGAGATTGTTGCCGTTCAGCAGTTCCTGCAGCAATTCCCGGCTTTTGACAAAACCCAGCGCGTTCGATATCCCACCCTTGCACAGCAGAAAACGCGACACCGGGCGTTGTTGCAGCACTTTCAGGTTCTCTTCGCGCGGCAGGCTCAAGTCGAGGCAGGCGATGGCCGCCGCCGGGGTCATGATGCCGGCGACGCAGCGGTTATCCAGGCGAAAGACGTTGCCGAGAATTTCGCTCTCGGTCTGGTCGAGATTGCCTTCCTTGCGTCCGGCTTCGATCAGGAAACGGATTTCGTCGGAGGCGGTGGCCTCGGCGCTGCCTTTAAAGGGAAACAGCTGGAGTACCCAGTCGGCCGTTTTGGAAACGACAATGACCAGCGGGTGGGCGAGCTTGAGCAACAAGGTGATCAGGCCGGCCAGCGACTCGGCAAGGGCTTCCGGATGGGCCAGGGCCAGGCGCTTCGGGATTACTTCGCCGAAGACGATGGAAAAGAAAGTGATCACGGTGACGACCAAACCCAGCGCAATCGCGTAGGCCAGGCTATCTGCGACCGGCAGGGCCTCGCCAATCGAGGCCTGCAGGCGGGGCACCCAGAGCGCTTCGCCATAGACGCCGGAGAGCATGGCAAGAGCGGTGATGCCGAGCTGCGTGGTGGCCAACAGACGGCTGGCATGCTGGCGAAATCCGAGTACCGCCGCGGCTGCCGTCGAACCCTGTTCGGCGCGCATGGCGAGATGGGAAATGCGGCTGGCGCCGACGGCCATTTCAGCCATGGCCAGCACACCGCAACTGAGGATCAGTGCGACCAGAATCCAGATTTCCATACGGGCTTTCCTTCCGTCGATCGGGCCGGGGCGGAGCCATTGCCGGGTTGCGCCTCGCTCATCTCATTCTACCGGCAACGGAGGCGCCCGTTCTACCTCGACAGGCTGCGCATGGCCTGTTCCAGGCCGTCGATGGTCAGCGGAAACATCCGTTTGCCGATCAATTGCTGAACCATCTGTATCGACGGCGTGTAACTCCAGTCGGCTTCCGGCAAGGGATTGAGCCAGGCGGCGTGGGCCCAGGTGGCGAGCAGGCGTTCCAGCCAGAGCGCGCCGGCCTCCTCGTTCCAGTGCTCGACGCTGCCGCCGGGGTAGGAAATTTCGTAAGGGCTCATGCTGGCATCGCCGACGAAAATCAGTTTGTAGTCGGGGCCGTAGGTGTGAATGACATCCCAGGTCGACAGTTTTTCATCATGGCGCCGCCGGTTGTCTTTCCACACGCCTTCATAGACGCAGTTGTGGAAGTAGAAATGTTCCAGGTGCTTGAACTCGCTGCGGGCGGCCGAGAACAGCTCCTCGCAGGCCGCGATGTGGTCATCCATCGAGCCGCCGATATCGAGGAAGAGGAGGACCTTGATGGCGTTGTGGCGCTCGGGGCGCAACTGCAGGTCGAGCCAGCCGCCGTTGCGGGCGGTACCGGCGATGGTGCCGTCGAGATCGAGTTCGGTGGCGGCGCCTTTGCGCGCGAAACGGCGGAGCCGGCGCAAGGCGACCTTGATGTTGCGCACGCCGAGATCGACCGTATCGTCGAGATTGCGGAACTCGCGCTGCTCCCAGACCTTGATCGCCGTGCGGTTGCCGACCGACTCGCCGCCGATGCGCACGCCTTCCGGGTGGTAGCCGCCATGGCCGAACGGCGAGGTGCCGCCGGTGCCGATCCACTTGCTGCCGCCGGCATGGCGTTCCTTCTGCTCGGCCAGCCGCTGCTGCAATTGCTCGAACAGCTTCTCGTAACCGAGCTTCTCCAGCCGGGCCCGGTCTTCCTCCGACAGATGGCGGCGGGCCGCCAGTTCCAGCCATTCTTCCGGGATCGTCGCGGCGAAGCCGGGCAGGGCCTCGATGCCATGAAAGTACTCGCCGAAGGCCCGGTCGAAGCGGTCGTACAAGGCCTCGTCCTTGACCAGGATGGCCCGCGACAGCAGGTAGAAGTCGTCCAGGCTGCCGCTGACCAGCCGTGCTTGCAGCGCTTCGAGCAGGGCCAGCAGCTCGTTGGTCGATACCGGCAACTGCCGGTTCTTCAGATGCAGGAAGAAATCGACCAGCATTCAGCTCTTGCGGCGTGCCATGAAGGCCAGGCGCTCGAACAGATGGACGTCCTGTTCGTTCTTGAGCAGCGCGCCGTGCAGCGGCGGAATAGCATCCTTCGCTTCCTTGGCGCGCAGCGCCTCGGGCGGGATGTCCTCGGCCAGCAGCAGTTTCAGCCAGTCGATCAATTCGCTGGTCGACGGTTTCTTCTTCAGGCCGGGCACCTCGCGCAACTCGAAGAAGACTTCCAGGGCCTCCTTCAACAACTCGTGCTTGAGGGTCGGAAAATGGACGCCGACGATGCGCTGCATCGTCGTCCGGTCGGGGAACTTGATGTAGTGGAAGAAGCAGCGGCGCAGGAAGGCGTCGGGCAGCTCCTTCTCATTGTTCGAGGTGATGATGATCAACGGCCGATGCCTGGCCTTGATCGTCCGGTGCAGCTCGTAGCAGTGGAACTCCATGCGGTCGAGTTCGCGCAGCAGGTCGTTGGGAAACTCGATGTCGGCCTTGTCTATTTCATCGATCAGCACCACCGACGGCTGATCGCATTCAAAGGCCTGCCACAGCACGCCATGCACGATGTAATGGCCGATGTCCTCGACACGCGGATCGCCGAGCTGCGAGTCGCGCAGCCGCGATACTGCATCGTATTCGTAGAGCCCCTGCTGGGCCTTGGTGGTCGATTTGATGTGCCACTGGAAGAGCGGCATGCCGAGCACGCTGGCCACTTCTTCGGCGAGCAGCGTCTTGCCGGTGCCCGGCTCGCCCTTGATCAGCAGCGGCCGCTGCAGCACCATCGCGGCATTGACCGCCATCGTCAGGTCGCCGGTGGCGACGTAAGTGTCCGTACCTTCAAATTTCATCAATGCCTACCCCGGAAAAAGCCCACCGGCCGTCGGCGGGAGCCTGCATCTTATCAGCAGCAAATCTCTGATTCCCGCGCCCCGCTTTGGTTTCTACGAAACCTCGGGAAGGTCACGCAGATCGGCCAAGGGGTTGACCCCGTAAACGTCGGAGAGCAGATGCGCCACCAGTTTGCCGGCAGCCTGCTGCGCCGTCGCCAGGTGGCCATCGCGCTTGAGTGCCTGGAAGCGTTCCAGCATCGGGAAACGCTCGGCCGAGGTGGCGCGGATTTCCGCCTGCATGTCGGTATCGACGACGCCCGGCGCCACGCTGCAGATCTTGAGGTTCGCCCAGCCGTCCAGCGCTACCGCGCGGGCGTGCTGGTCGAGGGCGGCCTTGGTTGCGCAATAGACGCTCCAGCCAGGGTAGCGGTATGGGCTGCACCACTCTTAGACGGAGGAAAGGTGCACGGCAAGGACCATGACGGATGCCGCGTGCCTGCCGATCAGAAGCGCTTCGTCTTTGTCATGTACACCTAACCGGCCTGAACTTCCTTGTCGGCCAGTGCTTTCTCGATCCGCTGGTCGGGAATTAGCCAGATCAGTGCCACCAGTACGTACAGGCCTTGCGCCAACGATGGCGACCAGAAGGCCAGGAGTACGGCGACGGCGTAGGCGGTCGGGGAAGCTTTCCCTTTCCAGTCGCTGCCCAAGGCCATCTTCAGTAAAGAACTGTCGCCCTGAGAAGCGATGATGGTGCGCTGGAGCATTCGATAGGCCAGTGCCGCCATGAACAGCACCACGCCGTAGACAGCCGAAGGCATTGCGGCGAAGTGGTTCTCCCCCATCCAGTCGGTGACGAAGGGGAACAGCGATAGCCAGAACAACAGGTGCAGGTTGGCCCAGAGGATAGGCCCGGTAACACCACGCGCCGTATGCAGCATGTGGTGATGGTTATTCCAGTAGATGCCGACGTAGACGAAACTCAGGACATAACTGAAAAACACCGGAATCAACGGAGCCAGAGCTTCGATCTCCTCGCCATGCGGCACTTTCAACTCAAGCACCATGATGGTGATGATGATGGCCAGTACGCCATCGCTGAATGCTTCCAAACGCCCCTTGCCCATCATCCACTCCCTTTATTCGCCGGCCGCGTTGTCGCAGAGACCGCGCCGGCGATGATTGGTGCCCGCCAAGAATGTCGAATGCTATCTGCTCAGGCGGCCGGTTCCTGCAGGCTGTGCCGTTTCAGTCGCCGGCCCACCTGTTCCATGCTGTTGAGCACGGCCTCCAGCTCCCGACTCATCGGGGTCAACGAGTATTCGACCTGGGGCGGATTGCTGGGCAGGACTTGCCGCTCAAGCAGGCCGTGTTGCTGCATGACGCGCAGGCGATTGGTCAGCACCTTGGTGGATACCCGCGTCAGATCGCGGCGCAAATCGCCAAAGCGGCGTGGGCCGGCGCGAAGGAACCACAGAATCTGGACGGTCCACGCCCCGGCCAGCAGGCTGAGTACATCCTCTAGTGGGCAGTCGTGGGGTAGCGGGGGTTGGGTTGCGGGTTTGGGTCGTAAGGGCATGATCGATGGCTAATAGTTACCGGGAGGAACCTACTTTTTAAAAAAATTCATGCAACTAGACTTCCGACTCGCACTCACAACGAGTGTTCCATTCGCAAAGGAAAAAATTATGCCTCGCGCCACCCCGACCCCCGGAGCAAGCCTGCTGAACCCGACCAATCATCTGCTGATCATGATCGATCATCAGTCGCAGATGGCCTTTGCCACCAAGTCGATCGACCCGATCACGCTGCGCAACAACGCCGCGCTGGTCGCCAAGGCAGCACACGAATTCAAGGTTCCCACCATTCTCACTACAGTCGCGGAAAAATCCTTTTCCGGCCCGATGTTCGATGAAATCAAATCGGTCTTCCCCGACGCCAAGGTCATCGACCGGACGACGATGAACACCTGGGAAGACGCGCGGATTGCCGAGCGCGTCAATCAGATCGACAAGGCCAAGGTGGTGATTGCCGGCCTATGGACATCGGTCTGTATCGTCGGCCCGACGCTGTCGGCGCTCGATCAGGATTTCGAGGTCTATGTCATCGCCGATGCCTGTGGCGATGTCTCGGACGAAGCCCATCAACGTGCGATGGAACGCATGATCCAGGCCGGCGTCCGGCCGATGACGGCGCTGCAGTACCTGCTCGAGCTGCAGCGCGACTGGGCGCGCGGCGAGACCTACGACCAGACGGTTGCCACCTCGATTGCCCATGGCGGCGGCTATGGCCTCGGCCTGATCTACGCCAAGTCGATGTTTGGCGGCGGCGAAGGCCATTGACCGCCGCGCGTCATCGTATCGCCACGTCCTGACCACAAATCACCTGTCGAGGTTGCCATGATTACCCTGCGCAAGAGTTCCGACCGCGGCCAAGCCGACCACGGCTGGCTGCACAGCCAGCACAGCTTTTCCTTTGCCGATTATTACGATCCGCAGCAGATGGGCTGGGGGCCGCTTCGCGTCATCAACGAGGATCGTGTCGAGCCCGGCCAGGGGTTCGGCACGCATGGCCACCGTGACATGGAGATCATCAGCTATGTGCTGGATGGCGAGTTGTCGCACAAGGACAGCATGGGCAACGGGACGGTGATCCGCCCCGGCGATGTGCAGCGGATGAGCGCCGGCACCGGCGTCCAGCACAGCGAATTCAACCCTTCATCGGGCTCGCCGGTGCACTTTCTCCAGATCTGGATCGAGCCGGCGGCCCGTGGCATCGCGCCGAGCTACGAGCAGAAGTTTTTCGCGCCGGATGACAAGCGTGGCCAGCTGCGTCTGGTCGCCTCGCGGGATGGGCGGGCCGGCAGCGTCACCGTGCATCGCGACGCCGATCTCTATGCCAGTCTGCTGGCTCCCGACGAACAGGTAGGTCACCAGCTTGCTGCCGGTCGCATCGCCTACCTGCATGTGGTGCATGGCGCGGTCCGCGTCAATGGCGTGCGACTCGAAACCGGCGATGCCGCCAAGATCGAGGCCGAGCAGGAGCTGGTGATCGCTGCCGAAGCCGACTCGGAAGTGCTGTTGTTCGATCTGGATCATGCCGTTTGAGGTCCGACGGCCGTCAAACCCGACACTGGAGGCAGCATGGCGAATATCAGCAACGATGCGGTGCAAGCCGATCTCATTCTCCACAATGGCCGGATCGCCACCAACGATCCGCAGCAGCCTTTCGTTGCCGCGCTGGCCATCCGCGAGGGCTTGATCCAGGCGATAGGCGATGATGGCGAAATCATCGGTCATCGCGGCCCGCTGACCCGGGTCGTCGATCTCGGTCGGCGCACGGTAATCCCCGGACTCAACGACTCGCATTTGCACCTGATCCGCGGTGGCCTCAACTACAACCTGGAGCTGCGCTGGGACGGCGTCCCTTCACTCTCCCTGGCCTTGCAGATGCTTCGCGAGCAGGCCCGGCGTACGCCGCCGGGACAATGGGTCCGCGTCGTCGGCGGGTGGAGCGAATTCCAGTTTGCCGAACGCCGCCTGCCCACCCTCGACGAACTCAACGCCGCGGCGCCGGACACCCCCGTCTTCATCCTGCATCTCTATTGCCAGGCCATGCTCAACCAGGCAGCGCTGCGCGCCATCGGCTACACCAGCGATACCCACGATCCACCGGGTGGCATGATCGCCCGCGACAAGGCCGGTCATCCGACCGGGCTGTTGCTCGCCAAGCCGAATGCGATGATCCTCTATGCGACGCTGGCCAAGGGGCCGAAACTGCCGCTCGAGCACCAGATCAACTCGACCCGGCACTTCCTGCGCGAACTGAGCCGGCTCGGCGTCACCAGTTGCATCGATGCCGGCGGCGGCTTCCAGAACTATCCGGACGATTATCAGGTAGTCGACGAACTGGATCGGCAAGGCGCATTGACGGTGCGTATCGCCTACAACCTGTTCACCCAGAAACCCAAGGAAGAGAAACAGGATTTCGCACGCTGGATGAAGATGACCGCGCCCGGCGCCGGCAGCGATTTCTATCGGAACAACGGTGCCGGCGAGATGCTGGTTTTTTCCGCTGCCGACTTCGAGGATTTTCTCGAGCCGCGTCCCGACCTGCCGGCCACCATGGAAGGCGAGCTCGCCGAGGTTGTCGGCCTGCTCGCCGCGAACAACTGGCCGTTCCGACTGCACGCCACCTATGACGAATCGATCAGCCGTTTTCTCGATGTGCTGGAGACAGTGCACCGCGACGTGCCGATCGACCGCCTTGGCTGGTTCTTCGATCACGCCGAGACGATCAGCGATCGCAATATCGAGCGCGTCAGCGCCCTCGGTGGCGGCATCGCTGTGCAGCACCGGATGGCCTTTCAGGGCGAGTACTTTGTCCAACGCTATGGCGCCAAGGCGGCTGAACGCACGCCGCCCATCCGCCGCATGCTCGAAATGGGCGTCCCCGTCGGCGCCGGCACCGATGCCACCCGCGTCGCCAGCTACAACCCCTTCGCCGCGCTCTACTGGCTGGTCAGCGGTCGGACCAGCGGCGGCCTCGCGCTGTATCCGGCCAGCAATCGCTTGAGTCGGGAAGAAGCGCTCCGCCTGTACACCGTTGGCAGCGCCGGCTTCTCCGGCGAGGCGGACAAGAAAGGGCGCCTGACGGTCGGCCAGTTTGCCGATCTTTGCGTGCTTACGGCCGACTACTTCAGCGTCCCGGAAAGCGAAATCAAGGCGCTGGAATCGGTTTTGACCATCGTCGGTGGTAAGCCGGTTTACGCCACGCAGGAATTCCAGCGACTCGATCCGCCGGCTTTGCCGGTTTTGCCGGAGTGGTCGCCAGTCGCCCGTTTTGGTGGCTACGGCGCCCCGCTCATGCCGCATCACGCCAACGCCTTGGCGTCAGCGCCGCCATGCCAGGCCCATCGGCACGGACCTCTGCATCAGCATGACGGGCTCGGCGGCTGCATGTGCTGGGCATTTTGAACGGGCTCGGAAAGCAAACCATGAGCAACGAACAAACCGCAACGCCCGGGCGCGGCGCAGCACCGGACACCAGCGTTACCCTGCTGATCCAGCAAAGCGTTCGGCCCGACGCCATCGCCCGTTACGAGCAATGGTTGCGCACTATCGCCGCCAAGGCCGCCGAATATCCCGGGCACCAGGGCGTGCATATCATCCGCCCGTCAGCCGGCAACAACGAATATTCGATCCTGATTCGCTTTGCCAGCGGCGTCGATGCCGAGCGCTGGACTAGTTCGGCCGACCGCCGCAACCTGCTGGCCGAGATCGCCGATGCCTTCGAGCGTGACGACCAGTTTCGCATCCAGCCCGGCATCGAATTCTGGTTCACGCCACCATTCCCGGCGCAGAAAAAGCCGGCGCCGTGGAAGCAGTGGCTGATTACCACCTCGGTAATCTGGCCGCTGACCATGCTGATTCCTCCGCTTTTCACACCAGTGTTCGCAACCGTGCCGGTCTTGGGGGCATGGGGGATAAGCCATGGCATCGTCGCCGCAACCATCGTCGCGTTGGTTGTCTTTCTGATCATGCCGCGTTACGTGCGACTTGTTTCTCGCTGGCTATTCGAGTCGTGAAGCTTGTTGCACTGCTGATGGGAACGGCGATTGACACAAATATTCACTTTGCCGACTCATGAAAAATGAGTAGCAGTTGCATGAAGGAATCAGGTCCAAAAGACTGACCAAGGCAAACCGAAAATTTCCGACAAGGCCACAGCATATAACCGATGGCTTTTTTGTGCTCAAGGGGAGTCCACTGCAAGTAAGTCCTAGCCTGACGATTTCCAGCGTGATGCCTATCCTCGGATATATTCTTCCTTCGGGGATAGGCCGTTTGTTTGTTCAATGATTAAGGGGCGCCGATATCTGGACTGGGTTCAAGGATGATCATAGCCTCTCCGTCGCGGATCCATATTGAATAGACAGTGAGCGTCACCAACTGTCTAACCCAATGAAATGAGGGGCAAATACGAATAAAGGTTGCGCCTTCGAATCCACTCCGCATCTAAAATACTCAGTGCTTATTATTAGTACGAATCAGGGGGCATGATGAGTGAGGATGAACTAAAACTTGAACGTGAAAAGTTAGAGTTGGAACGGTTCAAGGCTATTGCAGAACAAAGACGGTTTATTCTTGGTTCCGTTGTAGTTGCCCTGATTACCGTTTTCGCTTCGCACACCATTCAAAGTCGGGAAGTCGCAGTTAAAGAGCGCGAATCGGAAAGGTTAGAAATTGAGCAGCTAGGGAAGTATATTGACCATGCGCTGTCAGAAAACGTCGCTACGCGGGAACGATTTGCGCGGTACTTCTGGCGAGTCTCGAGATCAAAAGACTTGAAGCAGGGGTGGGAAAACTATTTAGGGGACGTGCTTGTTGAAAAGAAGAAGGTCGAAGCTAATGTCATCGATTTGCTCGCAGCCCAAGCTGACCTAGCAAGGCAAGAGCTGAGTGACTCGATTCATCGAGCACAGCTTCGGGAGCTGAAGGAAAAACTACGTAAAGCCGAAGCTCAATTGGAAGTGAATCGTATTGCTCCAAGTGCCCAACTTTCGTCACATGGTCAGATCATCAGGGGAGAGGCGCTGGGAGGAACCGGAGTCGGGGTGGCATCTGGGACTGCAAATTTGACTACCGGTAGTGAAAGTCGTTAGTCAGAATTTATCAATGTACTCGGCCCGTCCTGCCGAGCTCGCATGCTTCTTAAAGGCCTCTAGTCCTCAAGCTTGAGCGGCCCTTGGCCGGAATAGCGATCGAGTGCCAGATAGATGACCGGGGTGATGATCAGCGTGATCAGCTGCGAGAACAGCAGTCCGCCGACGACCGACAGCCCGAGCGGTTGGCGCAGTTCGGCGCCGGCGCCCAGGCCGAGGGCGATCGGCATGGCGCCCATCAGGGCGGCCGAGGTGGTCATCATGATCGGCCGGAAGCGCAGCAGGCAGGCGGTGCGAATGGCCTCACGCGCCGCCATGCCGTGATTGCGCTGGGCGTCGAGGGCGAAGTCGATCATCATGATGGCGTTCTTCTTGACGATGCCGATCAGCATCAGGATGCCGATCATCGCGATGATCGACATCTCCATATTGAACAGCCAGAGCATCACCAGGGCGCCGACGGCGGCCGAGGGCAGGCCGGCGAGGATGGTCAGCGGGTGGATGTAACTCTCGTAGAGCACGCCGAGCAGTACGTAGATGACCAGCAGCGCGGCGACGATCAGCACGATCTGGCTGGCTTGCGAGGACTGGAAGGCCGCCGCGTCGCCGCCATAACTGGTGAGGATGCTGGCCGGGAAGTTGAGCTCCTGCTTGTAGCGCTCGATCTGCTGGCTGGCATCGCCGAGCGCCGCGCCCGGCGCCAGATTGAAGCTGAGCGTCAGGGCTTCGAGCTGGCCGGAGTGGTTGATCGAAATCGGGCCGACCTCGCGTTCAACCGTCGCCACGCTGGAGAGCGGCACCAGGGCGCCGCCCTTGGCCCGGATGAAGATCTTGCCGAAGGCGCTTTCGTCGGCACGATCGGCCGCGCTCAACTGCATGATCACCTGGTAGCTGTCGCTGGAGGTGTAGATCGTCGACACCTGGCGCTCGCCGAAGGCGCTGTAGAGCGCGGTGCGGATGTCGGCAATCTGCAGGCCGAGCAGATTGGCCTTGTCGCGGTCGATGTTGAGCCGCGCCTGCAGGCCTTTGAGTTGCGCGTCGGTAGTCACGTCGCGAAACAGCGGGTCGTCGCGCAGTCTGGCCGACAGGCCGTCGGCAGCGAGCCGTAGATCCTCGGCGCGCACGCTGCGCATGACGTACTGGTAGCGGCTCTTGCTCGGTCGCCCGCCCAGGCGCAGATTCTGGATCGGGTTGATGAACACGGTGGCGCCCGGGATCGCCTTCATTTCCTTGCGCAGGCTCTCGACCACCTTGTCGATATGCGGCCGCTCGCTGCGCGGCTTGAGGCTCATGAACAGGCGGCCGCTGTTGCTGTCGCTGGCATTGACGATCAAGGTGTCGACCGCCGGGTTGGCCCGGATCACCTCGCCGGTCCGCTGCAGCAGTTCGGTCATCGCCGGGAAGGAAATGTCCTCGACGGCTTCGACGGTGATCAGTGCCTGGCCGATGTCCTCGTTCGGGAAAAAGCCCTTGGGCAGCAGCGCGAACAGCGCCCAGGTGGCGACCAGGGTGGCCACGGCCAGCCCGAGTACCGTGCGGTTGTGGCGCAGCGACCAGTCGAGGGCGCCTTCGTATAAGGCCAGCAGCCGCTCGAAACCCCGTTCGAACCAGGCCGTCCAGCGCATGCCGGGGCCTTCGGCCGCTTCGTGCTTGACGTAGCGGCTGGCCAGCATCGGGATCAGGGTCAGCGAGACGACCGCCGAGACCATCACCGCGATGCCGACGACGGCGGCAAACTCGTGAAAGAGCAGGCCGATGACGCCGGGCATGAAGAAGATCGGAATGAAGACGGCCACCAGCGACAGCGAAATCGAGATGATGGTGAAGCTCATCTCGCGCGAGCCGGCCAGCGCCGCCTGCAAAGGCGGTTCGCCGTTCTCGATATGGCGGACGATGTTCTCCAGCATGACGATAGCGTCATCGACCACCAGGCCGACGGCCAGCGTGATGGCGAGCAGCGAGATGTTGTCGAGGCTGAAGCCGAATGCCCGCATCAAGGCCACCGTGCCGAGCAGCGAAATCGGCAGCGACAGCGCCGGAATCAACGTCGCGCTGGCTTTGCGCAGGAACAGGAAGATCACCAGCACGACCAGGGCGATGGTGATTGCCAGGGTGAGCTGGACATCGTGGATCGAGTCGCGGATCGACTGCGAGCGGTCGTTGCGCAACTTGAGTTCGATCGATCCCGGCATCTGGGCGAGCAAGCCGGGCATCGCTGCCCGAATGGCATCGACCGTGCTCACCGTGTTGGCGCCCGGCTGGCGCATCACCGACAGCGTGATGGCGCGTTCGCCATTGGCCCAACTGGCGGTCTTCACCGATTCGACGCTGTCTTCGACTTCGGCGATGTCGGCCAGGCGGACCGGACGGCCATCCGGCGAGGTGCTGACGATCAGCTTGGCAAAAGCCGCCGCGTTGTTGAGCTGGCGATTGGCCTGGATGGTCAGCGTCTGGCGCGGCCCGTCGAGGGTGCCGACCGGGGAATTGGCATTGGCGTTGCGCAGCGCGCCGGCGATGTCGTCGAGCGTTAGATTGCGGGCGGCCAGGGCGTCGGCATTGAGCGCGACGCGCACGGCGAATTTCTTCTGGCCGTTGATATTCACCTGGGCGACACCGGGCAGCGTGGACAGGGTCGGGGCAATCAGCAGGTCGGCAAAGCTGTTCAGCTCGGATAGCGCCATCGACTGCGAGGTCAACGACAGGAAGATGATCGGCGAGTCGGCCGGGTTGACCTTGCGATAAGCCGGCGGCGTGGTCATCTCGACCGGCAGCGAGCGCTGCGCCCGGAGCAGCGCGGCCTGGACGTCGATCGAGGCGCTGTCGATGCTGCGGTCCTGGTCGAACTCCAGCGTGATCGCGGTATTGCCGAGGGTCGAGGTCGAGTTGATCACGGCCAGACCGGAAATCGTCGAGAACTGCCGTTCGAGCGGCGTCGCCACCGACGAGGCCATGGTTTCCGGGCTGGCGCCGGGCAGCACGGCGGTGACCGAAATGGTCGGCGAGTCGTAGCTCGGCAGCGCGGCAATCGGGATGCTGCCATAGGCGATGATGCCGCCGACGATGGCCGATGCCGACAGCAGCACCGTCATGATCGGCCGCCGGATGCAGAGTTCGGAGAGATTCACGGCTTGCTCCGCGCGCCTGGCGCCGGGGTCGTGCCCGCCTCGCGGACCAGGCTGCCGGCGCGCAGGTTCTGGGCGCCTTCGAGGACGACCCGGGTGCCCGCCGCGACGCCTTCGACGACCGCCTGGCCATCCTGGATCAGCCGGACGCGGATCGGCGTCGAGACGACCTTGCCGCCCTCGCCGATGACATAAAGAAACTTCTTCTCCGGGCCGGTCTGCACCGCCTGGGCCGGAACCGTCAGGGCCGCCTTGAGGATGCGCGGCGACAGGGCGACGGTGACGAACATGCCCGGCCACAGGCGACCGTCGGCGTTGGCGAAACCGGCCTTGAGGCGGATCGTGCCGCTGGCGGTATCGACGCTGTTATCGACGAAGACCAGTCGCCCCGCGCGCTGCTCCTCGCCGCCTTCCTCGAGTTGCGCGCTGACCGTCAGGCCGCCGCTCGCCAGCGCCTTTTGCAGCGCCGGCAATTCGCGCTCGGGCAAGGTGAAAGCGACATTGATCGGATCGATCTGGGTGATGCTGACCAGGCCCATGCCGGTCGATTGAACCAGACTGCCCGGATAGACTGTGATGGCGCCGGTGCGCCCGGCGATGGGGGCGACGATCTCGCCGTAGCCGCGGCCGACGCGACTGCCATCGATGGCCGCCTGATCGGCCGCGACCTGGGCGCGCAAACTGGCGACCTGGTTCTGCACGACATCGAAGGCGGATGGCGAGATGTAATTGCGCTCGAGCAGTTCGCGTTGCCGGCGCAGGTTGTTCTCGGCATTGGTCAAATCGGCCCGGCTCTTGGCGAGCTGCGCTTCGGTCTGCCGGAGATTGGCGTCCTCGGTCCGCACATCGAGCGAAAACAGCCGCTCGCCCTGGCGGACGTACTGCCCTTCCTTGATATGCACGGCTTTGATCGTGGCGTTGATCCGCGGGCGCACGTCGACCGACTGCAGCGCGGTCACCGTGCCCTTGGCGCTCAGGCGGACCGGGATATCGGCTACCGCGACCAGCGTGCTCGTTACCGATACGACGCCGGGCCCAGCGGGCTTCGGCGCTTCGCCGCGCAGGCGCCAGAACCAGAAGGCCGCGCCGCCGACCAGCAAGCTCACGACAACTACGGCAATCCGGCCACGCTTGCCGCCTTCTTTTGCCACCTGCTGCAGGGGAACCAACGCCATTACCGATCCTCGATTGAGCCAGCCGCGAATTATCGAGCATTTGGGCCGGGAAACGCCCGGCGCAGGTGTTACGAAATGTGGTGGCGTCGCCCGAATGCCGGCCGGCGAAATCAATCACCGCCGGCGACTCGCCGCCTTTCAGGGACGGACGAGCTGTTGCACCGCGGCGTGCCGCGGGCAGGCCAGCAGATGGTCATTGACCATTCCCGAGGCTTGCATGAAGGCATAGCAGATGGTCGGCCCGACAAATTTGAAGCCGGCGCCCAGCAGTGCCTTGCTCATTGCAGCCGCCGGCGCCGACTTGGCCGGCACCTCGGCCAGCGATTGCCAGTGGTTCTGGATCGGCTTGCCGTCGACGAAGGCCCAGAGAAAGTCGCTGAACGACTGCCCGGCAGAGTCAAGCGCCAGGTAGGCCTGGGCGTTCTGTATCGTCGCTGCCACTTTGGCGCGATTGCGGATGATGCCGGGGTCGGCCAATAACTCGGCAACCTTCGGGGCCGTGTAGCGGGCAATCCGCTCGGGTTCAAAGCCATCGAAGACCTGCCGGTAGTGTTCGCGCTTGTTCAGTACGGTCGACCAGGAAAGGCCCGCCTGCGCGCCTTCCAGAATCAGCAATTCAAACAATGCGCGGTCGTCGTAGAGCGGAACGCCCCATTCCAGATCATGGTAGGCGCGGTAGAGGTCAGATCCCTCGGACCAGGGGCAGCGTTCCATTCCGGTAGCTCTCCGATAAGTTGATGAAGGCAGCGTATCGCCGCAGCAGGGAGCCTACAGGTTCTGGTCGGGAAGTGTCACTCCCGCGCTGGCGGGAATGACGCTTGATTGACGCCAATCAGAGGTGGGTGATGACCGCTTCGGCCGGCAGCCGGGATTTCGGCAGCTTGGCGTTGAAATCCTCGTCGCTGTGGTAGCCGAGGCTGGCGATGACGACGCTGGTCAGGCCCTTGGCGGGCAGGCCGAGTTCTTCGTCGAGAATTTTGGCGTCGAAGCCTTCCATCGGGCAGGCGTCGATCTCCAGCGTCGCCGCGCCGAGCAGCAGGGTGCCGAAGGCCAGGTAGAGCTGCTTTTGCATCCAGATCTGCGCATCCTTGTATTCATTGACATGCAGGTCGGCGTAGAAGCTGCGCGATTTGTGTTGGCCGGCTTTGGCTTCCGGCGTGGCGAAGCGGCCGTCCTGGTCTTCCTGTTCGAGAATGGCCAGGAGATGGCTCTCGTCCAGCGTCTGGCGGGCGCAGAAGACGATGACGTGCGAGGCGTTCCGGATCTTCGGCTCGTTGTAGGCGTAGCCGCCCTGTGCCGCCTTGGCGATACGGGCCTTGCCGGCTTCGCTGCTGGCGATCACGAAATGCCAGGGTTGCGAATTGACCGAGGAGGGGGCGTAGCGCAACAGGGTTTCCAGCTGCGCGAAGAGCTCGGCCGGAATCTTGCGGGCCGGGTCGAACGCCTTGGTGGTCTTGCGGGTCGTGGCGAAATGGGAGAGGTTCATGGTGTTGTTTCCTGGCATGGTGAAATCGGAACTTTTCGAGGATGGGCCTGCCGCTCAGGCCACCGGGTTGAGACGGACGATATCGACGCCCGTAACCTTGCCGTCGATGGCTGCCTCGAGCGCGGCGAAGTGCGCCGATGCCATGTGGCGGACGAGCGTCGCATCGTCCTGCCAGCGTTCGATCATCACCAGGCGGTCGGGGTTGTCCTGGGCGACGTGCAGGTCGTATTGCAGGCAGCCGGTTTCGGCGCGGCTCGGGGCAAGGATATCGAGCAGGGCCTGACGGACTTCGGCCCGGTATTCGGATTTGGCGGTGATGGTGGCGACGACGCTGAGTGGCATGCGGAAATTCCGGTGGATGGACGATGGGCCAATGATGGCCGAATTCGACCTATTAAAAAACCCGTGTTTTGCTAATTTATTTTCAATTTAAATTTGAAAATAGCTGCCGCTGCTGCTTAGAATCTGATCATGAACCCCTTGCGCGATTTCGAGCTTTTCCTTCTGGTGGCCGACTACGGCAGCCTGTCGGCCGCGGCGCGCCGGCTCGACATCACGCCGGCCGCGGCGAGCGTGGCCTTGAAACGCCTGGAGGCCGAGGTTGGTGTGCAGCTTTTCCTACGCTCGACACGCAGTTTGCGCCTGACCGATGAAGGGCAGATCTTCCTTGAACATTGCCGTCAGGCCATGCAACTGCTGGCCGACGGCCGGCAAGCGGCGTTGACCGGCTCGGCCGCCCTGCGCGGCGTGCTGCAATTGTCGATACCTTCTGATTTCGGGCGCAACGTCATGCTCGCCTGGCTCGACGAGTTCCAGTCCCGGCACCCGGAACTGACGCTCCGCCTGCTGCTCACCGACCGCAAGGCCGACATCTACCGGCAGGCGGTGGACCTGGCGTTTCGCTACGGAAACCTGCCGGATTCGGCGCTCGTCGCGCTGCCCATCGCCCCGCACAATCGCCGCATCCTGTGCGCCGCGCCGGACTATATCGAGCGCCACGGCATGCCGGAAAGCCCGTCCGATCTGGTGCGCCACAACTGCCTGTGCTTCCTGCTCGACGACTATGTCCATGATCGCTGGCGCTTCTTTCGCGGCGACCAGGAGTTGTCGGTGCAGGTCAAGGGCAACCGGATTTCCGATGATGGCGATGTGGCGCGGCGCTGGGCCATTGCCGGCCAGGGCATTGCCTACAAGTCGGCACTCGATGTCGCGGCCGACCTGGCAGCCGGTCGCCTGATCCGGCTTTGCCCCGGGTTCGCCGGCGAACTGGCGCCGCTCCATCTGTTGTGCGCCGACCGCCGGCAGATCAGCCCGGTGGTCAGGGCCTTGAGCGAATTCGTCGCCGACCGTTGCCAGCAGTTGCTGGCCGATGTGGGGCTTTGATCGTCAGGTTTTTCGCGCGGCAATTTCGGCCGCCCGAAGAATGCTGGCCGGCACGCCGCCGATCCCCCAGCGGTCGGGATGAACCTGATCGATCTGCATCCTGATCCGCTGCTTGTCGACATCGAGAACCCGGGCGGTGATCTCGGTCAGCGCGGCGATCAGGCGGTGGTGCTGTTCGGCGCTGCGCCCCTCGAGCAAGACCATCTTGATGAAGGGCATTTCGCTGCTCCGGCGGGGCTGTTGCTGCAGCACTTCGCTGGCCGGCACGCCGCAAATTCCCCATAGGTCGGGATCGACCTCGGTGACCCAGACTTCCAGGCGATCTGTCGGGGCATTGAGAATTTCGGCGATGGCGGCGGACGCTTCGCGCACCCAGTTTTTCAGGCTGGGGCGCGGATGACCGGCGAGGACGTGGATATTGGCAACGGGCATGGGTTTCTCCTTGGTTCAGGGCAGGCCGCGCCGACGGCCGGCATCGAGCATCAGGCAGGAGCCGGTCATCGCATCGGCTTCCCGGTCGAGCAGCAGGGCAACTGCCCAGGCCACCTGTTCCGGGGTGGTCAGCGCGCCGAGCGAAGATTCGGCGCGCAATTCGTCGAGCACATCGTCCACCGCACAGCCGCGCTGCTCGGCGCGACTGGCGGCGACGCGGTGCAGGCGCTCGGTGTCGGCCGGGCCGGGCGCGATGGTGTGGGCGGTGATGCCGCGCGCGCCGTAGGCCAGGCTGAGCTGGCGCACCACGTTGAGAATGGCGGCGTTGGCGACGCCGGCTGCGGCGGCATAGGCCGTCGGCTCCAGGCCGTAATGGCCGCCGATGGCGACAATGCGCGAGCCGGCGCCGAGCTGTTCATCCGCCGCGCGGACCAGGCGCAACAGGCCGCCGACCTTGATATTGACGGCATCGACCAGCGATTCGGTCGGCGCCGTCAGGATGCCGCCGGCGACGGCCACGCCGGGGCCATGGACGACCATGCGGACCGGCTTGTCGATTGCCGCCTTGATCGCCGCAATCGCCGTATCGGCGGCGATGTCGGCAACGCAGGCGCGGACGCCGGGCTGTTCGGCGGCGAGCGCCAGCAGGCTGTCGGCCGAGCGGGCGACAGCGACGACGCCGAGCCCGGCCGCCAACAGGCGGCGACCGATGGCGTTGCCGAAGGCACCCGTGGCGCCGACCAGCACGGCGATTTCCGGGCATTCTGCAAAGGGTTTCATCTGTTTCTTGCTCCGATGCTCAGCCGCGCCTGCCGGGCAGGCGCGGGTTGCGGGATGGCTATCGCTCAGGTCACGACGGTGAGGAAGGTTTCGTGCAGCTTGCGCTGCGGGTAGTCCAGCCCGCCGCCGCTGCCCAGACCGTCGAAACTCCAGGTGGTCGGCTCGTAATCGGGGTAGGGCTGGTAGCCGCCCATGAACGTCTCGAAACGGTTGCCGGACGGGTCCCAGGCGTAGATCGTGCAGCCCCGGGTGATGCCGTGCCGCGTTGGGCCGATGTCGATCGGCACCTGGTTCATCGACAGGATGTCGCTGGCCCGCAGCACCTCTTCCCAGCTGTCGAGCAGGAAGGAGAGGTGATGCAGCTTGCCGGGTTCGGGGTGTTCGACGAAGGCGATGTCATGCACCTTGTGCGAGCAGGACAGCCAGATGGCGGCGTTGTTCTCGTTGTCCGGCGTCAGCACGCGTTCGACCAGATAGAAGTCGAGCACTTCGGTGAAAATCTTCTGCACCGCCGCGATGTTCGGGCCGTAGAGCAGGCAGTGGTCGAGGCGAACCGGGGCGATGCCGTTTTCCGAAGCCTTGGTCCACGGCGCCGGATTAAGCATCTGCAGGCCGTTGCCGACCGCCTGCTTTTCGGCGTAGAGCTCGATCAGGTGGCCGGAGGGAATCTCGAAGCGGACGCGTTCGCCGGTCGCCAGCATTTCGCCGGCCGGGATGCGTTCGGTAGCCAGGCCGTAGGCGCGCAGGTCGGCCTCCATCTTGTCCAGCGTCGCCTTGTCGCGCACCTTGAAGCCGAAGAAATCGAGGCCGGCCCGCTCGGCCTGGCGCAGCACGACGCTGTTGTGGTCGCGCTCGTCCCAGCATTTCAGATAAACCCGGCCCTGCGCGTCGCGCCCGGTTTCCACCAGACCCATGATGTCGCGGTAGTGGTGCACCGCCGCCTCGAGATCGAGTACCCGGATGGCACCGTGTCCGGGCCGCAAAACTCCTGTCATTGCCATTGTCTACTCCTTTGGTTATTGAAATTGGCCATTCGTCGATGGCTTGTCGGTGATTTGAAACGCTTGGCTCAATAAGAACCGGGAACGCCGGCCGCTGTCGCGTCCGGCTTGTAAATGCGGCACAGCGCCGTAGTGGCCGCCGTCAGCAGCAGCGCGTCGACGCCGACTGCGACAAAACGGGCGCCAGCCTGCATGTAGCGGCCGTTCAGTGCCTTGTCGCTGCACAGCACGCCACCGGCCAGGCCGGCGGCCCGGACGCGCTGCAGGCCGTGCTCGATGGCGGCGACGATTTCCGGATGCGTCGACTGGCCGAGGTGGCCGTAGGAAGCGGCCAGGTCGGCCGAGCCGAAAAACACGCCATCGACGCCATCGACCGCGAGGATTGCATCCAGCTGTTCGTAGCCGGCCCGCGTCTCGACCTGGACCAGCAGGCACATCTGTTCATTGGCCAGCTGGGCGTAATTTTCGATGCGCCCCCAGCGCGAGGCACGGGCCAGCGCGCTGCCGACGCCGCGAATGCCGGCCGGCGGATAGCGCATGGCCTCGACCAGCCCGCGCGCCTGGGCGGCGGATTCGACCATCGGGATGAGCAGCGTCTGGACGCCGGTTTCGAGCAACTGCTTGATCAGCACATGATCGCCCTGCGGCGGCCGGACCACCGCCTGCGAAGCATAGGGGGCGCTGGCCTGCAACTGCGCGAGGATGCTGCGCAGATCGTTCGGGCCATGTTCGGCATCGATCAGCAGCCAGTCGAAACCGGCGCCGGCACAGATCTCGGCACTGAACGTCTCGCCCAGCCCGAGCCACAGCCCGAACTGATTGCGCCCGGCCCGCAAGGCGGCCTTGAACTGGTTGAACGGTATCTGCATCGTAATTCACCTGAAGAAAGATCGGCCCGCCAAGCGGCTGCGCCGGGGTTCAGGTCAATTAAACGTGAGGCAGGGGATACCGTCCAATACCATTGAAATGGGTGGGTGATACGGGAAAGGTATTGCTGGCAATCGGCTAGTCGCAATTCTCTATAAGCCGCTCCATAGTCGCCACAGGCTCTGTCCGTATGATTGTTGATTGATAGGGAGACCCGCATCGGATAATCTCCATGTCATTAAAAACCTTAAGAGCGATTCGATGGTGTCCGTATTATTGGCAATAACCCGGACGCTTCTGCGCGTGAATAACTGTTATGCGTCTCAAGTAGCGAGGTAATCGTAAATTGAAGTCTGTTCTACTACCGCTTCATCTTGCCTTCGTTGGCATCTGGCTCGGGTGCGTTATCACCGAAGCGATCTTTGAACGAGCCCTTCTCGGCAAGGGCCGGACTCAGGAACTCATCCTTGTCGCGCTCCACAAACGCGTAGACCTCATAGTGGAAATCCCTGCGTTCATCGCGGTTCTCGTCACCGGAGCAGCTATGCTCTCCTCCGTCAATCCAAGCTCAATGCTCACTACCAAGATCGCGTTCGGTCTTCTTGCAATCGCAACAAACATTTACTGCGTGTGGATTGTCTTTCGTCGAGCACAGGCGGCCCAGTCAGATCAACAAGCCGAGTTCACACGGCTCGATCATCTGCAACACAAATTCGGCGCGGTTGTCTTGTTAGCGATTGTGGCCGCACTTGCCATCGGGGTTTACCTCTATGCCGACGCCTAACCCGTTGTTCGAGGCGACCTGCGCGAAAAGCCGCGCAGGCGCCTCAACTTCACGTTGGGCGTCACCAATCGGCGTCTCAATTCGCGCTTGAAGATATTCATCACAAAGGAGTAGCAAGAAATGAAATTACTTTGGTTACTTGTCACTACAGCGGCATTTTCCAGCGTCGCTCTTGCTAACTCGGCATGCGATAAGCCGAGAGACGATTTTGACGGCCTTTACTGCATGAATAAGGTTTATCAAGAGGCCGACGCCGAGCTAAATTCCAACTACAAGAAGTTGATGGCAAAGCTCGATGCGGCGGGTTCGGCAGCTCTGAAGAAAGGCCAATTGGCATGGATGGAGGAGCGCAATTCAAGCTGCAGCAAGAAAGACAACCAAGGCTTTTTCGTGAACCTAAACTGTGCCACGAAGCAGACCATCAGCAGGGCGCAGTTTCTCCAGGATCGCTACCGCGAGTGCGTCAGTTCAGGCTGCCAAAATAGCAAGCTATGACACCCAACCCATCGTTGCAGGGAACCTCACCTCCAAACCAAAGGTGTCAGAGTGACTTGGATTTTCAATTTACTCTGCCCCCTTTGTCGAAAGAAGAACTGAAAGCAAACTTTCTGAGGGAGTTTTTCTACACCTTCGTTAGGCCGTGACCGAATCTATCCACCCCGGTAAGGAAATTTCCACAATGGACATCCCGCGGATATTCAACATCACTGAGAGCGCTCATCGCATCCACAACCCGATCACACCCGAAAAGCTTGCCACTCTCGGCGCAGCGCTGCGTCTGGAATCGGGGGCGCGGGTGCTCGACCTCGGCAGCGGTTCGGGGGAGATGCTGTGCACCTGGGCACGCGATCACGGCATCATCGGCACCGGCATCGACATGAGCCAGTTGTTTACCGAGCAGGCGAAACTCCGCGCAGAAGAACTCGGCGTTGCCGATCAAGTCAAGTTCATCCATGGCGATGCTGCCGGCTACGTCTCTGACGAGAAGGTCAGTGTGGCCGCCTGTGTCGGTGCCACCTGGATTGCCGGTGGCGTCGCCGGCACTATCGAGCTTCTGGCGCGGAGCCTGCGCAGCGGCGGGATCATCCTCATCGGCGAGCCCTACTGGCGGCAGGTGCCGCCGACGGAAGAGGTTGCCAAGGGGTGCCTTGCCAACTCAGTCTCCGACTTTCTGATGCTTCCGGAACTTCTTGCGTCTTTCGGCCGCCTTGGCTGTGACGTCGTTGAAATGGTTCTGGCTGACCAAGACGGCTGGGACAGATACGAGGCGGCCAAATGGCTCACCATGCGCCGCTGGCTTGAAGCCAATCCGGACGACGAGTTGTTCGAGGAGGTTCGCGCCCAACTGACCTCCGAACCCGAGCGCTACGCCGCTTACACGCGTGAATACCTGGGCTGGGGTGTGTTCGCGCTGATGCCGCGGTGATGCGTTGGCGCATCCGGTAGATCGCCAACAGTTGGTGGCTTGGGTGGGACTTCTGCTTCCGAACAGTCGGCTGGTCGATTAGCTGAGTATTTCTTCGACCGATTACCTTGGCCGATTTCCCAAAGAGGAAATTATTCAGCTGGATGATGCGCCGTCGCGGCTGGGTTTTTGGATTGAATTTCTCGGTCTGGCGCTGCTTGCTGTCAGCAAATTCTTGGTAACACAAACATGGCCGCGGCTACCTGACAAGGAGCGCGCTATTCGGCTTGTCCGCTCGGTTGCTACTTGATTCGCCGAGAACGTCTCGCCCTGTAGCCCCCGGGGAAATGCCCGAAGCCAGCACGATGACCAGTAAGCCGACGGGTGTCGTCGCGATGCCTGGCTCCGGGCTGGGGCGTCTAAACCAAAGTCTAATATCAACGCTCCGACATTCTCACTAATCTACGAACAACCAAAGTTTCTCGATATTTTTACTGTCGAGTAGAGGTTGGCGACAGAGATCGCTCAGGGGGCTGTCAGCACTTAGTGGCCCAAGTGGAAGAGGAGGCTTTAGCCCCGTTCTGAAGGAGACATAAATGGCTTTATTGAATCGGATGGACTGGTACGACCTGGCCAGAACGACGAACTGGTCACCCAAGTACGTGACGGAAGACGAGCTGTTTCCGCCGCTGATGTCGGGCGCTTTCGGCTTGCCGCAAAACGCCTGGGAAAAGTACGACGAGCCGTACAAGCAGACCTATCCGGAATATGTGAAAGTCCAGCGCGACAAGGATGCCGGGGCCTACTCGGTGAAGGCTGCCCTGGAACGTAGCCGCATTTTCGAAAACGCCGATCCGGGCTGGAAGTCGGTCATGAAGGCGCATTACGGCGCCATCGCCCGCGGCGAGTATGCCGCCGCCAGCGCCGAAGCGCGGATGATGCGCTTCTCCAAGGCACCGGGGATGCGCAACATGTCCACGCTGGGTTGTCTGGACGAAGTCCGGCATGGCCAGATGCAGCTCTACTTCCCGCACGAGCACGTCGCCAAGGATCGCCAGATGGACTGGGCCTTCAAGGCCTACGACACCAACGAGTGGGCGATGATCGCGGCCCGCCATTTCTTCGACGACATCATGATGACGCGGGATGCGATCAGCGTTTCCATCATGCTGACCTTCAGCTTCGAGACCGGCTTCACCAACATGCAGTTCCTCGGCCTGGCTGCCGATGCCGCCGAGGCCGGCGACCATACTTTTGCCAACCTGATTTCCAGCATCCAGACCGACGAATCCCGGCACGCCCAGATCGGCGGCCCGGCGCTCAAGGTGCTGATCGAAAACGGCCAGAAGGCGGAAGCGCAGAAGCGCGTCGATATTGCCGTGTGGGGCGCCTGGAAACTGTTCTCGGTGTTGACCGGCCCGATCATGGACTACTACACGCCGCTCGAGCACCGCAAGCAGTCCTTCAAGGAGTTCATGGAGGAATGGATCGTCGCCCAGTTCGAGCGCACCCTGACCGACATGGGCCTCGACCTGCCCTGGTACTGGGACATTTTCCTCAAGGACATCAGCCAGACCCACCACGGCATGCACCTCGGTTCCTATTTCTGGCGCCCGACGCTGTGGTGGAACCCGGCCGCCGGCGTCACGCCGGACGAGCGCGCCTGGCTCGAGGCAAAGTATCCCGGCTGGAACGACACCTGGGGTGAGTGCTGGGATGTTTTCATCGACAACGTCGTCGACGGCAACATGGCCATGGCCTATCCGGAAACCCTGCCTTACGTCTGCAACATGTGCCAGTTGCCGATTCTCGGCACGCCGGGCAAGGGCTGGAACGTCAAGGACTACCCGCTCGAACACAACGGTCGCCTCTATCACTTCGGCTCCGAAGTGGATCGTTGGGTCTTCCAGCAGGAACCGGAGCGCTATGCCGGCCACCTCTCCATCGTCGACCGTTTCCTGGCCGGCATGATCCAGCCGATGAACCTGGAAGGCGCGCTCAACTACATGAACATAGCCCCGGGCGAGTGCGGCGACGACGCCCATAACTATGCCTGGGCCGAGATCTACCGTGCCCTGCGGGCGGCCAAGAAGGCCAGCTAAGCGTCGCGGCCATGCAAGTCGGCGCCTGCGGGCGCCGCTTCCCAAGAACATAGGAGATTGTAGAAATGGCGTTGTTTCCAATTACTTCCAACTTCGAAGGCGACTTCGTGCTGCAACTGGTTGCCGTCGACAGCGAGAACACCATGGACGAGGTGGCCGCCGCCGCCGCCGTGCATTCGGTCGGGCGGCGCGTCCGGGCGCGGCCGGGGCAGATCATGCGCGTCCGTCGGCAGGGGGCTGACGATTTTCTGCCCCGCACCATGCGGGTTTCCGAATCCGGCCTGAAGCCGACGGAAACCGTCGAGATCATCTGGCAGGCGCCGCAGCACTGAGTGCTTGCGGGTGCGCTGCCGATAGAAAAGGACAGGAGCCGGAATGAGTTTCAAAAAAGTATGCACCCTCGACGACCTCTGGGAAGGGGAAATGGAGTCGTTCAACATCGAAGGCCAGGAAATTCTGCTGGTCTGTGCCGAAGGTGGGGACATCAAGGCGTTTCAGGGGATCTGTCCGCATCAGGACATCCCGCTGATTGAAGGCAAGTTCGATGGCCAGAAAATAATCTGCCGGGCGCACTTGTGGCAGTTCGATGCCTGCACGGGCAAGGGGATCAACCCTGACGACTGCGCGCTGGCCGAGTATCCGGTCCGCATGGACGGCGACGATGTCCTGGTCGAAACGGAAGGCGTAGCGGCCCTGTTCGCCCATAGCTGAACAGAAAACAAGGAGAAAGCAATGAGCGTTACCAGTTCTGGGCAGGCCTATCACAACAATCTGGTCGGCCCGGTGATGCGGGCCGGCGACCTGGCCACGGCGATCATCGAGGCGGCAAAGCTCGACAACCCGGGCAAGGAAGTCTTTGTGGACGACAAGCGGGCCTACATCCGGATTCACACCGAACACGAGATGGTGCTGTACCGCGAAACCATCGAGGAAGAGTTGGGCCGTCCATTCAAGATGAACGATCTGGAAGTCGACCTGAGTTCCTTTGCGGGACAGATCGAAAGCGGTGACAACTCCATCCGCTTCTATTTTTCGAAGAAAGTCTAGGCCGCCCGGCGGCATCGCCCACCGGCCAGCCAATAGCAAAAAACGAGGAGACAAGAATGTCCGAAACCCAAGTACTGAAGCCGCTCAAGACCTGGAGCCATCTCGCTGCCCGCCGTCGCAAGCCGAGCGAGTACGAGATCGTCAGCACCAACCTGCACTACAACGACAAGCGGCCCGACTCGCCGTATGAACTTGATCCGAACATGTTCATGAACACCTGGTACAAGAAGAACACTTTCGGTACCGCCATCAAGCACCCGGACTGGAACGCCTTCCGCGATCCGGAGGAAGTGGTCTACCGCACCTACAACATGATGCAGGATGGCCAGGAGACCTACGTCTTCGGCCTTTTCGACCAGTTCAACCAGCGCGAGCACGACACTGCCCTCGATCCGCGCTGGGCCGGCACCTTGGCGCGTTTCTACACGCCGTCCCGCTACCTGTTCCATACCGTTCAGATGGCCTCGGCCTATGTCGGCCAGGTCTCGCCGGCCAGCACGATCACCAACTGCAATTATTTCCAGATGGCGGACAGCTTCCGTTGGCTGAGCCACACCGCCTACCGCACCAAGGAGCTTTCAATCGCCTTTCCCGACAAGGGGTTCGCGGCAGATGAGCGCCTTTACTGGGAAAACGATCCGGTCTGGCAGGGCTTCCGCGAACTGATGGAAAAAGCGCTGACCGTCTGGGACTGGGGCGAGGCCATCGTCGTCATCAACCTGATTGCCAAGCCGGCGATCGACGAGGCGGTGTTGCGCAAACTGGGCGAATCCGCCCGGCACAACGGCGACACCCTGCTCGGACTGGTGACCGATGCCCAGCTGATCGATGCCGCCCGCCATCGCCGCTGGATTTCCGCGCTGGTCAGCATGGCGCTCGAAATCCCCGGCAACAAGGAATTGATCCAGGGCTGGATCGCCAAGTGGGAGCCGCTGGCCGACCGGGCCATCGATGACTACTGCACTGGCCTGCCGGACACGTCCGGCGGCGCTGATGCGGCCAAGGCGGCAACGCGCGACTTCCGTCGTTCCCTCGGCTTGTAATCGTCCAGTAACCCGAAGTTTGGCCCGGGCCGGCAGGCCCTGGCCAAACTCGACCTCAAATTTTGGCTGCCATGATCAAAACGATTATCCGCAACGAGAAAGACGGCTCCACCTGCGAGCAGCAGGATGGCGACACCATCCTGCGCGCGGCATTGCGGGCCGGCCAGGGGTTTTCCTACGAGTGCAATTCCGGCGGCTGCGGCGGCTGCAAGTTCGAGCTGATGGACGGCGAAATCGAGACGCTGTGGCCGGATGCGCCGGGGCTGACCGAGCGTGATCGCAAGCGCGGCCGCCACCTTGCCTGCCAATGCCGGGCACACGGTCCGGTGACGATCAAGGCGGCCACCGCCGCCGAATACCGGCCGAGGATCATTCCCAAACGCCAGCGCGCCAGTCTGATCGGCATGCGGGATATCACGCACGACATCCGCGAATTCCGCTTTCTCGCGAAAAGCGATGCCGACTTCCTGCCCGGCCAGTTCGCCATGCTGGATCTGCCCGGCCTTGCTTCCTCGCGGGCCTATTCCCTGGCCAATACAGCCAACGGGCAACGCGAGTGGCATTTCCAGATCCGCCGCGTCCTGCACGGGCAAGGCACCCACACCCTTTTCGAAAAGCTGGCCGAAGGCGACGAAATCGGTCTCGATGGCCCCTATGGCGTGGCCTATCTGCGCACCGATTCACCGCGCGACATCGTCTGCGTGGCGGGCGGCTCCGGCTTGGCGCCGATGCTTTCCATCGCTCGCGGCGCCGTTGAGGCCGGGCTGTTGGCTGACCGGAAACTGTATTTTTTCTACGGCGCCCGAACGCCACGCGACGTTTGCGGCGAAGAGATGTTGCGCACCCTCGCTGGTTTCGGCGACCGGATCATCTATGTCCCGGTGGTTTCGCTGCCCGGCGATGACGGCGCCTGGCACGGCGAAACCGGTTTCGTGCATGACGCGGTGGCGCATCGGCTGCCGGTCGAGTTGGCCAACTACGAGTTCTATTTCGCCGGGCCGCCACCGATGACGCAAGCCTTGCAGGAACTGCTGATGGTTGGCCATCGCGTGCCCTTCGAACAGATTCATTTCGACCGCTTCTTTTGAAGCCGCTTTACCCAGCCGGCGCTGGAGAGTTCAAACGTTTTGCATGCCAACAACAGAGGAGATGACGGGGATGACCACAAGAAAAATCGTTGCATCGGCGCTGGTTTCGGCGCTGGCCGGTGGGGCGCAACTGGCTCAGGCGACCGATGTGTTCCGCCTGGAGGGTTACGGAGCCATATCGCGCGCCATGGGCGGCACGGCGGTGGCCCATGACGTCGGCCCGGCCGGCATGATGACCAATCCGGCAACGCTGTCGCTGATGGCGGACGGCGACCAGGCCATGCTCGGCCTGGATCTGGTGACGACGGATATCAAGGTCAAGAACAAGGCGACTGGCGAAAGCGTCTCCTCCGATACGCATGCCAATAACCGCGGCCCCTATATGGCACCCGAGGCGGCGCTTACCAAACGGCTCGGCGCCTGGTCCTTCGGTGTCGGCGCTTTCGCGCAGGGCGGTCTGGGTACCGAATACGGCAATGGCAGCTTCCTGTCGCGCGCTGCCGGCGGTCTCGCTACCGGCCTCGACAATTCGAGCCGCTTGCTGGTGCTCAACATTCCTTTCGCGGCGAGTTTCCAGGTCACCGATAAACTGACCCTGGGCGGCAGCATCGATGCGATGTGGCAGGGCCTCAATCTCGACCTGCTGCTCGGTGCCGACCAGGTCGGCAGCCTGATCGGCGCCGGACGGGCCAGCGGTTCCCTGGTCGGCGCCCTGGGCGGCCTGCCGGACCTGCGCGGCGCCCACTTCAGCCTGACCAAGGACCAGTTCCTGGGCAGCGGTGTCGATGCCTGGGGCTATGGCGGCAAGTTGGGGATGCTCTATCGGGCCACTCCCGATACGACATTGGGCGCTTCCTACACCTTTAAGAGCCGGATGGACGATATGGAGGGCCGGGCGACGCTGACGGCAATCGACGGTATCGCCGGTCAAATAGCCTTCAAGGGAAAAATCCAGATCAACGACTTCCAGATGCCCGCCCATGTCGACCTCGGCTTCAGCCACCACCTGACGCCGCAATGGACGGTCGCCGCCGACGTCTCGCGGGTCTTCTGGAGAGACGTGATGAAGGACATCAAAGTCGCTTTTACCGCCGACGCCGGGGGCGATATCAACATCCTCCTGCCCCAGGATTACAAGGACCAGACGATTGTCTCCCTCGGTGCCGCCTACCAGGTCAACGACAGCTTGACGGTCCGGGCCGGCGGACGTTTCGCCAGCCAGGCCTTGTCGTCATCCACGCTGTTTGCGGTGATACCGGCCACCCCGAGGAAACACCTGTCAGCCGGTTTGACCTATGCCTTCTCAAAGCAGAGCAAGCTTGATTTTGCCTATTCCCATGCATTCAAGGAGACGATGGACAACACCAGCCAGCCGAATACCTCTGCGCCGATCGAGGTTGCCCACGCCCAGAACAACGTAACCCTCAATTTCCGCTACAGCTTTTAACGGTTAACCATCCTCCGATGGCTTTTGGCGAGTTCCTGCTCGCCTTTTTTGCTTTCCGGAGTTTGCTCGTATAGTCGCAAAACAGGCCGCTACGGGATGTCCCGGCAGTCATGGATATTCATTTGGGTCGGCTGAACAAGGCACCAATTGGGCTTAATGGAGTGAGGATGACATCGGAATCGTGCTTGGCTGATAAGAAAATACAAGCCTCCGTCAAAGGAGTGGCCCTGGCTTCTGACGATACCGGAGAGGTTCGTCGGCAAAAGCTGGCCCGGATCATTCTTGACGCGATGTACCAGTTCCTCGGATTGCTCGACGTCGACGGTACGGTTCTCGAGATCAATCGCGCCGCCCTCGAAGGGGCCGGCATCTGTCTCGCTGATGTGATCGGCAAGCCGTTCTGGGAGGCGCGCTGGTGGGCGCTTTCCGAAGATGCGCGCAATCGCGTGCGGGGCATGGTCGAACAGGCGCGGCGTGGTGAATTCGTCCGTTGTGACATCGAGATTTTTGGCGACCTGCAGGGAAAGAAAACCATCTTTGTTGACTTTTCGCTGACGCCGATCCGCGATGACGAAGGGCGAGTCGCCTTTCTGCTTCCCGAAGGGCGGAATATCACCGAAAAAATCGCCATCGAGGCCGAACTGACGCGCAAGAATGGCGAATTGCAACTGGCCCTCGAAAAGCTGCGCGAAATCGACGGTTTCAAGACGAAATTTTTCGCCAATGTCAGCCACGAATTGCGGACTCCCCTGGCGCTGATCCTGGGGCCGGTCGATCAGCTTCTGCTCGAAGCCAAGGGGGCGAATGAACGTGAGCGGTTCCGCCTGAAGACGATAAAGCGCAATGCGCAGTCCCTGCTGCAGCAAGTCAATGATCTGCTCGACCTGGCGCGCATCGATGCGCAGCAGATGCCGCTGGCCTACGTCTGTGCCAACGTCGCCGCCTTGCTCCGGGACGTCGCCGCCAGTTTTGCCGCGGCCGCTGAGGAACGATCGATTTCTTTGCTGACCGAGGGGGCGAACGAGCTTTATGCCGATGTGGACCGGGCCAAGTTTGCGCGGATCCTGGCCAATCTGCTGTCCAATGCCTTCAAGTTCACCCCGGCCGGCGGACGTATCTGTTGCTCGATCGAACGGGTCGCCAATCGTCGATTCTTGCTGAGCGTGCAAGACAATGGCCCGGGCGTTCCGCCGCAAATGAAGGAGCAGATTTTTTCCCGCTTCACGCAAGGCCAGGACGGGCTCTCGGGCAACGGCAGCGGATTGGGCCTGAACATCGTCAAGGAATTCGTCGAGCTGCACTCGGGAACGGTGGTCGCCCTCGATGCGCCAGGCGGGGGGGCGGTCTTCCAGGTGGAGATGCCGATGCGCGCCCCGAAAGGGGTATTCGTGCGCGAGAGCAATGAAGAGGAGCCGTTCTCCAACTACCGCAGCATCGACCTTCTCGAGCCGCAGAGCCAGCCGCTCCGCGATCACAAGCTGGGTAACAGCCGGATTCTCGTCGTCGAGGACAACCCCGATCTGCGCCATTTTCTCTATGACGTATTGATCGACGACTACAACGTTACGCTGGCCGCGAATGGTGCCATAGCGCTGGCATCGGCCCTTGAAGATCCCCCCGATCTGGTGATTACCGATCTGATGATGCCGCATTTCGACGGCGAGCAATTCGTCCGGGAGCTGCGGGCCAGCGGCCGCTTCCCCAATCTTCCCGTGCTGGTTCTCTCGGCACGGGCCGACGATGCGCTGCGCGAAACGCTGCTGGAAGACCTGGTCCAGGACTACCTGACGAAACCGTTTTCCCCGCAGGAACTGAGAGCGCGGGTCCGCAATCTGGTCATGGTCAAGCGCACCGTCGACCTTCTCCAGAAGGAGCTCAATTCGCAGGCCTCCGACGTTTGCGAATTGACGGCCGGTTTGGTGGCGAGTCGGAAATCATTGCAGGATGGTTTGGTCGCCTTGCAGATTTCGGAACGTCGCTGGCTGGGACTCTACAAAAACACGGCAGTCGGCATCGCGCTGGCCGACCGGGAAGGGCGGATATTGAAAGCCAATCCCGCCTTGCAGCAAATGCTCGGTTACGGCGAAGCCGACATCGTTGGCGTTTCGTTCATCGACATTACCGAAGAGTCCCAGCGGGCGATGACCAAGCGCAACGTCCATGGTCTGTTCGACGGGGTGATCGACAACTATCACGTGCAGAAACGCTATGAAAAAAAGAATGGCGGATTGCTCTGGGCCAACGTCAGTGTTTCGCTGATTCCCGCCGTCGACCGGGAGGGACCGCGACTGGCGGTTATTGTTGAGGATGTCAGTTCGCGCAAGCAGGCGGAAAGTGCCCTTGCCGCGATACAAGCCGAACTGGCGCGGGTTTCTCGTTTTACGACCATGGGGGAACTGGTCGCCTCGATCGCTCACGAAGTCAATCAACCGCTGTCCGCAATCGTCACCAATAGTCAGGCGGCCTTGCGCTGGCTGGCGCGGGATACGCCGGACCTCGATGAAGTCGTCGCGGCATTAAACCGGGTAAACCGGGATGCCAGTCTGGCTGGAGATGTCATCGCCCGTATTCGCAATTTTCTCAGCATGGGGGGGATCAAGCGCGAACCGGTCCAAGTCCGGCGCATTGTCGACGACCTGTTGCTGATGCTGCAAAGCGTGTTGCTGGAGTCCGGGGTGCAGGTCAAGGTTCGCATCGCGCCCGGCTTGCCGGAACTGCAGGCCGATCCAGTCCAACTGCAGCAGGTCATGCTTAATCTGGTCATCAATGCGCTAGACGCGATGCGCGAGCAACTGCATCGTGATCGTATCTTGACTATTTCGGTGACGGCGGAAGCGCAGGAGGGGGTGCTTTTTTCGGTCAGCGATACCGGGCCGGGCATTTCGCCGAGCCTGGAAGGGAAGATATTCGATGCCCTGTTCTCAACCAAGAGCAATGGTCTCGGCATGGGATTGGCGATCAGCCGGTCGATCATCGAAAACCACGGGGGGCGATTGCGGCTGGAAGCGGCCGTTGGCACCGGGGCGAGTTTCATTTTTAACCTGCCGCTGAGCCAATGACAACCAACCCCCTTTCCTCAATTCCCACCGTCTATGTCGTTGATGACGACGCATCCATTCGCGAATCCTTGAGCAGTTTGCTTCGCTCAGCCGGCATGTCGGTGGAGGTATTTGCCTCCCCATTCGATTTTCTCGCTTTAGACAAACTCAGTGACTTCTGCTGTGTTGTGTTGGACGTGCGTATGCCCGGCCTGGATGGGCTCGATCTGCAGGATAAAATCGTCGCGCTCGGCTGGGAGATCCCGATCATTTTCATCACCGGCCATGGCGATGTGCCGCAGGCGGTGCGCGCCATGAAGTCGGGGGCGATCGATTTCCTCAACAAGCCGTTTGACGACACGGATCTGTTGAATGCCATCACCCTTGCCCTGTCGCGGGTGAGCGCAACCTCCCACGAACGGATGGAACTGGCAAACCTGCGCCGGCGCTTTGACACCCTGACTCCGCGTGAAAAACAGATCATGTTCGCGGTTGCCGAAGGCAAACAGAACAAGCGCATTGCCTACGATCTATGCGTTACCGAAAGCACGGTAAAAGTCCATAAGCACAATGTGATGAGCAAGATGAACCTCCGGTCGATTGCCGAATTGACGCTGGCGATCCAGCGGCTGAAAAAACACTAGGATTCCGATATCGCTCGTGTCGCGGGGATCGTGCTGCTCGGGCAGAGCGCGAAATCGCGTTGCGTTGACTGCTGAGTCACTTCGACTAGAGCGGCTCCTATGTGCCCAAAGGCGACCGTCAGCGTTATTGGAAGCGGACCTTCAATGTTTTAAGCTCAGCGGACTGTTAAGTCCTAGTGCCCCTTTGGAACAATGAGAACTTTGATCTCAAAACCATCATCCTTTTTGCTCAGGTCATTCTCAAGCCCATGGGGATTTGAAATCCAGCCATCTGGATCGTATACAAAACACAAGAGTTTTTTGCAATCTGGATGCGTTCTGTAGCGCTGCGAATCAATGATTAATTCCTCGCCGACATTTTTTGCTTTCAGCGTTTGCCTTGTCTTCTTAACCTCGATGATGATTTTTTCATCCTTGAGCAAAAAGTCTACGCGCGAACATCCTCCCGCATAGCTTGGTGTCCATTCCTCAGGCCTAATGTCGTCGAAGTAAATCTGCAAAAGCGCGTGAAGCAAGTCTTGAGCATCATATTCGTCATTGACGTGCAAACTCTCTCTGTCGCTATGTCGGGTTTTCAACTGTTTTGCTACTAGGTGAAAGCGCGAACAAATCTGCTCAACTAGGCCAAAGTAGTCAATTTCTGATTTTTCAGCAGGCTTAGTAGCGAGCTTCGCCTTGGCTGCCGTCCAAGGGAATGTAGAGCCACAGTTCTCGCAATGGGTAGGAACCGGGGTGTGAAAACCTAGGGCTACGATGCCCTCTACTTGATAGTCCCCCTTTATTTCATGGTTGCAACTGGGGCACTTATAGATAGTCTCTGCTCCGCACTGAGCGCAAAACTTTCTACGAAACTCTGGCGAACGATGGTAGTTGTCAGTGATCTGGTGTCCGTTTAAGCACACCTGCTGACTGTCATGTTGTCCCACTGGATTTCCTTCCTAGAGCGGCATAACGTGGAGCTGAGGTGCCTGCGTGGCTTTTCGCGTAGGTCGCCTCAAACGAGGGGCTAGACCTCATTTGCTGCGCCCCTTGAAGAGGCCAGCAATTCCGGCCCCTCCAGCAACAGCCAAGGTCGAACCCAGAATAATCTTCACCAACTCGAATTGCCCCATCAACATAGCAATAACAACGAGGCTGAATACAGCCGAAACAATGAGCGACAGCACGGCAACCGACCGTTTGTGCAACTTATCTTGAAACTCAATTTCGCGTTGGTGCTGTGCGTCAGCAGATTCTGCTTCCTTGCGCTCTTTCTCTGCTTTGCTTTCGAGATACTTCGTGGCAGCAGCAAAGCCATTCTCCGCAATCGACTCAACTGTTTCGGCAATCTTCTCTATTTGCTTCAAGCGGCTGTCGAGTCTCTCAATCTGAGCCGGGAGAAGTTCAGCTGGCGGTGTAGTAACGGGTTCTTCGTTCATGGTGAGTACGGATCGAGAAAAATCATAAGCAGATCAATGACAATGTGATGTGAGGTCTAACAGTTATTCAGGCACGATTGGATCGGCTGTAATGTACTGAATGACATGGAGATTATCCGATGCCGATATTCTTATCAATCAACAATCATACGGACAGAGGCTGTGTCCGCTATGGGTGAGTTTCTTGAAGAGCCGCTCTTGGCCGACTGCCGTCTCATGACATTTCGCTGGTCTGCGAGTTGGCTTTCCCCGCTCTGATGTGGCCTGGCTTGACGGTCAACAGACTAAATATTCCGCGCACCGTGTGGCGGTGTTGAGCATGGAGCTGCCTGGATTATCCTCAGTGCCGCCCCTCATTCCGTGACCGGAAATCCCGAATGGTCTGCAAAAACGCCTGCAGGATTGGCGAGGCGTCGTCGGTGCGGTAGATGCAGCTCAGGTCGATGACGGCATCGGGGGCGTTGGCCAGGCGGCGGTAGACGACGCCGGGGACGCTGAGGCTGGTGGCGGCTTCCGGGACCAGGCTGAGGCCGAAGCCGGCGGCGACCAGGGCGACGCTGGTCGGGGCGTCGCCGACTTCCTGGGCGACCTGGGGTTCGAAGCCTTCGGCGGCGCACAGCGCCCAGATCTTGTCGATGAAGCTCGGGCGGGCGCCGCTCGGGAAGAGGATCAGCGGCTGGTTGGCCAGTTCCTTGAGCAGGATGGCCGGTTTGGCAGCCAGCGGGTGCCTTTCGCTGACGGCGACCATGATGCTTTCGATCATCACCAGTTCCGACGAAATATCGGGCAAGGGCGCCAGCATGCGGTTGAAGCCGACGCTGATGCGGTGCTGGCGCAAGGCTTCGATCTGTTCCTTCTTACTCATCGTGTGCAGCGCGATGCGCACGTTCGGGTGGCTGGCGCGGAAGGCGTGCAGGACTTTCGGGATGACGTCGAGGATGCCCGAGCCGAAGATGCCGATATCCATCCGGCCCTGTTTGCCCTGGCCAGCCTCGCGGGCGCGTTCGCCGGCCTGTTCCATCAGGTCGCGGATGTTGCGGGCGTCGCGCAGGAAAGTCTCGCCGGCCTGGGTCAGCTCGACGCCGCGTGCCGTGCGCAGAAACAGCTGGGCGCCGAATTCCTCTTCCAGTTGCTGGATCTGCCGGGTCAGCGGCGGCTGCGAGATGTGCAGGCGGGCGGCGGCGCGGCCGATGTTGAGTTCCTCGGCGACGGCGATGAAATACTTGAGTTGGCGGAATTCCATGCCGCGCTCCTAGCCGCCGTCCTTCTTTTTCAGCCGGTATTGCAGCTGCGGCCGGGTGATGCCCAGCGTGCGCGCCGCGCTGGCCAGGTTGCCGTCGGCCCGCCGCACGGCTTCGTCGAGCAGACGGCTTTCCAGGTCCTCGAGCGGAATGCCGCTGCCCAGGATGGCATCGAGCAGGCTGGCGGTGTGGCTGGATTCGGGCTTGTTCTCCAGGTTGCCGGCCGGGGATATCTGGCATTCCCAGTTGGCCACCTCGCCGACGTGGGTGAACAGGTGTTCCAGATCGATCCAGCCGCCGGGCGGGGCGAGGATGACGCCGCGCTCAATCATGTTTTCCAGCTCGCGGATATTGCCCGGCCACTGGTAGCGCTTGATCGCCTGCAGCGTCTTGTCGCTGACGCCGAGCAGCTTCTTTTCGTAGAGCGTGCAGAAGCGGGCGAGCATGGCTTCGACGAGCAACGGGATGTCGGCGACCCGCTCGCGCAGCGCTGGAATCTGGATCGGGTAGACATTGAGGCGGTAGTAGAGGTCGGAGCGGAAACGTCCTTCCTTGACGGCATTCTGCAGATCGACATTGGTTGCCGCGACGACGCGGACGTTGATCTTGCGCACCCGGTCGTCGCCCAGCCGTTCGATCTCGCCTTCCTGCAGCACGCGCAGCAGCTTGGCCTGGGCGGCGAGCGGCAGTTCGCCGATTTCGTCGAGGAAGATGGTGCCGCCGTCGGCCCGCTCGAACTTGCCGATGCGCGAAGTCTGGGCGCCGGTGAAGGCGCCTTTCTCGACGCCGAACAGTTCGGATTCGATCAGGTCGTTGGGCAACGCGGCGCAATTGATGGCGACGAACGGACCCTGCTTGCGCTGGCTCAACTGGTGCAGGGTGCGCGCGAAGCGTTCCTTGCCGACGCCGGTTTCGCCGAGCAGCAGCACCGAAACCTGGGTGCCGGCGGCGCGCTGGACGAGGTCGTAAGCGTGCCGGAAACCGGTCGAATTGCCGACCAGGCTGGGCGTCGCCGTCTGCTGCGAGATGGTCGTGCGCAGGTAGTCGACCTGGTTACGCAACTCCAGCAGGTGGGTGAGCATCGAGTCCGACTCGAAGTAATTGGCGTGCTCGGCGGCGTCTTCCCATTCTTCCAGCGGCTTGCCGACGATGCGGCAGTTGTTGTGGCCGCAGGCGACGCACTCGACTTCCTTGAACAGGATGAAGCGGCCCATGAAGGCCGAGGTGTAGCCCGAGGCATAGCCGATCTGCGACCAGCAGACCGGTTCGTCCGACTGGCCGAACTCGCGGGTGTGCACTTCCTGTTCCCAGGAATTTTCCCAGAGGAATTCGCCGGCGAATTCGCCGCTCGCGAAGTCGGCTTTCAGATGGATCGGCGTGACGCGGACGACGCCTTCCAGCATGTGCAGTTGCGGCCCGGTGAAGAAAGCGTCGGTCAGCGACTGGCTGCCGCGGATGCGCTTGGCCAGTTCAGCATCGCGGACGCCGGCGGCGTAGCCCATGCGGGTCAGGACGCGCCGGGTGTGTTCCTTGCCGACTGAGCCGATCAGCTCCTTGCGCAAGGCGCCAAGGGCCGAGGTGTGCATCAGCACCATGCGGTGGTCGGCCAGCCAGATGGTGCCGTCCTTCTCGGAAAAGCGGACGAGCTCGCGCAGGTCGTTCGACGCCGGATACTGAATTGTCGTCATTTTGTCTCACTGTTTTATGTGCCGGCGTTGCTTGCCATCGTCCGGCTTTCTGGTCCGCCCATTCTACTGCCCATCGCCGCTACGTTGCTTTGCGAAATCTAGGCAGAAAATAAATTTATCGAGATTATTTACTTGTTCGTAAATTTTAGCGGCAATTGATCAGTTGGTTAATTAGTAATGAATCGATTCATCAAATAGTAATTACCGGCGCCGCTGGCGGTTGTCGTGGAATTCATGTTTTTCAATAAAAACAGTCATTTGGGCTGGTGGCACGCTCCTTGATTAAGGAATGTCCTCGACACCGTATCTGCGGGGTCGTCTTCAGGAGGAAGTCAGCATGGGACAACAGGAAACAAATCGGTCGGCCACCAATCTCGGCGCCATCCGGCGCTACGTCCGCGTTTGCCAGCGGCGCGCCGATGGCTTTGTCGAGTTCGAGTTCGCCATCGGCGACCCGGCGCTGGCTGTCGAGCTGATGCTTCCCGAAGCGGCTTTTCACGAGTTTTGCCTGACCAACGAAGTCATCGTGCTCGATCCCCTGCAGCCCGGTTCGGGCGACTGGGCGTCGCGCCTGAATGCGCTTTCGCGGCAGGAGATTTCAGACGCTGTTTGAACATCCCGGTAACGGGAATAAAAAAGAGGAGACATTACATGCAGATCGATCTGCGTACGGTGGCGATCAAGCCGCTGCGCAATACCTTCGACCACCTGGTGGAGCGTTTCGGCGACAAGCCGGCCAGCCGCTACCAGGAGGGCAGCTACAACATCCAGCAGGAACACATCTTCCACTATCGCCCGAGCTGGGATGCCGATCGGGTGCTGTTCGACAAGAAGCGCACCAAGATCCAGATGACGGACTGGTACGCCTTGAAGGACCCGCGCCAGTTCTACTACGGCGCCTATACGATCACCCGGGCCCGGCAGCAGGAAGCCGCCGAGTCGAGCTTCGACATGATCGAGGAGCGCGGCCTGGCCGAGCTGATCCCGAACGAGCAGAAGCAGATCGCCCTCGATATCCTGTTGCCGCTGCGCCACGTCGAATGGGGCGGCAACATGGGCAACGCCTATATTTCCGCCTACGGCTACGGCACGGTGATGACCCAGGCCTGCCTGTACCACGCGATGGATCACCTCGGCGTCGCCCAGTACCTGACCCGCATCGGCCTCGTGCTCGACGGCCCGGATGCGCTCGACAAGGCCAAGGACGACTGGATGAGCGGCGCCCTGTGGCAGCCGATGCGCCGCCATGTCGAGAACCTGCTGGTGCTCGACGACTGGTTCGAGATTTTCGTCGCCCAGAACCTGGTCCTCGAAGGCCTCTCCTATCCGCTGTTCTACGACCACCTGGATAGCGAGTTCTCGGCCAACGGCGGCACGGCGATCTCGATGATGACCCGTTTCATGGGCGAGTGGGCCGGTGAAACCGCCAAATGGATCGATGCCCAGATCAAGGTCGCCGCCGCCGAGTCGCCGGAAAACAAGGCCCTGCTCAGCGACTGGGTCAAGCAGTACCGCGCCGTCACGCTCGACGCCCTGACGCCGCTCGCCAAGTGCGCCCTGGGCGACAAGGCGGCCGGCGTTCTCGAGGACGTCCTCACCGAATTCAACGCCCGCTGCGCCAAGCTCGGCCTGGCCGTCTAGGAGTCTTCATGTCTACCGTTTTCATCGCCTTTCAAACCAACGAGGACACCCGTCCGATCGTCGAATCGATCCTCGCCGACAACCCGCATGCCTACCTCGACGAGCAGCCGGCCATGGTCAAGATCAACGCCGAGGGCAGCCTGGTCATCAAGCGCGAATCCATCGAGGAGCGCATCGGCCGCGATTTCGACCTGCAGGAACTGCAGGTCAACCTGATCACCATCTCCGGCAACCTGGACGAAGACGACGACCAGTTCACGCTGGCCTGGAAAAACTGAGGAGCACCGCCATGGATATGCAAGCCACCAAGAAGAAACTCGGCCTCAAGGAAAAATACGCCCACATGACCCGCGGCCTCGGTTGGGATACCACCTACCAGCCGATGGACAAGGTCTTCCCGCAGGCTACCTACGAAGGCATCAAGATTCACGACTGGGACAAGTGGGAAGACCCCTTCCGCCTGACCATGGATGCCTACTGGAAATACCAGGCCGAGAAGGAGCGCAAGCTCTACGCCGTGCTCGACGCCTTCGCCCAGAACAACGGCCACCTCGGCATCACCGACGCGCGCTACCTGAATGCCGTCAAGCTCTTCCTGACCGGCATTTCGCCGCTCGAATACGTTGCCCACCGCGGCTTTGCCGCAGCCGGCCGCAACTTCCCCGGGGTCGGGCCGCGCGTCGCCTGCCTGATGCAGTCGATCGACGAAATCCGCCACGCCCAGACGCAGATCCACGCGCTGTCCAACTACAACAAGTACTACGAAGGCTTCCACGCCGGCGCGACGCACCAGATCGAACGCATCTGGTATCTCTCGGTGCCCAAGTCCTTCTTCGACGACGCCTTCAGCGCCGGCCCCTTCGAATGGATGATCGCCATCGGCTTCTCCTTCGAATACGTGCTGACCAACCTGCTGTTCGTGCCCTTCATGTCGGGCGCCGCCTATAACGGCGACATGGCGACGGTGACCTTCGGTTTCTCGGCCCAGTCCGACGAAGCCCGGCACATGACGCTCGGCCTCGAATGCATCAAGTTCATGCTGGAACAGGATCCGGACAACCTGCCGATCGTCCAGAAATGGATCGACAAGTGGGCCTGGCGCGGCGTCCGCGTGCTGACCCTGGTTGCCATGATGATGGACTACATGCTGCCGAAGCGCGTGATGAGCTGGAAGGAAGCCTGGGAAATCTATTTCGAGCAGAACGGCGGCGCGCTGTTCAACGACCTCGCCAAGTACGGCATCAAGGTGCCGGACTGCCTGACCCAGTGCTCGATCGACAAGGAACACATCTCGCACCAGGCATGGGCTACCTTCTACCAGTACGCCCACGCATCCGGCTTCCACACCTGGCTGCCGAATGCCGAGGAAATGGACTGGCTGTCGGCCAAGTACCCGAACAGCTTCGACAAGTACTACCGGCCGCGCTTCGAGCACTGGCGCGAACAGGCCGACAAGGGCGAGCGTTTCTACAACAACACGCTGCCCATGCTCTGCCAGGTCTGCCAGATCCCGATGGTATTCACCGAGCCGGACGATCCCTCGAAGCTGTGCTACCGCGAATCCGACTACGAGGGCGAGAAGTACCACACCTGTTCGGACGGCTGTAAGCAGATCTTCGACGACGAGCCGGAGAAATACAGCCAGGCCTGGTTGCCGGTGCACCAGATCTATCAGGGCAACTGCTTCCCGGAAGGCACCGACCCGACCGTCGAAGGTTTCGACCCGATGGCCAAGGTCCTCGAGTGGTACCACGTCGTGAATGGCCAGGACAACATGGACTACGAAGGCTCCGGCGACCAGGCAAATTTCGCCGCCTGGCGCGGCGCGGCAACGCAAAACGTGTGAGAGGTAGTTGGTAGTTGCTAGCCATTAGTTGTTAGCAACTGCCAACCCCACCCCCAAACATGCTAGCGACTAACGACTAGTAACTAACAACTATCAGGAGACAAACATGGCTGTCAAAGCCCTTTCCGATTACAAGTTCGCCCCTGCCGACACGCAGGACAAGTTCCACGGCAACCAGCTGCTCTACGTCGGCTGGGAAGACCACCTGATGTTCTGCGCGCCCTTCGCCTACTGCATCCCGCCGGAGACGAAGTTTTCCGAACTGGTCGACAAGCACCTGGCGCATTCCTTCGGGCCGCATCCGGACTGGGCCAAGGTCGATGCCGGCAAGATCGTCTGGCTGAAATCGGGCAAGCCATTTACGCCCGACTTCAACAAGACGCTGGCCGAGCAGGGCCTCAAGCACAAGGACGTGCTGCGCATGCAGACGCCCGGCCTGCACGGCATCAACGGCACCTGTTTCTGAGCCGGGGGCGTCATGGCTTACGAACTGACCATCGAACCGCTCGGCCAGACCATCGAGGTCGAAGACGGGCAGACCATCCTCGACGCCGCGCTGCGCGCCGGCATCTATCTGCCGCACGCCTGCTGTCACGGCCTGTGTGCGACCTGTAAGGTGCAGGTCACGGACGGCGAGGTCGATCACGGCGAGGCCTCGACCTTTGCCTTGATGGATTTCGAGCGGGAGGAGGGCAAATGCCTGGCCTGCTGCGCCCGCCTGGAATCCGACACGGTGATCGAAGCCGAGATCGAGGACGATCCCGATGCGGAAAACCTGCCGGTCGAGGATTACAGCGGTGAAGTGGTCCGGATCGAAGACTTGACGCCGACCATCAGGGGCATCTGGCTGAAGCTGGACCGGCCGCTGCATTTCCAGGCCGGCCAGTACATCAACCTGGAAATCCCCGCGCTGGGCGGCCAGTCGCGGGCGTTTTCCCTGGCCAACGCGCCGCAGGAAGACAACATCGTCGAACTCAACGTGCGCATCGTGCCGGGCGGCCTGGTCACCACCTGGCTGCACGCCAATCTCGAGGTTGGCGAAAAGCTGAAACTGACCGGGCCCTACGGTCGCTTCTTCGTGAAGAAATCGGCCAATCTGCCGCTCATCTTCATGGCCGGCGGCTCCGGTCTGTCCAGTCCGAAATCGATGATCGAGGACCTGCTGAACAACGACTGCGAACTGCCGATCACGCTGGTCTACGGCCAGCGCAATCGCGATGAGTTGTACTACCACGACGCCTTCACGGCCCTGGCCGACAAGTACCCGAATTTCTGCTACGTGCCGGCTTTGTCGCACGAGGCGGAAGGCTCGGGCTGGGACGGCGCGCGCGGTTTCGTGCATGAGGCGGCGAAGGCCCATTTCGGCAACGACTTCCGTGGCAACAAGGCCTACCTGTGCGGCCCGCCGGCGATGATCGAAGCCTGCATCTCGACCCTGATGCAGGGCCGGCTGTTCGAGCGCGACATCTACATGGAGAAATTCTTCTCCGCGGCCGATGCCTCGCAGCAGCTGAAAAGCCCGCTGTTTCGGAATATTTAGCTGTTAGTTGCCTAGGGGGCTTGAGCTGTTAGTGAGTGGAGTGGGGCGCTCTTACTCGCAGCTCAAACCCCTAGGCAACTAGGCAACTAATAGAAAGCAACCAGACATGATTTATTTCAACGTAGTCATCGAGGAAACCGGCGAGAGTTTTCGTTGCTCGCCGCAGGAGTCGCTGCTCGTCGGCATGGAACGGCTCGGCAAGAAGGGCATTCCGGTTGGTTGTCGGGGCGGCGGTTGCGGCGTCTGCAAGATCGAAATCACCGCCGGCAGTTTCCAGACGCGGGTCATGAGCCGGGAGTACGTCAGCCACGAGGACGAGGCCGCCGGGCGGCTGCTCGCCTGCCGGGTGATGCCGGCCAGCGATATCCGGCTGCGCGTCCTCGGCAAGATGAGCAAGAACGTCTGCCGGACGCCGCAGCCGGCGGCTGCGGCGCTGGCCTGATCAGGCGGCGCGCGGAGCGGTGGCGGGCGTCCCGTGCAGAAGTTCCTCGGGCAGCGCCTGGATCGAGCGGTAGGTCAGTTCGATGTGCTCGGCCATGATCGCGGCAGCCCGCTCGGCTTCGCGCGCCATCACCGCTTCGAACAGCGCTTCGTGTTCGGCGTGGACGTTGCGCGGGATCGGGTTGAAGGCCAGCGACAGATGCCGGTAACGGCCGGCCTGCTGGTAGAGGATGGAGAGGAAATGCTTGATCCAGCGCGACGGGCAGGCGGCGATCAGGACTTCGTGGAAGACCCGGTTGCGTTCTTCCCACTCGGCCTCGCCGGCCGCCTCGCCGAGTCGTTCCTCGGCCTTCGACAGACGATGGAAGGCGACCATCAGTTCGCCCTCCCAGGCGTCGTCGCCGGCCGCGATCGACTGGCGCAGCGCTTCGCACTCGAGCATGACGCGGGTCCGGGTGATGTCGGCGAAGTCGTCGAGCGATACCGGGGCGACGCGAAAGCCGCGCTGGCCCTGGCTGACCACCAGCGCGTCGGAGATGAGCAGGGAGAGCGCCTCGCGCAGCGTGCCGGCGCCGACGCCGTAGTCGTTCTTCAGGTGCTCGACACGCAGCTTGGTACCCGGTCGCAGGCGGCACTCGATGATGTCCCGGCGCAGGGCCTGGTAGGCGGATTCGACCAGGGTCTTGGGTTCGGCGGCCTGGCCGTTGGCGGTAACGGTGTTCTTCTGCATGACGATCGGGTTTTGTGAAGTGGTTTGACCAGAGGAGGTAATTCTACCCGAGACGGAAAATTTTCACGATTTATTAAAATCTCGAGAATTTACGTTGACATCGAGATTGGTTGTAAATATCGTTATGTTTAATCGGTTGCACAGATTCCGGATCTGATCAAACAGACCCGGCCAAAAATAAAGGAGACGAAAAAATGGCAATGACTGGAGTACTACGTCCGGGGCACGTGCAAATACGTGTTCTGGATCTCGAAGAAAGCATCAACTTTTACGCCAACGTGCTCGGCCTCGTCGAGACCGGGCGCGACGCGCAGGGCCGCGTCTATTTCAAGGCCTGGGACGAGCGCGACCACAACAGCGTGCTGATCCGCCAGGCCGATACCGCTGGCCTCGATTTCGTCGGCTTCAAGGTCGACAGCGTGGCGACGTTGAACAAGCTGGAAGCCGATCTCAAGAATTACGGCGTCAAGACCGAACGCATCCCGGCTCGCGAGATGCTGGAAACCGGCGAACGCGTCCGCTTCCTGCTGCCCACCGGCCATACCTTCGAGCTGTATGCCGAGAAGACCGACATCGGCAACGGCCAGCCCTACATCAATCCGGAAGCCTGGATTCCGGCGGCCGAGCACGGCATCGCCCCGGTCCGCCTCGATCACCTGCTGTGCTACGGGCCGGACATCGAAAAGGCTCAGGCCATCCTGCAGGACGTGCTCGGTTTCTATCTGGTCGAGCACATCGAACTGGAAGACGGCAGCGGCGACCTGGCCATCTGGCTATCGACCTCGATCAAGGCGCACGACATCGCCTTCGTCCGCCATCCCGAGCCGGGCAAGCTGCACCACATTTCCTTCCTGCTCGACAGCTGGGAAAAGGTGCTGCGCGCCGCCGACCTGATGTCGATCAATCGCGTTTCCATCGACATCGGCCCGACCCGGCACGGCGTCACCCGCGGCACGACGATTTACGCCTTCGATCCGTCCGGCAACCGTTTCGAGACCTTCTGCGGCGGCTACCAGTCCTACCCGGACGGCAAGCCGATCAAGTGGACGATGGGCGACGTCGGGCGCGGCATTTTCTATCACGACCGCACGCTGAACGACAGCTTCCTGAGCGTGGTGACCTGATGCAGGTCGCCGCCACGCAACCCGGCATCACCGCGCAGGCGGCGGCTGCTGCCTGCGCGGCGGCGGTCGCCCACGCCGAGCAGAACGGCTGGAAGATCAATGTCGCGGTGGTCGATCGTGGCGGCAACCTGATGGCCTTCCTGCGCATGCCGGGCGCCTTCATCCACTCGATCGACATCGCCATCGACAAGGCCTACACCGCGGCCAGCTTCGGCTTTCCGACCAAGGCCTGGATGGGGGCCATCGGCCACGACGACGGGATGAAATTCGGCTTCTCGGCGCAACCCCGGCTGATCGTTTTCGGCGGCGGCCTGCCGATCGGCGAGGGCGACTGGCTCGGCGGCATCGGCGTCTCCGGCGCTTCCGAGGCCGAGGACGAAGCATGTGCCCGGGCCGGCCTCGCGGCCATCGGCCTAGCGTAAGAACAGCAAACCAAAAAAGGAAAACCAGCAATGAAGCAAATCCTCAACTTCATCAACGGCGAATTCGTCGCCACCGGCCAGCAGTTCGAAAAACGCACGCCGCTCGACAATTCGGTGATCGGCATGGTGCACGAAGCCGGCAAGCGCGAAGTCGATGCCGCCGTTGCCGCCGCCCGTGCCGCCCTGGAAGGGCCGTGGGGCAAGATGACGGTGGTCGAACGGACCGACATCCTGAACAAGGTGGCCGACGAGATTACCCGCCGCTTCGACGAATTTCTTGAAGCCGAATGTGCCGACACCGGCAAGCCGAAGAGCCTTGCCAGCCACATCGACATCCCGCGCGGCGCCGCCAATTTCAAGATTTTCGCCGACGTCATCAAGAATGCGCCGACCGAGTTCTTCGAGCTGGCCACTCCGGACGGCAAGGGCGCGATCAATTACGCCATGCGTCGCCCGGTCGGTGTGGTCGGTGTCGTCTGCCCGTGGAACCTGCCGTTGCTGCTGATGACCTGGAAAGTCGGCCCGGCCCTGGCCTGCGGCAACGCCGTGGTCGTCAAACCCTCGGAAGAAACGCCGTCCACCGCGACGCTGCTCGGCGAAGTGATGAATGCCTGCGGCGTGCCGAAGGGCGTCTATAACGTCGTGCATGGCTTCGGGCCGAACTCGGCCGGCGAATTCCTGACCAGCAACCAGGGCGTCAATGCCATCACCTTCACCGGCGAAACGCGGACCGGTGCGGCGATCATGAAGGCCGCCGCCGACGGCGCCCGCCCGGTATCGCTGGAAATGGGCGGCAAGAACCCGGCCATCGTCTTCGCCGATGCCGATCTCGATGTCGCCATTGAAGCCACGCTGCGTTCCTGCTTTTCCAACTGCGGCCAGGTTTGCCTCGGCACCGAGCGCGTCTATGTCGAGCGGCCGCTGTTCGACAAATTCGTCGCCGCGCTGAAGGCCGGTGCCGAAAAGCTGAAGCTCGGCGTGCCTTCCGATCCGGCCAGCAACATGGGGCCGCTGGTCAGCCAGGAACACCGCGACAAGGTGCTCTCCTATTACAAGAAGGCGGTCGAGGAGGGTGCCACGGTCGTCACCGGCGGCGGCGTGCCCGACATGCCGGGCGAACTGGCCAACGGCGCCTGGGTGCAGCCGACCATCTGGACCGGCCTGGGCGACGATGCCGCGGTGGTGCGCGAGGAAATCTTCGGGCCCTGCACGACAGTGATGCCCTTCGACAGCGAGGAAGAAGTCGTCAAGCGCGCCAACAACACGAGCTACGGCCTGGCCGCCTCGGTCTACACCCAGGACGTCACCCGCGCCCACCGCGTCGCGGCGAAGATGGAAGTCGGCCTGGTCTGGGTCAACAGCTGGTTCCTGCGCGACCTGCGCACGCCGTTCGGCGGCGCCAAGCAGTCCGGTATCGGGCGCGAAGGCGGCGTCCATTCGCTTGAGTTCTACACCGAACTCAAGAACATTTGCATCAAGCTCTGAGGGCAATTTACCCATGACCACGACCAGCCCGGAAATCGGTCGCAACATCGTCGCCGCCGGCCTTGCCACCAACGTCCACGATCAGGGCACGGGGCAGCCGGTGATGCTGATCCACGGCTCCGGGCCAGGCGTCACGGCATGGGCCAACTGGCGTTTGGTGTTGCCGGACCTGGCTGTCTCCCGTCGGGTGATCGCGCCCGATATGCTGGGTTTTGGCTACACCGAACGGCCGGTCGGCGTTAGCTACTCGCTCGATGCCTGGGTGAATCACGCCGTTGGTGTGCTCGATGCGCTGGATATCGAGCAGACCGATCTGGTCGGCAACTCCTTCGGCGGCGCCATCGCGCTGGCCCTGGCCATCCGCCATCCGCAGCGGGTGCGCCGGCTGGTGCTGATGGGCAGCGTCGGCGTGCCGTTCGCCATCACGCCGGGACTGGATGCGGTCTGGGGTTACCAGCCGTCGCTGGCCGCCATGCGCGGCCTGCTCGACATCTTCGCCCACGACCGCAGCCTGGTCACCGACGAGCTGGCCGAACTGCGTTACCAGGCCAGCATCCGGCCGGGTTTCCAGGAAGCCTTCGCGGCGATGTTCCCGGCCCCGCGCCAGCGCTGGGTCGATGCGCTGGCCAGCAGCGAAGCAGATATCCGGGCCATCGCGCACGATACGTTGATCGTCCACGGTCGCGACGACCAAGTCATTCCGCTCGCCAACTCGCTGACCCTGCACCACTGGATCAGCCGTTCGCAACTGCATGTTTTCGGCCAGTGCGGCCACTGGGCGCAGATCGAGCACAACCGCCGTTTCAATCAACTGGTCAGCAATTTCCTGGCCGAATAGAGAGCACACACGATGGAACAATCACAAATCAATGAACTGGGCGACGAGCTCTACGCAGCCCTCGCCAACTGCCGGACGATCAGCCCGTTGACCTCGCGCGGTTTCGAGATCACCGTCGAGGACGCCTACCACATCCAGCAGCGCATGCTGTCGCGTCGCCTGGAAAAGGGCGAGAAAGTGGTCGGCAAGAAGATCGGCGTGACCAGCAAGGCGGTGATGAACATGCTCGGCGTGCATCGTCCGGACTTCGGCTACCTGCTCGACGGCATGGTGTACAACGAGGGCGAGTCGATCCCGATGGACACGCTGATCCAACCCAAGGCCGAAGGCGAAATCGCCTTCCTGCTGAAGAAGGATCTGCTCGGGCCGGGCGTCACGGCGGCCGACGTGCTGGCGGCGACCGAGGGCGTGATGGCCTGCTTCGAGATCGTCGATTCGCGCATCCAGGACTGGAAGATCAAGATCCAGGATACCGTTGCCGACAATGCCTCCTGCGGCGTCTTCGTGCTCGGCGACAAGCTGGTGCCGATCGACCAGGTCGATCTGGCGCTGTGCGGCATGGTGCTCGAGAAGAACGGCGAGATCGTCGTCACCGGCGCCGGCGCCGCGACCATGGGCCATCCAGTCAACGCCATGGTCTGGCTGGCCAATACGCTGGGCAGCCTGGGCATTGCGCTGAAGGCCGGCGATATCGTGCTGTCCGGCGCGATGGGTGCCATGGTGCCGGTGGTCAAGGGCGACAGCCTGCGCGTGACGATCGGCGGCATCGGCGGCTGCTCGGTGAAGTTCGTCTAAGGCGCCGACCATGGATCTGCAAATATCCGGCAAGCGCGCCCTGGTCAGCGGTTCGACCAAGGGCATCGGTTTCGCCATCGCCTACGAACTGGCCCGCGAAGGGGCACGCGTCGTCATCAACGGCCGGCAGCCGCAAGCTGTCGCCGAAGCCGTCGAACGCCTGCGCGGACTGGTCGCCGGTGCCGAAGTCGCAGGCGTTGCGGCCGACCTGTCCAACCCGGCTGGCATCGCTACCTTGACCGCCGCCGTGCCGCAGGTCGACATCCTGGTGAACAACCTCGGCATCTTCGCTCCGGCGCCGTTCGCCGATATTCCTGACAGCGAATGGCAGCGCTTTTTCGACACCAACGTGATGAGCGGCGTGCGCCTGGCGCGCCACTATCTGCCGGGCATGACGGCGGCCGACTGGGGGCGCATCGTCTTCATCTCCAGCGAATCCGCCATCAACACGCCGGGCGAGATGGTGCATTACGGCATGACCAAGTCGGCCCAGCTCGCGGTGTCGCGCGGCCTGGCGCAGAGCTGCGCCGGCACCGGCGTCACGGTCAATGCCGTGCTGCCCGGCCCGACGCGCTCGGAAGGCGTCGGCGAATTCTTCGCCAAGCTGGCCGCCGAGCAGGGCATCCCCCTCGAAGAAATGGAGCGTCGCTTCTTCGCCGAAGGCCGCCCGACTTCCATCCTCAAACGCATGATCGATCCGGCCGAAGTCGCCGCACTCGTCGCCTACGTCTGCAGCGCCCGCGCTGCCGCGACCACCGGCGCCGCGCTGCGGGTCGAAGGCGGGATCGTTTCCACCATTTGTTGAACACTTTCCAACAAGGACTCCAACATGAGCAAGAAAATCAAATGCGCGCTGATCGGCCCGGGCAACATCGGGACCGATCTGCTCTACAAACTGAAGCGCAGCCCCTTCCTCGAACCGGCCTGGATGGTCGGCATCGACCCGGAATCCGAAGGCCTGAAACGGGCCACCGAGCTCGGCCTGAAAGTCACCGCCGACGGCGTCGACGGCCTGCTGCCGCACGTCCTGGCCGACAACATCCAGATCGCCTTCGATGCGACTTCGGCCTACGTCCATGCCGAGAACAGCCGCAAGCTCAATGAGCTCGGCGTGCTGATGATCGACCTGACGCCGGCCGCCATCGGCCCCTACTGCGTGCCGCCGGTCAATCTGGTCGAGCATGTCGGCAAACGGGAAATGAACGTCAATATGGTCACTTGCGGCGGCCAGGCCACCATCCCGATGGTCGCTGCGGTGTCCCGCGTCCAGAAGGTGGCCTACGGCGAAATCGTCGCCACCGTCTCCTCGAAGAGCGCCGGTCCCGGCACCCGCAAGAACATCGACGAATTCACCCGGACCACTGCCGGGGCCGTCGAGAAAGTCGGCGGCGCCGCCAAGGGCAAGGCGATCATCATCATCAATCCGGCCGAACCGCCGCTGATCATGCGCGACACCGTGCATTGCCTGACCGAAACCGCCCCGGACCAGGCCGCCATCACCGAATCGATCCACGCGATGATCAAGGAAGTCCAGAAATACGTGCCGGGTTACCGCCTGGTCAACGGCCCGGTCTTCGACGGCAACCGCGTTTCGGTCTACCTCGAAGTGCAGGGCCTCGGCGACTTCCTGCCGACCTATGCCGGCAATCTCGACATCATGACCGCCGCCGGCGCGCGGACGGCCGAGATGTTCGCCGAAGAAATGATCAAGGGCACGCTCAAGCTCGAGCCGACCAAAAACACAAAAGCGGCAGCCTAAGGAGAATATGAAATGAGTTTGCGCGGCAAGAAAATCACCGTCCACGACATGACCCTGCGGGACGGCATGCACCCCAAGCGGCACCTGATGAGTCTCGACCAGATGATCGCCATCGCCACCGGCCTCGACGAAGCCGGCGTCCCGTTGATCGAAGTCACCCACGGCGACGGCCTCGGCGGTTCCTCAGTCAATTACGGCTTCCCGGCCCATACCGACGAGGAATACCTCGGCGCCGTCATTCCCCGGATGAAGCAGGCCAAGGTCTCGGCCCTGCTGCTGCCCGGCATCGGCACCGTCGACCATCTGAAGATGGCGCGCGACCTCGGCGTCAACACCATCCGCGTCGCCACCCATTGCACCGAAGCCGACGTCTCCGAACAGCACATCACGATGGCCCGCAAGCTGGAGATGGATACCGTCGGCTTCCTGATGATGGCCCACATGAACAGCGCCGAAGGCTTGGTCAAGCAGGCCAAGCTGATGGAGTCCTACGGCGCCAACTGCATCTACGTCACCGACTCGGCCGGCCACCTGCTGCCGGACGGCGTCAAGGAACGCCTCGCCGCCGTGCGCGCAGCCCTGAAGCCGGAAACCGAACTCGGTTTCCACGGCCACCACAACCTGGCGATGGGCATCGCCAACTCGATCGCCGCCGTTGAAGTCGGCGCCAACCGCATCGACGCGGCCGCCGCCGGCCTCGGCGCCGGGGCCGGCAACACGCCGATGGAAGTGCTGATCGCCGTGTGCAGCCTGATGGGTATCGAAACCGGTGTCGATGTCGCCAAGATCACCGATGTTGCCGAAGACCTGGTCGTGCCGATCATGGACTTCCCGATCCGTATCGACCGCGACGCGCTGACCCTCGGTTACGCCGGCGTCTACGGCTCCTTCCTGCTGTTCGCCAAGCGCGCCTCGGTGAAGTACGGCGTACCGGCCCGCGAAATTCTCGTCGAGCTGGGCCGCCGCGGCATGGTCGGCGGCCAGGAAGACATGATCGAAGACACCGCCATCACCATGGCGCGCGAAAGAGGACTGATCGCATGAAACTGACACAACAAGTTATCGAGCAACTGGCCGAGCATCTGGAAAACGCCGAGTTGCAGGCGCATGACGTGGTGAAGATCACCGAAGCCCATCCGGAAATGGACTGGGACGACGCCTACGCCATCCAGAACGAGATCCTGCGGCGCAAGCTGGCGCGCGGCAACAAGGTTGTCGGCCTGAAGTGCGGCCTGACCTCGCATGCCAAGATGAAGCAGATGGGCGTCGAGACGCCGTGCTTCGGCTTCCTGGTCGACACCTTCAGCGTCGCCGACGGCGGCGAGATCAAGATGGCCGAACTGGTCCATCCCAAGATCGAGCCGGAAATCGTCTTCGTGCTGAAAAAGGCCCTGAAGGGGCCTGGTTGCCACATCGGCAACGTGCTGGCAGCGACCGATTTCGTGATGCCCGGCCTCGAAATCATCGATTCGCGCTACCGCGATTTCAAGTTCGACCTGAAGAGCGTCATCGCCGACAACTGCTCGTCGTCGCGTTTCGTGCTCGGCGGCCAGGCGGTGCCGGTCGGCGAAGTCGACCTGCGCACGCTGGGGGTTGTCATGGAGAAGAACGGCGAAGCCGTGGCGATCGGTGCCGGGGCGGCCGTCCTCGGCCATCCGGCGGCGGCCATCGCGATGCTGGCCAACCATCTCGGGGCTCGCGGCGAAGAGATTCCGGCCGGCACGATGATTCTTTCCGGCGGCGTCACCGAAGCCGTCGCGGTGCAGGCCGGCGATCACGTCAATCTGCGGATCCAGGCGCTGGGCAGCGTCGGCGTGCGGTTCATTTAAATAGCGAAGGGAGACAGCATGCCATTTGCCCAGATCTACCTGATCGAAGGCCGCACCGACGAGCAGAAGAAGGCGGTCATCGAGAAAGTCAGCGCCGCCCTGAGCGAAGCCGTCGGCGCGCCGCTGGAAAACGTTCGCGTCTGGATCCACGACGTACCCAAGGCGCAATGGGGGATTGGCGGCAAGACCGCCAAGGACCTCGGGCGCTAGCGTCGCGTAAAGCCCGGCCGGGCTGAGCGGCCATCCCGAAAAGCAGGAAAAACCGCCCGTCAGGGCGGCGGGGCATCTTTTTGCCTGAAAAACCGTTGTTCATACCCGCAAGGTATTGATTGGTATGGGAATTGGTATTGGACGGGGTTTCTCTCGGGAAGGCATAGTTCGCTTCAACAAAAACAAGTAAATCAGTTTTCCTAATCGTAATTCGAACGGGAAAACAAAAAGTACCGCCACAGGTACGAGACACCGGAGGAAGGGTATGAGCATGACCAGGAAAATTGCGTTGTTGCCGGTCTGGGGGGCACTTGCGGGTGGGTTCCTGGCCGCTTGTTCGCCAGTGCCGGACATGTCCAGCATTGCCGCCGAACGCCAGTGCGCAGTGCATCGCTACGACATCGCCCAGGCGGTGGCCAGCAACGGCAAGGTCGTCGTGGTCGGCACCCAGGATGGCGCCGCGCTGGTTTCCGTCGATCAGGGCAAGAGCTGGCAGCGCCGGGCGCTCGGCAATACGTCGCTGGTCGATATCGCGACCTGCGGCGACCAGGGCTTCGTTGCCGTCGATCATTACCACAAGGTGTGGTCGGCCGATGCCGACGGCGGCAACTGGCAATCGGTGCCACTCGAATTGCCACGCACGCCGCTGACCGTCAGCTGCGACAAGCAGGGCGGCTGGTGGGTCGCCGGCACCAACGCGGTGATCGCCGGTAGCAAGGACCGGGGCAAGACCTGGCAGAGCACCGATCTCGGCGAAGACACGCAGATCACCAGCCTGCAGTTTCTCGACGACCAGAACGCCATCGCCCTCGGCGAGTTCGGCCTGACGGTGTTTTCCGAGGATGGCGGGGCAAGCTGGAAGAAGGGCGCCAAGATTCCCGGCGATTTCTATCCCTACGCCGCCTTGTTCGCCAGCCGCAACGAAGGCTGGGTCAGCGGCATCGCCGGCCAGATCATGCATACGACGGATGGCGGCCGGAGCTGGCAGAAGCAGGTCAACGCGGCGCATGCCTCGCTCTACCGGCTGTTCCTGCATGACGGCGTGCCGGTCGGTGTCGGCTCGGGCGGCGTCATCGCCCGCCTCGACGGCGACACCTGGCGCGTCCTGCCCTATACCGATCCGCTGCCGGTCTTCCTCGGTGGCGGCGCTTCGCTGCCCGGCCAGTCGGCCGTCGTCATCGGCGGCCCCGGCGGTTTGCTGCGCGCCGTCAGCACCGTCGCCAAACAATAAGAGCCCGGAGAAAACCACGCCATGGTTAGCCAATTCCGCCACACCATTACCCACGCCCTGCATCGCGGCGAGGAATGGATTTTCCGCAACCCGAAGATCGTTCTCTCGCTGGTGTTTTTGATCACCTGCCTGTTCGGCGCGGCCCTGCCCAGCCTGCGGGTATTTACCGAATTTTCCGATCTGCTGCCGCAGAACCATCCCTACATCAAGGTTTACAACCGCCTGAAGGAAAACTTCGGCGGCGCCAACATGATCGTCATGGCGGTCGAGGTCGACAAGGGCACCATCTTCAACGACGAAACCCTGAAGCTGATCCACGAAGCCACACTGGGCATCGACAACCTGCCCGGCGTCAATCACAACCTGGTGACCAGCCTGACCCACCGCACGGCGCGCAAGGTCTTCCTCGACGACCAGGGCGGTTTCGCGTCCGAGTCCTACTACGATCCGCTGCGGCCGACCCGGACGGTGGCCGAACTCGAGCAACTGAAAAACGACGTGATCGCCAACCCGACCATTTTCGGCCTGCTCGTCTCGCCGGACATGAAGGCGGCGCTGATCAAGGCGCAGCTCAACGAAGGCGACATCGACTACCCGGCGACCTTCGCCGCGCTGCAGAAAGTACGCGAAAGCCTGCAGAAGCCGGGTCACCAGATCTACGTCACGGGTAATCCGGTGCTGACCGGCTGGGTCTATACCTACCTCAACCAGATCGTCGAGATCCTGGCGTGGACGCTGTTGTTGCTGTCGGCGCTGCTCATCCTCTATTTCCGCCGCTTCTACGGCATCGCGCTGCCGTTGCTCGGCATTGCGCTGTCGTCGATCTGGGGCCTGGGCTTCATGGCCTTCATGGGGATCAATCTCGAACCGCTGTCGCTGCCCATTCCCTTCCTGATCGCCGCCCGCGCCACCTCGCATGGCGTGCAGCTGGTGGTGCGCTACTACGAGGAACTGGCGATCGTCCATGACGGCCCGAAGGCCGCCCGCAATGCGCTCGACGCGCTGTTCCGGCCGGGTTCGCTGGCGATCATCGTCGATGCGCTGGGGATTGCCGTGCTGATGCTGGGCGCCGCGCCGTTCAACCACAAGCTCGGTCTGGCCGCCGGCTTCTGGGGTTTCTCGGTGATCTTCACGGTGCACTTCATGGTGCCGCTGGCCCTGACCATCCTGCCGGCACCGAAGAAGCACGCCAACGGCAACGAAGGCATCCGCAACTTCCTCGGCAGGGCCATGGCGCTGACCGGCGGCACCGATGGCGGCGCCCGTTCGATCCTGATCTTGACGCTGATCGGGGCGATTGGCGGCATGTATTTCGTCAGCAAGGTGCAACTCGGCGAATCCGAGCCGGGCTCGCCGCTGCTCCACCTGAACCACGACTACAACGTGTCGACCAAGGCGATCAACACGCGCTTTCCCGGCTCCGAGGAACTGCACGTCGTGGCCCGCACTGAAGAACCCGGCGGCATCAAGCGGCCGGACGTGATGGCCGCCATCGAACGCTTCCAGGCGCACATGCTGAACGACCCGACGCTGGGCGGCACCAAGGCCATGCCGGGGGTGGTCCGGGTGGTCAACAAGCTGACCCACAACGACGATCCGCGCTGGATGCAGCTGCCCGACACGGCCGGCGAAATTGGCGGCCTGATGTTCGCCTACATGGCCTCCAGCCCGATTCCCGGCGCCTTGAAGGAATTCGTCAATGCCGACGAGAGCGAAGCCAACATGGTCTTCTACTACAAGGACCACCAGGCCGGGACCATCAACCGCATCGTCGCGCTGGCCGAGGAGGGGATCAAGCAGATCGAGGCGGAAGTGCCCGGCCTGCACATCGAACTCGGCGGCGGCATCATCGGCGTCACGGCGGCCGGCAACCAGGCGCTGCATGCCGACCACATGGTGATCATCCCGGCCGTCATGGGCCTCGCTTTCCTGATCGTGATGATCTACTACAGCTCCTTCCACGCCGGCTGGCTGATGGTGCTGCCGATGCTCTTCTCGACGCTGATGACCTATGCCTACATGGGGGCGCTCGACATCGGGATCAGCGTCAATACGGTGCCGGTGATCGCCGTTGGGGTCGGGGTCGGCATCGACTACGCGGTCTATTTCATGGACCGCATCCGCGAGGAATACGCCCACCTGCAGGACATCAAGAAAGCGGTGATCAACGCCGTCGCCACCACCGGTTACGCCGTCAGCTTCACCGCCGTGACGCTGATCGCCGGCGTCGTGATGTGGATCTTCATGTCCGACCTGCGCTTCCAGTCGGACGCCGCGATCCTTCTCTCCTTCATGCTCATCGTCAATGCGATCGCCGCCGTGCTGATCGTGCCGTCGTGGTGCGTCGTCTTCAAACCGAAGTTTGTGACGGCCGTCCATTACGACGAGGACGGGGTGCTGGAAAACGATTAACAAAACACTCCGGAAACCGGGGGGGAACAGCAAAGCCATCCTTCTTGAACACACCAACGCGTTGGGGGAAACATGAGCGAGACAAAGCAATACCCAAAAATGCGGCTGAGCGTGCTGGGCATCGTCCTATGCACCAGCTTTGCCGGCCCGGTCAGGGCTGACGACTTGCCTTCGATGGGCGAGGATTCGTCACCCTGGCAGATCGACACGACTTACGAAAACCATACGGTGCGCCGGCAAAACGTCGGCCTGGCCAAATTCCGCAACACCTTGCAGGTGGAAGCGGACAAGCGGGCCGGCGACGGCTGGACGGTGCATAGCATCCTGCGCGGCAGCTGGGATGGCGTGTATCGCATGAACAGCAACGAGTACGGCAAGAATGCCGGCGGTCCCATCCAGCTGGAAAGCACCGGCGGGGGCGGCAGCGTTCCCTATGGCGGTGGCCTCGGCCATACCGCCGTCGCCGGCGCCTTCGGTCTGGTCAACAACAAGTTTGTGGACAGCTATCCGAACAGCCCGAACGAGGGTTTTCGCGTGCTCGGCGATCGCTGGCACCAGACCAACGGCGGCGTCGCCTTCGCCGTGCCGGTCCGGCCCTGCGATACCGATAGCCGCGGTTGCCGCGATTTCGGCGGTTACGGCAATCAGAAACTCAGCGAGCTGGAAGCGCCGGAATTCAACGACCGGCTCGACTTCATCCGCGAGCTTTATGCCAAGAAGACCTTCAGCCTGGGGGATGGCAAGGACCTTTTCCTCAAGGTCGGCAAGCAGCAGGTGGTCTGGGGCCGTACCGACCTGTTCCGGGTGCTCGATGTGCTGAACCCGGTCGATTATTCGCGCAACAACATTTACGACGAGCTATCCGATATCCGCATTCCGATGTGGATGGTCCAGGCCGAATACCGGATGGGGGCCAGCGAAAGCATGCAGGATCGCAACTTCCAGCTGGTCTGGAACTTCGACAAGTTCCGCGCCAACAACCTCGGGCAGTGCGGCACGCCGAACAGCATCCTCGATGCCGGCTGTTTCTTCCGCGGCATGGCCAATCTCTGGGATAACGGCGGCACGGTCGCCAACTTCGCCGGCAACGGCACGCTGGCCACCAATTTCGGCGCCCACCAGATCGGTATCCGCGATGTCCATCTGCCGGACTGGTCGCTCGCCAATACCCAGCTTGGTGCCAAGTTCGAAGGCGTGACGGCGGACGGGCTGTCGTTCTCCCTGAATGCCCTGACCTATCGTTCCCAGCTGCCATCGCTGCACTCGATCAACGGGGCGGCCGGCGCGGTCAATCCCTTTACCGGAGGCAACGGCAACATTCCCGGCGTCGCGCCGGTCAGTGGCCTCATTGCCTTCGACATGTATTTCCCGCGGGTCAATCTGATCGGCGGTTCGATGGACTTCCAGCTGCCGGCGGTCGGTGCCTCGGTTCGCATGGAGGGGGCCTATACCAAGGGCGAGGAATTCGCCAATACCGCGCGCAGCGAGTTGTATTCGAAGAACGACGTGTTCCGGGCGGTGATCGGTGTCGACCGTCCGACCTTCATTCCGCTGATCAGCGAAACCTCGGCGACCCTGATCTCCGGTCAGTTGTTCTACCAGCACATCTTCGACCACGAGTACTACAAGGCGCCTTTGGGCCCGGTCGGCATGCCGGACTGGAAGGACAACTTCATCGGCACGGTGCTGATCAAGGCCTTCCTGCGCAATGGCACGGTCAGTCCGCAACTGATCATCGCCCATGACTTCCGGGCCGTGGCCACGGCCGTGGCGCCGCAACTGGAGTGGAACTACACCAACGATCTGAAGCTGACCATCGGCGCCAATTACAAAGTGGCCGAGGGGCGCGACCGCTGGAGTTTCGACGATTGCCGTTCCTGCAACCCCTTTGCTCCCTTTACCAGCTACGACGGTAGTCAGGCGGTCGGCCAGTCCTGGGGCCTGGGTGGCATGGAGCCTCTCGCCCGCTTCCGGGCCGGCCCGATTGGCGCGGCGTTCAAGGAAAACGATCTGTTCGTCAAGCTGAACTACAAGTTCTGATTCAAAAAGAGGAGACTGAAAATGAAAAAACGTTTGATTGCATTGCTGCCGCTGCTCGCCGCCGGCATGGCCGGGGTGGCGCAGGCCGCCACCGAAGCGGATGTCGACAACTCGTTCAACCCGTACAAGGCCGGCATGCCGAGCTTTCCCGGCCTGACGGCGGGAACGGTGATCAACAAGGCCAACGTCGATCAGTTCAAGGACGCGCTGGGCGCCGGCGTCTACAAACTGATCAAGGATGGCCTGTTTGAACTCAAGGTCGGCGCGACGACCCAATTCACCATCAACAAAGCTTACGTCGACGCGACCAGGGCCAATCTGAACAAGGCCAAGCTCGGCGCCAAGACCGGCGAACTGACCGGCTACGTGGCCGGCCGTCCCTTCCCGGAAGAGCCGGACGTCAAGGACCCGCACGCCGGCGACAAGCTGGCCTGGAACTACAAGTACGGGGTGAACTGGGGCGACGGGGCGATCATTTCCCCGTTCTACTGGAAGTACCGCAACATGCAGAGCGGCCAGGTGGAAAAGACCATCAAGTGGGACTTTCACTTCCTGAACTTCATGCACCGGACCAAGGATGCGCCGGTACCGGAAATCACCCCGAATCCGTCGGGCATCTTCCGCGCCATCTATACCAAGGCGCACGAGCCGGCCGACCTGAAGAATACCCAGTTGCTGATCCAGCGCTTCGAGGACGACAACAAGCTCGACGATGCCTATCTCTATCTCGGCTTCCAGCGCCGCGTCCGCCGCCTGGCACAAGGCCAGGCGACCGACTCCTTCCTCGGTTCCGATCTGATGATCGAAGACTTCGAAGGCTACAACGGCCGCGTTTCCGACATGAAGTGGACCTACAAGGGCACCCGGAACGTGCTGCTGCCGATGTGGAACCATGATGAACTGAAGCTGGCGAGCGACATGCCGGCCGAAGCCGACGGCTACAAATATGTCGCCTTTGGCGGTCAGGGCGGTTGCTTCCACGAAGGAACCTGGCAGTTGCGCAAGGTTTACGTGCTCGAGGCGGCCCCGGTCAATGCCAACCATCCGGTCAGTAAGCGGGTCTTCTACATGGACGTGCAACTCGGCAACCTGAACGGCGCCAACGAAATCTACGATCGCAAGGGCGAGCTGTGGAAGGTCTTCATGGTCGGCAAGTCGCACGCCGACCGCCATCTGCCGGTCAACAAGGGGGCCGGTATCGGTATCGACGACGCCTTCTCGATGGTCGACCTGCAATCGAAACACTGCACCACCGGCCAGTTCAAGGGACAGGTCGATCCCAAGAAGAACCCGCCCGGACTCTTCCAGGTGCAAAACCTGCGCGGCGGCGACTGAGTCCCGACCATCTCCCACCCACCTCGGGTGACTGCGGTTGAGGGACCCCGTATGTCTCGGTCTCTCTCCTTCGGGGGGCGCAAGCCCCCCTTTTTTTGTTCACCAAAGACGGCTCGATCGATCCGCGAGGCGGCTCAGCACGTCACCGGCACCACCACCGGGTGGCGATCTGTCCGGCGCGCCGACGATTCATCAAGACTTCCCGTTGCGCCAAAGAAACCCGGCCAGCGCGGGCGAGAGCACGATTGCCGCCAGGAGATTGACGACAAACATGAAGGCGAGCAGCAATCCCATGTCCGCCTGGAACTTCAGGTCGGAGAAGACCCAGGTGCCAACGCCAACAGCCATGGTCAAGGCCGTGAATACCGAGGCGGTTCCCCGTTGTTTCAGGGCATCGAGAAGCGCTGCCTGCAAACTTTTTCCCTCGTCGTCCACCGCATGCTTGATCCGCTCGAAAAGGTAAATGCCGTAATCGACGCCGACCCCGACGCCCAGCGCGACCACCGGCAGCGTATTTACCTTCAATCCGATATCCAGCCAGGCCATGATGGCATTGCAGAAGACGGTGACGATCGCCAGCGGCAGGACGATGCACACCGTGATTCGAATTGAGCGGAAGGTCAGGAGGCACAACAGGCTGACCGAACCAAACAAGGCCAGATTGACCCACAAGTCGGCATCCGCCACCACTTCGTTGGTCGCCGCCATGATCCCTGCGCTACCGGTTGCCAGACGGAAACGGATACTGTCGTCGGTGAAGTTCTCCCGGTAACGCTTGATCTCATCCACCACATGCGTCAGCGTGGTGGCCTGATGATCCTTCAGGTAAAGCAGGACCTGGGCGGTGTGGCAACCGAACAGGGCAAGATCCTTGTCCTTGGCGTTGGCATCGGTCATGTACTGGCCAAGCTGGGCACGGGTTTCCGGAATGCCATCCCATTTAATGTTTTCTTCGTTGTTGATCACATTCAGGGTTCGCACCGCGCCGCCCAGCCCGCGCACCGACTCGACCCCGGCCACCTGGCGCATGGCGAACTCGAAACGGTCAAGATGATCGACCATCGAGTATTCCAGACACGGCTCGCGCATGTTCCGTGGTTCAACGATGACCCCCAACACATCGACACCGAGGGAGAAGTTCGCGGTAATGAACTCGGCATCCTGGTTATAGCGCGCCTCGGGGCGCAGTTCGGGAATACCCTTGCCCAAATCGCCGACCTTCAGGTCGCGGGCGACCAGGGCGGCGCCCAGCAGCAAGCCGAGGCCGCAGAGAATGGCCACCGTCGCCCATTTGCGCTCGACGACGCAGCTCATCGCCCGCCACAGGCGGTCTGCCCCGGCCTCGTGGCCGGCATGGCTTGTTCCCCAGCTGCGACCGGCCTTCATGTACGACAACAGGATGGGCAGCAGCATCTTGTTGGTGGCGATCATGATCGACACGCCGATGGTGGCGGTGAAGACCAGATCCTGGACAATCTTGACCGGGACAAAGGCAATGGCCATGAAGCCCAGCGCATTGGCCAGCAAAGCAACGCTGCCCGGAATGAACAACTTGATGAAGCAATTGGTCGAGGCGGTCTGGCCATCGGCGCCCGTCATGACTTCCTGCTTCCAGGCGCTCGTCATCTGTACCGCGTGCGACACCCCGATGGCGAAAATCAGGAAGGGCAGCAGAATCGACAGCGGGTCGAGGGTCAATCCGACCAGCGGCATGATGCCGAGTAGCCAGACCACGGGAATCATCGCGGCGACCAGCGCCCAGGCGGTCAACATGGCGGAGCTGGAGTACCAGTAGAGCAACAGGGCCGTGACCAGGAAGGTCAGGGCGAAAAAGATGACGATACTGCCGGTGCCATTGACGATATCGCTGGTCGCCTTGGAAAAACCGATGATATGGATGGCGACATCGTCGCCCTCCAGTTTGGCCCGGAGCTCTTCGAGCTTATTTCCGAAGTGATGGATGTTAAGGCTTTCCCCGGTTTCCGGGTCGGTTTCCATGAGCTCGGCCGAAATCATCGCCGACTTGAAATCGTTGGAGACGATCCGTCCAACCCAGTTGGACTTCGTTGTGTTTTCCTTGACCTTCTCGACCGCCAGGGGAGCCCCGTCATAATCCGGCGCGATCAGCGGCCCGCCTTCGAAGCCGTTTTCGACGACCTGATAATGAACGACCTTGGGCGAGAAGATGGAAGTGACCGAAGCCCGTTCTACACCGGGCAGATAAAACACCCCCTCATGTACGGACCGTAGCTTGGCCAGGAATTCCTTGGAAAAGATGTCTCCGTGCTTGTTGCTGACGGCGATCAATACCCGGTTTCCGCCGCCCAGCTCCTTCTGGTACTGCGTGAAGGTCTGGGTGTATTCATGGCCGAGCGGAATCATCTTGTTGAACTCGGCCTTCAATCCCAGGCGGCTAGCCGAGATGCCGAGCACCAGCGTGGTCAGGATGCCGATGAGCAAGAGGGGAAAGCGCTTGCTGAAGATCCAGAAAGCCACTGTGCCGATCAGGCCGGCCTGAAAATTCGTCCGGCGAAATGCCACCGTATCGATGCTTGGTTTTAGTTTGTCCATTCTCGTCACTTTTCCAGATCCTTCCACTGCACGCGCCGAATGCCGACATCCCCGAACAGGAGCAATTCGTCTTTTTGGCTTTCGACTATGCGCGATACGCTACGGCGATCCCGGGTATGCCTTGTCTCAACGGCCTGGCCATCGGCGGTGATCATGGCCAGAACGCCATCCTTGCCGCCGAGCAGCAGTCGTCCATCCCGCAACAAGGTTCCGGAAAAAAACGGCGACTTGGTGCCGGACTCCAGTTCGCGCCAGTTCTGCCCCTGATCGAAAGAGCCGAGAATCTTTCCGCGCATGCCGTAGGCGATGAACACGCCATTCGGCAGCGCCGCCACGCCGAAAAGCGAGCCGTGATAGGGCGACGGGACGATCTTCCAGGTCTTTCCCAAGTCGCTGGAGAGGGAAATCAATCCCGCCTCGCCGACCAGAACCAGAGATTGATCGCTCGCGGCTATCCCGTAGAAATGCTTGTCCATCTCCGCATCGAGGATGCTGCGTTGCTCCCATGCGTTCCCCCCGTCGCCGGATTCGAGCAGACTGGAGTAGCCGCCAAAAGCCAATGTTCGGCCATCCGACAGCGCCAGCATGCCGAGCAGCGCTTCCTTCTGGCCAACGGGCACGGGCGACCGCGTCCAATTGTCGCCGCCATCGATGGAACGAAGGATCACCCCGCTGTGGCCTGCCGCAATCAGCACGCCTGCTCGCTGCACGATCACCGAGGTCAATGATTTTTCGCTTGCGGTCGGTCGCGCTGACCAGGTTTTCCCCTCGTCGTCAGAAACAAAAATCAGACTGCGTTCGCCCACCGCGACGATCCGTTTGCCGGAACGCACAGCATCGAGGATCGCCACCTTGTTGATGCCCGCTTTGGCTTTCAGGGCGAGCAGTGCCTGCGCCGCAGCTGGCTCGGCGGCAGCAGCCAGCAGCGGCTGGGCAAGCAGGGCCAGCGATGACAGGAGCAGAACAGTCCGGCGAATTCCAAATGAAATTCGACAGCCTGAGTTTCCGGCGTAATGGTGCATTTGACGTTTCCGAATCGGGGTGATGGATACAACGGGGGCGACCATGACTTCGCCCCCGGACAGGGATAAATAGTCTTTTGCTACTTCGTTCCCATGCGCTTCAAGGCTTCGGCGCTGTGATCGGCCCAGCGGCTCTTGACGCCAAACTTGATCGGGCGCTTTTCCTCGTTGTCCATCCACTCTGCGATGTAAGCGCCGCTGTTCAAGTCGGCAATTGCCCAGGACTGGATGTAGGGAACAATGGCGTTGTAATACTGCATGGTGTAGACGTCATTCACCCGCCACAGTTGGCCGCGCGAATCGTAGGCATCGTCATGCAGCACGGTCCAGCTGTCTTCATCGACATACCAGGTCCGCTTCGAGTAGATATGGCGCTGGTTGTCCCGCAGGCTGCCCTCGACGACCCAGACCCGGTGCTTCTCGAAACGCAGGTAGTCGGGATTGGGATGGTTCTTGGTCAATATCTGCTTGTACTTCAGGCTGCGATCGGCCAGCTTGTAGCTGTTGTAGGGAACGATGATTTCCTTCTTGCCGACCAGCTTGAAGTTGTAGGACACCAGCGAGCCAAAGAATCCGTCGAACTGGTCCGCCGTCCGCAAGCCCTCCAGCGCATCGTCAAAGTAGTCATTGGGCGTTTCCGGCATCTTTCTGACCCGGCGCAAGCCGGCGTTGTAGAAGTAGAAATCGAGCGGGCGCGCCAGTGGATTCGAGTAGCTCTTGGCCACTCCGGCACGACCTTCCACCTGGGCCGGGGCGGTCTGAAAGAAGATGAACGAGCTGACCAGACCGGCCGGGACATTTTCCTTGTCAATAAAATCGGTCGGCTGGGCCCAGATCATATGTGGCTTGTTGTAATAGAGGATGTTCCCGTCGGCGAGCACCGGAGCCGTTACCAGATCCCGCTCGACGCCGCCGCCACGATAGCGATACAGATGATTCCACATGACCTGCCGACCGGTTTTCGGCGTCGGGAAAGGAATCACGCCGCATCCCGAGCAGGTGATTTCCTCGTCGCTCAGTTCGGCCGCGTTGCCGCCTTTTTTGATTGCATCGTAGATGTCCGGCGGGTAAGCCGCCGTGCGGTGCGTCGGATAGACGTTCATCTTGAAGCTTGCATACTTCTTGAGCATCGCGTAATGCCCTTCGGTCAGCTTGTCCTTGTGCTGGTCCGCATTTGCCGCGGTAATCGTGACGACCGGTTTTTCGGCAGCAAACGGATCGATGTATCCCTTCCCGGCATCGAAGCCGGCCGGTGGCGTGGTTAGACCGCCGTTCCAGGCGGGAATGCTGCCATCTGCATTGCCCGCCTTTTCGGCGCCGACCGGCGTGAGATCCTTGCTCAAACGGGCAATCTCGTCCGGGGTCATCTTGGCGTGCGCGGTTCCCAATATCAGCAACGATGCAACGATGATGGAACGACTTAACCGCTTCGTATGATTTTTCATATTCATTCCTCCTCTGGTTGGTATCAGAACGTGTAGCCGAGGCTGAAGCCGTAGAAAGCGCGGTCCCGGCCATCGTCATATGTTGCACTCCTGTTGTAGCCGACATAAGAGGCTTCGGCCCAATAGGCCGCCCGCTCGAAGCGCAGCGAAAGACCGAGCATCCGGCGCTTCTCGTTGAGTTGGCCATCGACTGACCAGCCTTTCAAATCGTGCGCAAAATAGATCCCGGGTTTGACCGAAACGCCGATGTCGGTTGTGTAGTTGAGTTGGCCGTAGAGGCGATAGCCATAGGCGTTTTTCGTTGCATAACCGTCGTTGCTGCATTGCCCCGGAACGGTCGACGGACAGATCGGGGCAAGATTGGCGCCGTAGTTGAAAGAACGGCCGTAGCGCGTGGCGCCGGGCTGGTCGGGATCGTCGATGCTGGCGTGCTGATAGGCGAATTCGGCAATGAACATGCCGCCCGTTGCCCCCCACATCGGTGAAAGCAGCTTCAAGGTATTGACCAGAAACTGCGTCTGAGCCACCCGGTCATAGCCGCGCATGTAGGTGCCATCGGCCGCCCCGGCATACTTGCTGCCCAAGGGACCGAGGCCACTACCGACCGCGGCGTAGAACATATCCACCGCGCTGACCTGGACCGGCTGGTTGGGGGTGTGGCTCAACTCCATCCCCAAGGACCAGCCGCCTGGAATGTTGGTCGCGATGGTCGCGCCATAGCGCCGAACATCTTCCGGATATTCGAACATGTACTTCAGGTACTGCAATTGAGCCATGCCGTGAGTCGGGCTGGATGTGTAGGACGAAAAAATCGGAATGCCGGAATGAAGATTCATCGCATACAGGCCCACCTGGGTATCGACCGATTCGATGTTGTAGTGGGTTGCGAAGCCGTACTGCCCGGAATCCTTGGCCTTACGGTTGCTGCCGCGCTGCATGTAGCCGACAGACCCGTCCGGGAAGGCGATAGCCGGACCAAGGTTGGCGCTGGCGCCACAACTGTTATCGACGCCGATGTCGGAGGTCGAGAAGAAGGTGCCGCAACCATCGACCACGAACGGACGGAATTTCCATTCATAGAAGCCTTCGATGGACAGCGGTTGATCCCGTGGAGCCCAGCTGAAGTAGGCTGTTTCGACGGGGATCAGACCTTCCTTGACCTGGGCTCCCGGACGGCGGAGGGCCGGTATGTCGAGGGGACTCGTCTGGTTCAGACCCTGAAAGAAAGTGGACTCGCCCCAGTTGAGGACTTGCTTGCCGACCCGTAGCGTCAAGTCCGAATTGTTCAGGCGGAAGTTGCCGTAGGCGTAGGCATCGAGCAGCGATACCCCGGAGAACTGCGCTTCATTGACGAAGCCCTGGTCGCTCAGCGCCCCCCCGCCATATTGATTGACCGAACTGCCATGAGGGACGGTATGGTTTTCCCAGTTCATGTCGTACCAGGCCTTGGCCCGGACCAGCGCCCCGTAGTTGTCCTTTTTCACTTCGAGGTCGGAGACCAGCTTGACCACCGACGAAACCTGGTCGCCTTTCTTGTAGTTCAGGTTTCCGTCGTCATTGGCCGAGGAGCCGGAAACCCCGCCGTAGGCCGGACCGATGAGCTCCTTCATCGGACTTGCCGCCCGCCATTGCGAGCCGTAGGAAATGTTGGTGGTGGAAATTATTTTTGTTCCATCCTCCAGCTCTGTCTGAAACCCAAGGGCATGGGCCGAAAACAGGGCGCCCGCCATCCATGGGATGGTTGACCGCGCGTGCCGATGGTAATTTTTTTTCGAATACTGCATCACGAACTCCTCCAGAAAATTTTTGAATGCCTCCTGCCGATTTGATGCTGTACTTCGCCCTCTGCTGCGTTGCTACAAGACCTCCTGCTCAACTGCCGATGCATTACTGCGGACTGCCTGGTTCTTGTTGTTGCCTACTTATCGAACGTTCGTTCTTTTTCAGGTTAAAAAATTTTCAACCGACTTGTGCCGACAGATTCATGGCGACAATGGGTCGGCAATCATCTGGCCCTTTACCGCGCGGCACTGCGCCTGGGCGACAGCCACCATCCGGCCGTCAGCGGCGCTAACGGTGATCTCGTAGGTCGCCGTCCGGCCGACCCGGGCGCTTTCCCGCGCTTCTGCCACGAGGGTTTCGCCCAGCGCGCCAGGGGTCAGGAAAACAATGTTCAGGGCCTGAGACAGGGCGTTCTGATTGTGTGAATTGCAGGCATAGGCACAGGCGGTGTCGGCCAGGGCAGAAGTGAAGCCGCCATGACAGATGTTGTGGCCGTTGATCATCTCCGCCGTAATCTGCATGGTGATCCGCGAATAGCCTGGCCGGATTTCATCCAGCCGCATGCCCAGGCGGTTTCCCACCTTGTCGAGGGAGGACATGAACCGGCCGACATTTCTGGCCAGTTCGTCGGGGTCCGGGTGTTTGCATTGCTGTGTCATGCCTTTTTTTCCTGTACAGAGTCAGACCGACAACACGATGGCGGTCATGGATTTGGTATCGGCAGCTTTGTCACCGCCCATGCAATGAGCGAGTCCTGTTCTTGCCCCGCTCACCTGGCGTTTTCCCGCCCGTCCCCGCAACTGCAGGCTCAGTTCAACAATCTGCTCGATACCGGTAGCGCCGACCGGATGACCGCGCGATAACAAACCGCCGGAAACGTTGACTGGATGGGCGCCGCCCAGGGCCGCCGCGCCTGACTGGACAAACCGCCCGCCTTCTCCCGGCAGACATAGACCGAGGGCTTCGTAATGCATGATCTCGGCAATCGAGAAAGCGTCGTGGCATTCGACGACATCGAGATCGTCGGGGCCGATCCCGGCCTGCTCGTAGGCCGCCCGGGCGCCTTCGTAGTCGGTATGCCAACGGGCCAGATCCTGCGGGTTGGCATAGCCGCCGGTGCGCAAGACCGATGCCCGAACCCTGACGCGCGCATCGATCCGTCGCCCCAGCGCTTCGGAGCACAGGACGATGGCCGATGCGCCGTCGGCCATCGGACACGACTGGAGCCGCGTCAGCGGGTCGGCAATCAGCGGCGAGGCCAAGACCTCCTCGATGGTGACCGACTTGTTGAACTGAGCAATCGGATTCAACGCCGAATGCAGGCGGCTTTTGACCGACACCATCGCCATCTGCTCAAGCGTCGTGCCAAACTCGGTCATGTGGCGCCGTGCCCGCAGGGCGAAACTGGCCGGCGTTACCAGGCCGAGTAGCGTATCGATCTCGCTGTTTCCCGAACTAAGAAGGCCGATCTGCGGGACGCACATTTTTTCCGAGCCAATGACCATCGCGCAATCCACCTCGCCGGCGCGGATTGCCATGCAGGCCAGATAGAAGGCGGTGGAGCCCGAGGTACAGGCGTTCTCGACATTGATCACCGGGATGCCGGTCATGCCGAGATCGGCATAGACGTTCTGGCCGATAGTCAGGTCGCCGAAAAGTTTGCCGGCCAAGGCATTCGAAAAAACGCCCATCTGGATGTCCCGCGCTTGCAGCCCGGCATCCCTCAAGGCCCGCAGTCCCGCTTGGCTGCCCATCGACACCACGGATTGGTCAAGATGCTTGCCAAAGGGGATGTTGCCGGTCCCGGCGATCATTACTCCGCGCATGAGGCCTCCGTGCTGCCAGCGTCTTCCTGGCTCAGGCAGAACACCGGCCGCAGACAGGGCGTCGCCAAAGCATTCTCGCCGAGCAGCATGGACTTGAGAGTCAGGCTGGCGCCGACCCGCAGATAAGGAATAGCCGCCGGGTCGAGCAGGGCGAAGACGCGCAGCGGCACGTCCTGCAGATCGACATAGCCGACCGCATAGGGTTCGGGCAGAGCAAACGGCGCCCTGGTGCGCACCACGGTGAAGCTGTAGAGGCGGCCGCGTTCCCCGAAGACCTGTCGTTGCAGCTTTCCGTAGCAGCCCGGACATTGCCCGGCGGTGGGGAAGAAATGCCGGTCACAACTGGGGCAATAGCCGCCGACCAGGCCATGCCGTCCGGCATCGCCATCGAGGGCCTGAAACAGATCGGGAACAACCATTGGGGGCGGCTGATCAATCAACCGGTGGGCTGATGGCATGGTTTTGTCGATCATCAGACGGGTGCTCCCTGTCTGGCGACCAGCGTGCCGCGCCCGGCATCCTTTTCCCGATCCCAGGTATCGGCGGTAACGCCTTGGTCGCGAATGACGTACTTCTGGACTTTCTCGGTCGGCGTTCTGGGCAGGCCGGCAACGAAACGGACATAGCGCGGCACCATGAATTTCGCCATCACCTGTTCGCAGTGAGCGATCAGCTCTTCCGCCGACAAACGCGCACCTTCGCGCAAAACCACCGTGATCATCACCTCGTCTTCACCGAGTTCAGACTTGACCGGCGTGGCGGCGGCTTCGAGGACCAGCGGATGGCTGGTCACCATGGTCTCGACTTCATAGGAGCTGATATTCTCGCCGCGGCGGCGAATCGCATCTTTCTTGCGGTCGACGAAGTGATAGAAGCCTTCGTCGTCCTGCAGCAAATAGTCGCCGGTATGGAACCAGAGACCTTGCCACGCTTCGACGGTCTTCTCCGGCATCCGGTAATACTCAAGGAGGGTTGTCCAGGGTTTTTTCGGCCTCACCAGCAATTCGCCCGGCACGCCCTCGGCTACCTCCTGCCCCTCGTCATCGACCACCATCACCTCGTAATCCGGGTGGGGCTTGCCACAGGTGCCGGGTTTGCAGGCTCCCGGGCGGCTCATCAGCGGCAGACCGATTTCGCTCATGCCGTAGCCTTCGATCAGCGAAACCCCGAAGCGCGCCTCGAATGCTTCATACACCCCGGGCGTCGCACCCGCGCCGAGCAACACCCGCAAGGAGTTTTCGCGGTCGTCCGGTTGCGGATCGGCCTTGAGCAGGATCGAAAGAATGCTGCCGATATAGTTGAATTCGGTGCACCGGTAGCGGGCGATATCGTCCCAGAACTGGCTGGCCGAAAAGCGCTCGGCCAGCACCATGGTGGCGCCGGAATACAAGGCGGGCATGGTCGACAGCAACTTGGCATTGCCGTGAAACAGCGGCAATGCGTTGTACAGGCAGTCGTCCGGCCCGTAACCGGCGATTTCCGAAATTATCTCCGCCGTATGGATGGCGTAGTTCTGGGGAAGTACCGCGCCCTTGGACGGCCCGGTTGTTCCCGAAGTGAACATGATGCCGAGCGGATCGTTCCAATGGACGGATGCCGGCCGATAGTCTTCACCCCGGGCCACCAGGTCGGCGTAACGCTGCACCTCGATTCCGGGAAGTTCGGGCAAGGCCTCGTCCAGGTCAAGAACGACGACATGCCGCAAGCTGTCGAGATCCTTGCCGATGCCTTCGATGCAGGGCAGGAAAGACTTATCGACAATCAGCACGCTGCACTGCGCCTGGTTCAGCTGGTAGGACAACAGATAGCCGCGATGCGCGGTATTCAGCGCCACCTCAATAGCGCCGAGCTTGGCCAGACCGAACCACACGGCCAGAAACTCCGGCCGGTTGCCGAGCATCACGGCGACCCGGTCGCCCTTGGCCACGCCCATATCCTGCAGCCCCTTGCTGACGCAGGACGCCATGCGATTCAGCCGTGCATAGCTGAATGCCTCATCCTTGAACCAGAAGAAGGTGGCCTCCTTCTGCAGTTCGGCCCGCCGCTCCAGTAGATGATGGATCGTACGTTCCGCTGGCGAGAACAGCTTTATTTGCCCCATCTCCGTTCTCCTCAGGCAGCCTTGCCGAGCTTGGCGGCGGGGTCCGGATAGGCGCCGTAGTAGCGCAGCACTTCCGGCTTCGGCCGCAACTCGGACCAGGTCTTGATGAATTCGGCGTAGGGCTTGCCGGCCCGCTTGCGCTCCTCCCGGGTCGCCAGCCGCAGGGCTTCGGTGTCGGCCTGGTCGATACGCAGGGTCTCCTTGTCGAAGGCCACTTTGTAGATATTCGCCGCCGCCCAGGGGGTAACCAGATTGCGCTTGAGGTCTGCCGCCACTCTGGCCGGCTCGCGCTCGAGGACATCGCCATAGCCGGCCCCGCCGAGGACAGGGACGTAAAGCGTGTCGCCCTCGGCGAAGGCCTTCGGTGGCGAACTGACGTGGCCCAGTGTTCGGTCCCCGGTTTCCACCGTGGCATTCTCGTAAAGCTCGCCCATATTGCGCGGCATATCCGAGTTGCCTTCGGCCAGCAGGGTTTTCATGTTGCTGCCATGGACGGACTGGACGAACACGGGGGGCGATGCCCGGCCGCCAAAGATGCCAAGCGTTGCCGGGAAGCGCGTGCCGAAACCCATGCCGCCGATGGCGACCCAGGGCACGCCATGCACCATTACGCCATAGCCGACGCCGGAACCGCCGCGGAACTTGCCGTGGCCGTAGGAGGTATTGAAGAAATTGCGAAACAGATAAACGAAGGGACGGTCGGCTTCCATCGACTCGATGTCGCCGCAGTCGCTCATGGTCGCAAAGAAAGCGCCGGCCGAATCGACGCCATCCATGTCCGGCCGGGCGCCGGCGCCGGTCGCATTGATTTCCGGCGTGATGTCGGCAATCGGCTCGCCCCATTGGTTGAAGCCGCCGAAGGGCGTTACCGCGAACCCCGAGTACCAGCAGCCGACCGCCCGCAGCGGATCGATGGCGTACATCATGCGGGCGCCGCACATGAACATGCCCTGGGTGAAGGCTACCTGGGTCGCCGGCGCGTAAGACACCGGCATGTCGCCCTTGGCGTTGACGAAAGTATCTTCCGGGAATTCCCATTCGATCGCTTCCAGCAAGCCGTTGTTGGCCGGCAGGTCATGGAAGAACCAGCCGCAGAAATAGACCATGGCGAGACCGATGATGCCCTGGAAGTAGCTGTTCACCGGCCGGTCGGGAATGGCCGGCGAGGAGCCCTCGAAACAGAGCTTGATCTTGTCGCCCTTCTTGATCACCGTCAGATTGATTTTCAGCAGCGCATCCTCGGGGCCGGTGGTGTCCATGAAGCGCGGTTGGCGATAGACCCCGTCGTTGATCAGCGAAACCTTCTTGCGGGCTGCTTCGCCGGTCACCTGCAGAACCCGGCGTAGTGCGCCAACGTAGAAATCGGCCCCCTTCTCGACAATGATTTCCTTGACCCGGCGCTCGGCGATGCGACAGGCGGCGAGACGCGCCTTGATGTCGAGCATCATGGTCCGTGGGTCGCGGGTCATGTTCGACAGCATGGCCAGCAGATCTTCTTTCAGGACAAAGTTCTCGCCGATCTTGATCGGCGGGACCAACAGACCTTCGTCATAGCGGGAGTGCGCCCCATTGACCATGCCGCCGGGTTCCGATCCGCCGCATTCGCCGGTATGGACCGCGGCGCCGATAAAGCAGACCAGTTCGCCGTCCGCGAACACCGGGACGGCGAGGCCCATGTCGGCGTTGTGCACCCCGCCGTAGAAGGGGTCGTTAAAGAAGAAGGAGTCGCCGTCATTCAGGCCGACCGATGGGTCGTCGCGCCAGTGTTTGACGATGTACTTGACGGGAATTTGCGAGAGTACGGCGTGGTGGTAGATGCCGGTGGCGCAGATGGCCAGATCGCCGCGCGCCGTGTAAATACCGAACGCCACGTCACCCCAGCGCATGGCGGTCGAGGCGCCGAGGCGCATGGTGGTTTCCTTGCCTTCCAGCGCGATCATGCTGGCTTTGTGCTGGAAAATTTCAAACTCCAGCCCCTCGATCAAGGCTTGGGCGTCCCGTTCCCGGTCGCTCATCGGTTCCGGGCGCAAGCGCTGGACGACTTCGAAATCGCGTCCATAGCGGAAAGTAGCAGGTGCATTCATTGTCTTTTCTCCAGTCGGGAATCAGCGGTTCTGCTGCAGGACGCCGTTGCGCCAGGCATCCATGGTGTAGGTCCAGCCGCGGTCGATGACATAGGTGGTTTCCGGGGCATCGATGAGCGCCGGTCCGTGGATGGTGTTTTCCGGTTGCAGCAGACGCCAGTCATAGACCGGCGTATCGACCAGGCCCTGGGCCGGGTCGAAGCAGGCCGGGCGGGTGCCGAGGGCGGCGGCGGAGGGGGATGCCCCGGTTCCGACGCTTTGCTTGAAGGCGGCTTTTTCCTGGTTTACCGAAGCGGTCAGATAAAAACCCTCGACGTTGATGCCGCCTACCGGGAAAGCTGCCTCCGGGGAGTAGATTTCCGAATAACGCTGCGTGAAGGCTTCGCATAGTTCCCGCGCGTCGTCCTCGCTGTGCAGCAACAGACGGGGCACCGGAATCTTGGTCAGGTTGTACTGGCTGCCATAGCGCATATCCAGTTCGAGGTGGAAATCCATCTGCTCTTCGCCAAAACCTTCCAGCTTCAGGTCGCGGATTGCCAGGCTCTTCAAGTCCTGGACGACCCGGTTGAACGATTCCAGATCTTTCAGATAGGACTGTTTGTCCCAGTGGAAGAGCTTGAGCGAGCGCGAGACATCCCAGACCTGGCGGATCTCCATCGTCGACGCCCCGAAAGCGCCGAAGACCGAGGCGACGGCGGGGACGACGACGGTACGGGCGCCGATGTAGGGGGCAAAACCGCAGGCATGGGTGGCGCCGGCGCCGCCGCAGGCGAAGACGGCGAACTTGCGGGGGTCGTGCCCTTTGAGCGCCACTTCGTTGAAGACTTCCTGGCCCATGCGCGCATCGACCAGCCGGCGGATCCGGTAGGCCGCTTCGATGACGCTGATACCGAGGGGCTTGGCGATCTTTTCGGCGATGACTTCGCGGGACAGCTCGACATCGAGATACATCTCGCCGGCCAGATAGTTGTCCGGATTGAGGTAACCGAGGACCAGGTCGGCATCGGTCACGGTGGGTTCCTGGCCGCCCTTGTCGTAGCAGGCCGGGCCGGGCATCGAGCCGGCGGATTGCGGACCGACTTCGACGGTCTTGCCCATCAGTTCGTTGATCCAGGCAATCGAGCCGCCGCCGGCACCGATCGACTTGACCTCGATGGCCGGAATGTTGGTGCGCCAGCGGTCGATCACCGGGATGAAGTCATGGGCGCGCAGTTCGCCATTGACGATGACGCCGATGTCGAAGGAGGTGCCGCCCATGTCGGTGAAGACCACGTTGGGGTAGCCGGAGAGCGCGCCGACCGCGGCCGAGCCGTACATGCCGGCGACCGGACCGGCATTGTGGGTGAGCACCGCCTTGGTACGGGAAACCTTCTTGGTCCCGCCGGTGTTGTGCACCAGGATCAGCGGCCGCTCGTAACCGCCATCGCGCAGCTCGTTGCCCAGGCGATTCAGGTTGTCGGCCATCAGCCCGTGAATGTAGGCATTGACCACCGTCGTCATGGTCCGGGTGTATTCGCCGGCCTTCGGCGAAATCTCGCTGGACAGGGTCACCGGCATGGCGCCGAGGTAATCCTCGGGGTATTCCTCCTCGATGATCTGCTTGATCATGCGCTCGTGCTCGGGATTGACGAAGGACCACATCAGGCTGACGACGAAGCCCATGGCGCCCTTGTCCACCAGGGCCTGCAGCTTGGCGAGGACATCCTCGCGGGAGAGCGGGCAGATGATTTTTCCGTTGCAATCGATGCGCTCGCTGATCCCGGCCACCATGTCCGGATCGATCAGGGGGGCCGGCTTGGTGATCCGGGCCATGTCCTTGACCTCATGGAGCGGCAAGCCGTCGGCCCAGCTCCGGGAACGCCCGATGAAGATGGTGTCCTCGAAGCCGGCCGTGGTGATCAGGGCCAGCTTCGGCCCATTGCGTTCGATCAGGGCATTGGTGCCGACCGTCGTCGAATAGCGCAAGGCATGCACCTGGGACAGGTACTCCCGGCTGGCCAGTTCGGAGCGCTTGGCCAGTTCGCGCATGCCGCGCATGAAGCCGACCGACAGGTCGTAATGCGTGGTCGGTGTCTTGTAAACAATGATCTGCCCGTCGTCGCCGACCGAACAGAAATCGGTGAAGGTGCCGCCGATGTCGATCCCTACGTTGAATCCCATGTCTCGCTCCTTATAATTTTGGCAACTCAAACGCTCCGAGCTGCCTTGATATCGTTCGTCGATCAGGCCGCCAGGGCCTGTCCTGTCTTGCGTGCCAGCTCCAGATCGGTTTCCTGGTCGGGGGAGCACCAGTAGCCGGCAGGGTTCGATCGCGGCAGGGCGATTGCCTTGTCCGGGTCTGCCAGAGGCAGGCCCAGGCTTTGCCAGCCCTGACCGGCGGCCGCAGCCAGGGCCTCGGCCAGCGGGGGGTATCCCGTCGCCGACTGGCCGAGCAGCAGGTGATCCAGGCGCAGGGCGCGCAGGGCCCGGATCGTTACCGCCCCGTCGTCATAGCCGGCAACCCGCAGGCCGAGAGGAATGCCGAAATACTCGGTGACATTCTTCAGCGTGCTGCAGATCCGCCGATAGTCCGGCGTGGCCAGGAGGGCATCCGGCTCGCCCGACTCGTCGATGACGACCAGATCCGGCCGGCACTCGCAGGCCATTTCCAGCAGCTTCATCAGGCCGGGCTTGATGCGATCCAGGGATGCCCGGTCCAAGGGCCAGCCGAGACTGCGACAAATGCGCGCCGGTCCGGGCAGGGCGACCGCCAGCTCCCTTGCCGGGCGGATGGTTTCAGCCAGCCGGCGGATACATTCGAGCAAGGCAGCCAAGCTGTCGTGACGCCACGGTTCGTCGGGGATGGCGGAGAACGCCTCCAGGCAATGCTCGTTGAGAAACCCGACGGCCACGACCTTGGCCTCGACCAGCTTGGCAATGCGCGGCAGGGCGTTGGCCCAGCGCGTCGCATCGCCAAGCAGCGTCGGCACGTCGCAGCCTTCAACCTGGGCGGCGAGGGTATCCAGAAACGGCAACCAGATCGCCCGCTCGGGAATCTCGCCCAGGGAAATTGTCCGAAAGTAACTCACCGGTTCTCCCTAGCGGACACCGTGGCGGGCCTTGAGCGCCGCGACGTCCAGTTCGATGTCATGGGTGATCGGGTGGCCGGGCGGGAGATACTCGTTCTCCAGCGTGGTTCCGCAGCCCGGGCAATAGAACTCGAGAAGGCGGCAGAAATCCGGGTCCGGGGTGAAGGAGAAGGTCGACTCGGTCAGCGGCGGGTGCGCTGTCTCCATGGGAATCTCAGCGACCAGACATCCGTGTTTGTAGTTGTTCGTTGCATCGGTCAACTCCTGGCCGCAGGAATGGCAGTGCCATTTTTCGCGAGTCAGATCGATATCCAGATATTCGGTGATCCTGACCTTCATTTAATGCATCCTTTCGATCAGAGCGTTGTCGTAGCGATCCACCTTCAGCGACCAGCCTTGCGGGATCACCATGGTGGTTTGCCGGGATTCGACGATGACCGGCCCCGACACCTGGTGACCGTTGCCGAGCAGGTCCCGGTCATAAACATCAAGGGCAATGGCCGGGCCTTGGCGATGCAGGCTGACTTGGCGCTGGCCGCGCCGGGCGGCATGTACCGGTGCCTCGGCGGCCGGCACTTCGCGTGGCAGGTAATGGGCTACCGGCGCCTTGCCAAAGAGCCCCAGGGTGCACAGCGTCAGTGGCAAATCCCCGGCCGGGCCGAGCAAGGCCGTGGCTTTTTCGCGCACAGCCTGGAGTCCTTCAGGGCTATGGTGAAAATCGACCGGGGCCGCTATCTTGGCCTCGCTGCCGGCCGCCGAGCGGACGATCAACTCCAGCTCCCAGGTAATGCTGGCGGCGGAAAAGCCTTCGCCGCGCATGTCGGCCTCGGCCCGTTGGCGCAGTTCGCCGACGGCCTTGTCGACCAGAGACAGGTCGGCATGGCTGTGCAAAGGCAGATCCAGGCGCCGGTAGTAAAGGTGGCCGACATTCATCAGCGACGATGAATATGCCGAGAACACGGCGGAGAAGGGGGTGACGACCAGGGTCGAAATGCCGGAGGCCTGGGCGATGGCGCAGCTATGCAGCGGACCGGCACCGCCATAGACGACCAGCAGCGGGTCGGGGTGCGGGCCCATGTCCTTGCGCAGGTCGCTGAGTTCGCGACCGACATCGGCCTCGACCGTTTCCTTGATCAGCCAGGCGGCTTCCTCAACGGAAATCCCGAGTGGCTTGGCGACGTCCTGCTCAATCGCCGCGCTCGCTTTTTCGCGATCAAGTTTCTTGCTCCCACCCAGGAAATAGTCCGGATCGAGCCAGCCCAGCAAGAGATTGGCATCCGTCACCGTCGCCCGCTTGCCACCCAGGCCGAAGCAGGCCGGGCCGGGCAAGGCGCCGGCGGACTGCGGACCAACCCGCAAAACGCCATTGACTACCTCGGCAATCGACCCGCCGCCTGCGCCCAGGGCGCGAATAGCCAGCATCGGCAGGTTGCAACCGAAGCCTTCGACGTCCGGACGCAGCGCATAGCTCGGTTCGCCATCCACCACGAAGCCGATATCGAAGGAGGTGCCCCCCATGTCGCCCGACATGACGCAGCGCGCCCCGTAAAGCGCCCCGATTTCCTTGGCGCCCAGCAAGCCGGCGGCCGGCCCGGAGTTGTAGGTATTGATCGCCCGGGTTTTCGCCACACGGGCAACCGCACCGTTGTTGTGACCGATGAACAGGTGACCGCGATACTGCTGCCGCCGCAGATCTTCTCCCGCCTTGTAGAGCAGGCGGGTCAGCTTGCCGTGAATGTAGGCATTGAGCGATGCGGTATTGATGCGCTCCTGATAGCCGGGGCGCTGAACGATATCGCTGCTGAGGAATACCGGCACCGAACCGAGATAGTCGCGGGGATATTCCCGCTTGATGCTTTCCCGGACCACGCGCTCGTTCTCCGAATTGACGTCGGCGTGATTGAGCGCGATGACCAGGCAGCGGGCCCCCCGGTCAATCAGCGACTGCGCGGCGGCGAGGACCTGGTCTCGTTCCGGAACCCGGTGAACGACACCCGCTTCGCTGGTTTCCTCGTTGATCGCCGCCACCATGCTGGCCTCGACCACGGGCCGCTTGCCATCGCTGGCATGGGTCGGGCACAGCCCTTCAAAACCGGCAGTGACAATCAGGCCGATCTTTGGACCATCGCGCTGGATGATCGAGTTGGTACCGATGGTGTTGGAAAACCGGATGATATCCGTGTCATAAAGAAAGTCGCCCAAAGGTACTGCGAAGGCCTTGGCGGATTCCTTGATGCATTCCATGAAACAAACGGTCAGATCATGTGGCGTGGTGGGGGTTTTGACCGTCCGGAATTGATCACCCCGGGTGATGAAGCCATCGGTAAAAGTGCCGCCTGTATCGATATCGACTGTAAAGCCCATACACATTGTCTCCTTTATGATTTTTTTCGGGTTCAACTCGTTCAACTGCGTCCTGGCGGCACTCCTACTGCCCCGTAGAGGATGAAGGTGATCATTTCGTCATAGATTTGTTCGCTATCGAGCGGGCCATCCGGGCGATACCAGCGGAGCTGCCAATTCACGACGCCGAGGATGTTGAAGGCCAGAATCTTGGTGCTGCCGGTCTTCACCCACCCTTCCTGCTTCAGTTCGTCGAGGATGCGTACGTAAATGCCGAGAATCCGTTTCTGGATTTCCTTGCTGGCCTTGTCGCCATCCACCGACATGCGATCGTGGCTGATCAGGAACATTTTTGATTCCTTGTGGTAATCGGCCGAAGCCACAAGGTGGGCCCGCAACAGGCGACGAAATCGTTCCAGGGCGTGACCGCCGCCAGCCAGGGCGGCTTCGAGTTTGCCCGGCAGAGCCTTGATCGAGTATTCAAGAATCTCCGACCAGAGGCCCTCCTTGTTCTGGAAGTAGTGATAGACCACCGAGACGCTCACCCCCAGCGTTTTGGCGATATCCCGAATCGAGGTTCCCTCGAAGCCATTCTCGGAAAAGAGATCCAAGGCAGCCTGCAAAAGCTCCTCTCGGCGCCCCGGCTTTTCCTTTTCCAGATCGACGGCACTTTCTTTGACGGTTCCCATATTTCACTTTCATACAAAAATTGTTTTCGCCCCGGCCTGACATCCAGCCTTGAGCACAAACCTTGACTGCCTAATTCCGACTAGAACAGTCGTTCTGTTTCGCATTTTATTTGACAAAACTTTCTTGTCAACACCAAAGCGTAAATATTTTGTAAGAAAACAAATTGCTATGTAAGCTATTGTTTTAAATCGTTATTTAAAATTAAGCAAAAAATATTTCCGATGGATTTGAAAAAGAACGATTGTTCTATATACTTTTCGGTAAGTCACAATCTTGGGGCGAGCACAGGCCAACCCGGAGCGGATTGATCGTTCTCAAGGCCCATCCTTAAAACCAAAACAGAGGAGAAGTTAGATGAACAGAGTTGCTGGCAAGACCATCCTGATTACCGGTGCCGCCAATGGCTTGGGGCGCGAAACGGCAAAGCTCCTGGCCGCCGAAGGAGCTACCGTCTGGCTGACGGACATCGACGACGGCGGCGGCCGGGAGGTCGTTGCGGAGATCGCCGCAGCGGGCGGCAAGGCCGAGTATCTGCATCACGACGTGAGTTCTCCCGAGGCCTGGGATGAGGTCTTCGCCACCATCAAAGGCCGGACGAGCAAGCTGGATATTCTGGTCAACAATGCCGGCGGGGGAACCTACAACGACATCGAGACCGTCACCTTCGCAGAATGGCGGCGGATCATGTCGATCAACCTTGATGCCACCTTTCTTGGTACCCAACTCGCCATCAAGTGGATGAAGACAACCGGCGGCGGCAGCATCGTCAATGTCAGTTCCGTGGCCGCCTTCTCCGGCGCGCCCAACCTGGCGGCATATTGCGCCGCCAAGGCGGGCATCCACATGCTATCCAAATCCGCCGCGGTGTATTCCGGGCAAAAGGGCTATCAGATTCGCGTTAACTCGATTCACCCGGGCTTGGTCGATACCAAGGCCGGCAGGGAAATGGCCATGTTGGCCACCGGCGCATCCGAAGAGCAGGCCATTGAGGCCTTCACCGCCCTCCATCCGATCGGCCGGATCGGCAAACCGATCGACATTGCCAACGGCATCCTCTACCTGGCATCCGATGAATCCAGCTTCGTCACCGGAACCCATCTGATCATTGACGGCGGCTTTACGGCCGTCTGATCAATGTGCCGGGAATGAGAGTTCGGACGCGCCACTCTCCCTCGGGAATGCCGTTTAAATAGCGTTGAACGGTAGCGTCAAGCCCGTCCTGAAGTTTGTCTGGTTTGTCTGAGCAGAATCTTGCTCAAAAAAGAAGCCCCGGGATCGTTGATCCCGGGGCTTCTTGGTTTATTGCAACTCATGCTGTCACCCGTTTTTCGCGGGCGATGCATCGTGCTTCCGGTTTAGCCGCAGCTACCCACCGCGCCGCAGGCGGTGCAGAAGTCGCAGCCATCCTTGCGGATCATCGTGTGATTGCCGCATTCGCTGCACAGCTTGCCCTGGGTCGGGTGCACCTTGTTGCTGCTGCTGTCTTCCGGCGCTTCGAGGATGCCCATCTGCTGCAGCGGGAAGCCGGCTTCGTCGAGGATGCCGAGCATCGCGTAGCGGTGGATGATCAGCTGGGCGATGTAGGCGACGGTAGACGGATAGGTCTGCTGCTTGCGCGAACCCGGGACGAAGGCCATGAAGTCGCCGAACGGCTCGGAGTAGTCGAGCAGCTTGCGCAGCTTCATGCCGATCCAGGCCGGATCGAGGACGCGCATGTCGAGCGACAGGAGCTTGGACAGGCCGTCGAGGGCGCGCGGGTAGTTGCCGGACAGCCACATCGAGTAGGGGCGGGTGACGCCGTCCGGCAGCGTGATTTCCTTGAGGCCGAGGACGAAGTCTTCGCCGGTCGAGGCGTTGCTGACGTCCACCGTCCAGGACAGCGTGCCGTCGGTGCCGGTCTTCGGTTCCTTGGTGCTGAACAGGGCGTCCTTCACCGGTGTCGGGCCTTCGTGCTGGAGCGCGCCGAGCTGCTCGCAACGCCAGCGGATGACCTGGGCCATGGCGGAAACGACGGACGGCATGCGCTTGCGCTCGCCGTGCGGCGGCATGTGCATGTCGAAGGCGTCGCCCGGCGTCTTGGCCAGCGCGTCGAGCTTCATTTCCAGCCAGCCGTGGTCGTTGGCGCGCATGTCCATCGACAGCGTCTTGGCGACGGCACCGAGACCGCGCGGTTCGGCCGGGCCGTTGGCCCAGACTTCGAAGGGCCAGGCGCGGCCTTCCGGTTCGACGTGGCCGACGAACAGCGCGAACTTGCCGATCGGTGAGTCGACCATGTAGGTCCAGCACAGGTTGCCTTCCGGCAGGTTCGGGCGGCCCGGCCAGCGCAGGCTGGCGAGCACCGGGGCCGGCAGGTTCTTGATCGACAGGCGGCGGTTGGCGTCGGAGACGAAATCCTGCGGCGACTTGGCGGCGTCGGCGGCGGCAGACTCGGCGGTGCTCGGCTCGGGCGTCGTGACGGAGAGCACGGAGCCGAGAATGCTGTTCGGCCGGTAGGTGGCCAGACCCTTGAGGCCGGATTTCCAGGCGCTCATGTAGAGGTCCTGGAAGTCTTCGTAGGGGTAGTCGCCGGGCACGTTAACCGTCTTCGAGATGGCGGTGTCGATGTACGGGGCGACGGCGGCGACCATGTCCTTGTGGGCCGCAGCGGAGATTTCCAGCGCCGTGACGAAGAAGTCCGGCAGCTTGCTGACATCGCCGCCCTGGTGCTTGTACAGGCGCCAGGCGTAGTCCTCGACCGAGTACTCTTTCAGCGTGCCGTCCGGCATGCGTTTTTTGCGGGTGTAGGTCCAGGAGAAGGGCGGTTCGATGCCGTTCGAGGCATTGTCGGCGAAGGCCAGCGAAATGGTGCCGGTCGGCGCGATCGACAGGAGGTGCGAGTTGCGCAGGCCGTGCTTGCGGATTTCAGCCTTGATGTCGGTCGGCAGGCGCGAAGCGAAGTTGCCGCCGGACAGGTAGAGCTCGGCATTGAACAGCGGGAAGGCACCGCGTTCCTTGGCCATCTCGACCGAGTACAGATAGGCGGTGTCGCGCATGTGCTCGGTGATGCGGGTCGCCATGGCACGGGCTTCCGGCTTGTCGTAGCGCAGGCGCAGCATGGCCAGCGCATCGCCCAGGCCGGTGAAGCCGAGGCCGATGCGGCGCTTGTTGGCGGCTTCCTGCTGCTGGCGTTCGAGCGGCCAGTGGGTGGCTTCCAGCACGTTGTCGAGCATCCGGGTCGAGACGCGGACGGCTTCGGCAAAACCGTCGAAGTCGAACTCGGCCTGCTCGGAGAAGGCGTGCGTCACGAACAGCGTGAGGTTGATCGAACCCAGGCAGCAGCAGCCATACGGCGGCAGCGGCTGTTCGGCGCAAGGGTTGGTCGCCTCGATGACTTCGCAGTAATTGAGGTTGTTGTCCTTGTTCATCCGGTCGAGGAACAGGATGCCCGGCTCGGCGTGGTCGTAGGTGGACTTCATCACCTGGTCCCACAGATCGCGGGCGCGTACCTTGCGGTAGGTCCACAAGCCGTCGTCGCGCTGGTAGGCGCCGGCCGACTTCATTTCGCCATTCGGTTCGGCGCGGTGGGTCAGTTCGACATCGGTGTCGGCATCGACGGCTTCCATGAAGGCATCGGTGACGCCGATGGAAATATTGAAGTTGGACAGATCGCCCTTGTCCTTGGCGTGGATGAAGACTTCGATATCCGGGTGGTCGCAGCGCAGCACGCCCATCTGGGCGCCACGGCGGGCACCGGCCGATTCGACGGTTTCGCAGGAGCGGTCGAAGACCCGCATATAGGAGACCGGGCCGGAAGCGCGCGACTGGGTGCCCTTGACGCGGGCGCCTTGCGGCCGGATCGACGAGAAGTCGTAGCCGACGCCGCCGCCACGGCGCATCGTTTCAGCGGCCTGGGCCAGCGCGGTGTAGATGCCCGGCTTGCCGTCGGTGTCTTCGACGATGGAGTCGCCGACCGGCTGGACGAAGCAGTTGATCAGCGTCGCCTGCAGATCGGTACCGGCGGCGGAGTTGATCCGGCCGGCCGGAATGAAGCCGTTTTCCTGGGCCCACAGGAAGCGGTTTTCCCAGTGCGCCCGATCCTTCTCCTGCTCGACTTGTGCCAGTGCCCAGGCAACGCGCTTGCGCACGTCGTGAACATTGGTTTCCTTGCCTTTTGCGTATTTTTCGATCAGCACTTCGCCGGAGATTTCCTGCTCTTGCAGGGGGGCGAATTGCGGTGCGGCGGGAATGTCGGTCAGGGAGAGTTGTTCGGCTACCGGGCTCATATTTTGCTCCTCAGCATGGCATTGATAATCAGGCTAGTTAGTTTTTCGAATGACGAGCAATCTACTATATCTAGTAGGTCAATACAATCCGTTGACTAGATACGGGGTTCTGTGCCGTTGCGGCAAGCTCTCTGTCATGTCCCTGAAAAGCCTAAAAAAAACAAAGCTCCAGTGCGCCTGTGGCGCAAAAAAGAGAGAAAAAGTTAATTTTTCCGAGGTCGAAAAAAGCGCTCGCGGCTGGCTTTCGACGAGGCTGGCGAGCACCGTCGGCGAGCCGCCATTCCGGCTATGCGCTAGCCGGTTTTCCGTGGACAACGGAGTGCCGGAATTGGTTGCATCGCCAGCCGAATCGCTCGCGATCGGCCGGGAATTTCGGCCGCCGGGCAGGGCGCGGCCGGTGCCGACTCAGTGCCGGCAGTTGCGGGCGGTTTCCGAGGGCAATTCGCCGAACAGGGCGCGGTATTCCGCGGCAAAGCGCGGCAGATGCCAGAAACCCCATTTGCCGGCAATGTCGCGGATCTGGGTATGAGCCGGCAGCGGCTGGCGCAGATCCCGGCGCACGCCGTTCAGGCGCAACGAGCGCAGATAGTGCACCGGGTTGGTTGCCAGGGCATCCTGGAAGCAATAGTTGAGCATGCGCCGGCTGATATTCAGTTTCTGGCACAGATCGGCAACGGTAATCGGCTCGGCGGTGTGGGAGAGCGCGTAGTGGGTCGCTTCCTTGACCACCTGGCAGCGGCCGCGGAAGGAGCGGTTGGGCAGCGGCGCATGGCTTGCCGCGTGCAGTACTTCGGCCAGGTGGCCGATGATCGCCGAGCTCATGGCCCGTTGCACCTGCGGATAGCGCAACAGGGCCGGCTCGAAACTGGCCGGGTCGAAAATCGACAGCAGGCAATTGCGCAATTCGTCGAGCTGCCCCTGGGCGGTCACCATCACGGTCGGCGATTTCGGGAAAACGTGTCGCAACTGGTCCTGGGAATCCGGATTCATCGCCTCGAGCAGCGTCGCCTCGGGGATGGCGACGGCCACCACGTCAAAGCCCTCCGGCGTGGTCAGCGAGAACTCCTGGTCGCTGTGAAAGGTCAGCATCGAGTCGCGGGTCAGCACCTGTTTCGAAAACAGGCCGGTGCCGTTCATGCTGATCGGAATGCCGACGACAAAACAGCCGTCCCAGGAACTGCCGTGCTGCGATACCGAACGGTTGGTGGTTTCGCGAAAGATCTGCAAGCCCTTGAAGTGCAGGTCGACGACCTTGCCTTCGAAGTTGCCCGGCGACAGCTGGTCGTAAACCTGATCCCAGTCCTGCAGGGCTTCGGCGTGTTCATCTGAATCGCGTGTCGTGCGATTTTGAAATGAATAGCTTGAGGCGGCGGTTTGCGGCATACGCACACTCTTTCAGTCATCGGGCCCATGTGCCGCATCCGCTTTGCGGAATGGCAACTATGCCCTTAAGGATAGTCCAGATATTTCGTTTAGTGGAATCGATTTCGATTAGTGACAAAGTGTTTTTTCCGATTGCGGCTATCCGGCAACGCTACGCTGCGGATTTCGCCTCCCGGTTCTGTGTCGGATTGGTGCATCGTTGTGGCGCAATGCACCGTTTCTGACATGCTGGATCGAAAAAATATTTGCATGTATCGGTTATGAATCAACGGCTTGTCACTATTTGTTCAGCGGGTCGGCTTTGCGGCTGGCCCGGTACCTGTTCTTTTCAGCACAAGCCATGCCAGTTTTTTTCGGGGCCGGCCGGTCGCCGCCGCTCGGCGGTGCACGAGCGGCGACGGGTCGCTGCCCGGCGCTTCGTTTTTCAAGCATGGCCAGGGCGCGCCGACTTTGCGCCAGGTCAATGTTTTGATCGGGAAAATGTCGACTTTTCCGATTTCGGATACTCGCCAGCCGCCGCCGAGTCTTTAAGTTCCGATTTCGGATAACGCCTCGTTGCCTCCAGCGACAACAATTTGACCCATCGGCCGGATCGTTTTTTCGATTCGGTAACGGTCCCGATTCGAGAACAAAAGGAGGTCGCTGGTGATACCCAAGAGAGCAGTTCTTTTTTCCCTGCTGGCAGCGCTGGGCGGTGCATTACCCGCCCATGCCGAGTTGCCGGTGGACGAAATCACCGTCGCCAAGCTGGCGCCGGCTCATCCCTATCGCCTGTACTACACCGACGTGGTGCTGCCGCACATGGCCGACGGCAAGCTGACGGTGATCGATGGGCGCACCCTGAAAGTCGAAGGCATGCTGTCCACCGGGCTGTTCGCCCAGACCACGCTGTCGCCGGATCGCAGCGAGATCTACGTGGTGACGACCTATTACAGCAAGCTGAACCGCGGCGAGCGGATCGAGGAAATCCTCGTCTATGACGCCAAGACCATGGCGCTCAAGGAAGAGATTCCCTACACCGCCCGCCATGCCCAGGCCCTGCCGTATCGCGGCACGCTGCGGACGACGGCCGACGGGCGTTTCATCATCGTCCAGAACGCGACGCCGGCGACCTCGGTCAGCATCGTCAACCGGCATACCGGCAAGCAGGTCGCCGAAGTCCAGACGCCCGGCTGCTACGTCGTCTACCCCGCCCAGACGGCCAATCGCTTCGCGACGCTGTGCGGCGACGGGACCATGCTCACCGTTTCGCTCGACAACGACGGCAATCCGGTCAGCAAGAAGAAGAGCGCGAAATTCTTCGATCCGGACGGCGACGCGCTGTTCGTCTCGGCCGCCCAGGAAGGCGATACCTACCATTTCGTCTCATTCAAGGGCAACGCCGTCTCGGTCAATGTTGGCGGCGAAACGGCCGTTCCCGGCGCCTTCTGGTCGCTCGGCACGGCCGCCGAGGTGAAAAAGGGCTGGCGTCCCGGCGGCTATCAGCCGGTCGCGCTGCATCAGGCCAGCGGCACCTTGTATGTCGGCATGCACCCGAAAGGCTACGAAGGCAGTCACAAGGAAGCGGCGAAGGAGATCTGGGTCTATGACCTGGCCGCGAAAACCCGCGTTTCGCGCAGCAAGACCATCCCGGCCACCGGCCTGGTGGTCAGCCAGGGCGAGGCGCCGCGGCTGTTTGCCTTTGATACGGCGATCGCCGGGATTGCTGCTTTCGACGGCGGTCGCAAGCTGAAGCCGGTGCGCAGTGCGGCCGGCTTCGGCGACACGCCGACCCAGCTGGAAGTGCAGTGATGGACGCCCTCCTCGCATTCATCGCCGACCCGGTGATCACCCGCGCTCTCGGGGCGACGCTCTCGGTCGTCCTGCTGGTCGGGGCCTGGCACAAGCTGAAGGATCCGGTCGTCTTCGCCGGCGCGGTCGACAACTATCGCCTGCTCCCCGAGCGTCTGACCCCGCTGGTCGCCGGGCTGCTGCCGCTGGTCGAACTGGCGGCCGGCGGCCTGCTGCTCTTCCCCGATACCGCCTTCATCGGCGGCCTGCTGGCGCTGGCCCTGCTGCTGGTCGTCACCTCGGCGGTCGGCATCAACCTGCTGCGCGGCCATACCCGGATCGATTGCGGCTGCGGCGGCCTGTCCGGCCAGCCGTTGTCGTGGGCGCTGGTCGTCCGCAACGGGCTGCTGATGGCGATGGTCGGGCTGGCCATGCAGGAAAGTGCCGGCCGGCCGCTGGTCTGGGCCGATTACCTGACGGTCGGCGGCGCGGTCCTTGCCCTGGTCGGAATCTACGTCTCTGCCAATCAATTGATGACCAACGCCCCGCTGGCGCTGGCCGTCCGCAAATAAAGGAAATGCCATGAACGAAGCACTGCTGGTCTCCAATGTCTTTCTCTGGGGCGTCGTCCTCGCCCTGGTCGTCGTCGTGCTCGCCCTGGCTCGCCAGATCGGCATCCTCTACGAACGCGTCGCCCCGATGGGCGCCCTGATGATGGATCAGGGACCGAAGGTCGGTGAAGTCGCGCCAGCCTTCACGCTCGATTCGCTCGGCGGCGGCAAGCTGAGCGTCGGCGGCAACACCGGCCGCAGCCAGCTGCTCTTCTTCCTCTCGCCGACCTGCCCGGTGTGCAAGAAGCTGCTGCCGGTCCTCAAGTCGATCCAGGGCGCCGAGAAGGGCTGGCTCGACGTGGCGCTGGCCAGCGACGGCGATCTGCCGGAACACGCCGAGTTCTACCGCAAGGCCGATCTGAAGAGCTTCCCCTACGCCTTGTCCACCGATCTCGGCATGACCTACCGCATCGCCAAGCTGCCCTATGCGGTGCTGATCGGCGAAGACGGCCGCATCCGCGGCAAGGGCCTGGTCAATTCCCGCGAACAGCTGGAAAGCCTGTTCGCCGCCAAGGAGGCCGGTGTGGCCTCGATCCAGGAATTCATCGATCAGCGCGCCTGATCGACCCTCACCGCAAGGAGCAATAACGTGAAATGGCTAGATGATTTCTTTGAGCGCAAGACCCGTCGCGTCGCCCAGTCGGCCTCCCGGCGCAGCGCGCTGGTCAAGGTCGGCAAGCTCTTCGTCGGCACCGCCTTTATCCTGCCGGTGCTGCCTTTCGACCGGATGATGCCGACCGCCCAGGCCGGCGAGGCCAAGAAGGCGAGTGAGGACGACGAGAGCTGCGATTACTGGCGTTACTGCGCTCTCGACGGTTTCCTCTGCACCTGCTGTGGCGGCACCATTTCGAGCTGCCCGCCGGGCACCGAGGTGTCGAAGGTGACCTGGGTCGGCACCTGCCGCAATCCGGCCGACGGCAAGGATTACCTGATCAGCTACAACGACTGTTGCGGCGTCACGATGTGCGGCCGTTGCGGCTGCAACCGCAACGAGCGGGAGCGGCCGGGCTATCGCCTCGGGGTCCATAACGACATCAACTGGTGTATGGCCAACGGCAGCAACGCCTACCACTGTACCGTCGCCGCCATCGTCGGCGTTGGCGAGCAACGGGGCTAGAACCATGCGCCAACTGCTTGCTGCCGCCCTCGTCAGCCTGGCCGCGGCTCCCCTGTGGGCCGACGACCAGGCGGGGGCCGGGCTGTACGCCACCCACTGCGTCGCCTGCCACCAGATCGGAGCGGTGGGGGCGCCTGGCATCGCGCCGCCGCTCGCCGGCAACATCGGCCGCCATGCCGGCAGCCCGGAAGGCCGGGCCTATCTGGCCCGCGTTCCGCTGACCGGCATGGTCGGCAGCATCACCGTCGATGGCGTGCGCTATACCGGCAACATGCCGTCCTTCGCCGCGCTGTCCGATGCCGAACTGGCCAGCGTGCTCGGCCACATCCTCAAGACCTACGAGGGCGTCGCCGATCTCGGCTGGCTGACGCCGGCCTTCGTGGCCAGCTCGCGCCAGACGCCGGGCACGCCAAATGAAACCCATAAACAGCGCAGCCGCCTGCCGGCTGCCGCAGGAGGCTAGGCCATGCGCAAACAGGCCTTGTTGTTCGTTTTTGCACTGCTCGCCGCGCAGGCCTGGGCGGCCGATGCCGGCTCGCCGCGCCTCAACTTCATGCTGCATTGCTCCGGCTGCCATGGCCAGGATGGCTCGGGCAGCCCGGGGGCCGGGGTGCCCAACATGCGCGGCGCGCTCGGTCATTTTCTCAAGGCCGAAGGCGGCCGGGAGTTCCTGATCCAGGTCCCGGGTACCGCGCATTCGGCGCTGAGCAACGGCGAAGTGGCCGAGTTGATGAACTGGATACTGAAGACTTTCAGCAAGGACGAGGTGCCGGCCAATACGGCGCCTTACACGATGCCGGAAGTGGCGCAGTTGCGGGCCAGTCCGCTGGCCGATGTGCCGGGTGTGCGCGCCGGAATCATCAAGTATTTGCAGGCGCAGGGAATCGCCATCGACTGATTCCGGTCGGTGAGCGTTGGGGTGATTGATGCATTTCGAGAAAAGGGAATCAAAAATGAGCAAGACCAACAGAGTGATGCCGATTTCCGCCCTGATCATCGGGTTGATCGGCTTTTCCGCCCAGGCTGGCGCGGCGGTCAGCGAGCCGGAAGCGGCGCAATTGGGCAAGGATCTGACGCCGGTCGGCGCCGAACGGGCCGGCAACAAGGACGGCAGTATTCCGAAATGGGAAGGCGGCCTGGCCAAGGGCAAGCACAAGCTGAGCGATCCCCGCGTTGATCCGTTCGCCGCCGACAAGCCGCTCTATTCGATCGAGGCGAGCAATGTCGACAAGTACAAGGACAAGCTCTCGGCCGGCCAGATCGAACTGATCAAGAACCGCAAGGGCTACCGGATGGATGTCTATCCGACGCATCGCAGCTGCGGCTATCCGGATTCGGTCTATGGTCAGACCAAGGTCAATGCAACCAGCGCCAAGCTGAGCGCCGACGGCAAGGACAACCTGGCCCAGGCGGTCGGCGGCGGCTTCCCCTTCGCCATCCCGAAAAACGGCGCCGAGGCGGTCTGGAACCATCGCCTGCGCTGGCAGGGTGAAGGGCGCTTCGAGTATTACCAGACCAACTTCATCAACCCGGACGGCAGCTTCTACGGTCTGGCCCAGGATCAGGTGGTGATGACCCCGTTCGCTTCGGCCAAGGCAAAGTCGATCGAGGATGTCGGCGGCGTCCAGATGAAGCTGCTCAACCTGGCTACCGCGCCGGCCTCGCGGACCGGCGAAATCATCCTGGCGCACTACTTCCTCGGCAAGTCCAACGATGCCTGGATGTATTTCCCCGGCCAGCGCCGCGTCCGCCGCCTGCCGGCCTTCGAGTACGACAACCCGATCCCCGGTTACGAGAACCTCGAAACGGCCGACCAGTACCCGATGTTCGCCGGGGCGCTCGACCGCTACGACTGGAAGCTGGTCGGCAAGCAGGAAATGGTCGTGCCGTACAACAGCTTCAAGCTGGTCGCCAAACGTCCGATCAAGGAGATCTACGAGGGGCAATTCCCCAAGCGTGACCTGATGCGTTATGAGCTGCACCGCGTCTGGAAGGTCGAGGCGACGGTCAAGCAGGGCATGCGTCACATGTTCGCCAAGCGCACCTTCTACATCGATGAAGACACCTGGATGATCCTCGCCGCCGACCAGTACGACGCCCAGGGCAAGCTGTGGCGCGTCATGGAGGCTTCGCTCTATCCGGCCGTCGAACTCGGTGCCTGCGTCAGCCAGGAATTCATGTCCTGGGATCTGACGGTCAATCGCTACATGGCCGAAAACGCCACCCAGGAAAGCAAGCCGACCGACTGGCTGGCCGGACAGGAAGGTCGTATTGACGCCAAGCGCTTCGAATCCGACGAGCTGCGTCGGGCCGGCGACCGCTGATCGTTCCAGCGCATAAATAAGAGGGGAATTTCATGCAGATCACGACATCCATCCGCCGCACTCCGGCGGCCCTGGCGATTGCCGCGCTTGGCCTGGGGCTGGCCAGCCCGGCCCAGGCCTTCAAGTTCGATCTCGTCAACGGCGTCAGCGGCAGCCTCGATTCGACGCTGAGCTTCGGCATCCAGCGCCGCATGCAATCGACGGACCGTTCGATCATCGGCAACGACTCCGGCGGCAGCTCGCCGATTTCCGGCGAGATGGGGCAACGGGTCAATGGCAATGCCGCGACGTCGATTGGCGACTTCAACTACTCCAACATCGATGACGGCAACCTGAACTACAAGAAGGGCGACATCGTTTCCGCCGTCCTCAAGGGCACTCATGAACTGTCGTTGGGCGAGCGCGGCAACTGGGCGGCGCTCGGCCGGGTGACCTGGTCATCCGACTTCGCGGCCATCCATACCGACCGCACGCCGCTCGACGACGATGCCAAGAAGGCCCTGCGCCAGGATGTTTCGCTGCTCGACCTGTGGGTTTCCAAGGACTTCAACTGGGTCGGCAATTCGGCCAAACTGAAGGTCGGCAATCAGGTGATCAACTGGGGCGAAGACATCTTCATCATGGGCGGGATCAACTCGATTCACGCCTTCGATGTCCGCAAGGCCCACATCCCCGGTACCCAGGTCAAGGAAATCCTGATTCCGGCGCCGATGATCTCGCTGAACACGGCAGTCCTGCCCGGCGTCTCGATGGAAGGCTATTACCAGTTCGCCTGGAACAGCTTCAAGCTCGATCCGGCAGGCAGTTACTGGTCGACCGCCGACTTTCTCGGCAAGGGCGGCCGGCGCGGCGCCTACTATCCGTCCAGCCTGGGGGTCGGCGGTACCGGCGACTACGATCCGACGCGCGGCCGGACGCTCGATTCGATCAGCCAGGCCAATGGCGGGGCCGGGGTGGTCCCGACCGAACGCGAGAAGCCCAGCTCGGGCGGCCAGTACGGCCTCAACATGCGCTACAAGCCGGCCGGCGGCGATACCGAGTACGCGGCCTACTACATCCGCTACCACGACAAGCTGCCCTTCGTCGGCTTCAAGGTCAATGGCGCGGCCAACGTTCTGCAGCTGACCGCCGTCGAGCAGTACGGCCAGGATCTCGACCTGTTCGGCCTGTCGATGAACACCAAGGTCGGCGACTGGGCCTTCGGCGCCGAGCTCTCCTACCGGCCGAAGGACAGCGTGGCGATCGACCCGACGGTGCCGCTGGCCAGCGGTTCGAAATCGAAGCAGGAATACAACCTGGCGGCGCTCTCCAACAACTTCACGACGACTGCCTCGGCCAAAGGCTACGTTGGGGAGAAGAAGTTCCAGGCCCACACCACCGCCTTCACCTGGCTGCCCAACGAAATCACCCGCTTCCTCGGAGCGGCGGATGGTGCCTTCCTGTTCGAAGTGGCGGTGACGCATTACCCGGATCTCGATCTGTCCGGCGCGGTGCCTTACCTGCTCAACAACTACGCCATGCCGAACAAGACGTCCTGGGGCTATGTCGCCGAAGTCAGTCTGACCTACGCCAACGTCTTCGGCTCCGGCTGGACGGCGACGCCGATCGTCGACTTCTACCACGACGTCAAGGGCACCAGCCCGAACACCATCCCCTTCGTCGAAGGACGCAAGGCGGTGGCGCTGGGCGTGACCTTCGATTACCACAACCAGTGGAAGGTCGGGGTCGGCTACAGCACCTTCTTCGGAGGGGGCAACCTGAACGTGCTGCGCGATCGCGACGTGGCTACCGCAACCGTTTCCTACGCTTTCTGATTGGTACTACCGGGCGGTCCCGGTTCTTCCCGGACCCGGGGCCGTCCGCCCTCTGCACCGCCATTTCGGCCTTGCAGCAGCTCATTAGAGGTTTAATTCGATGTCGAGCATCGTTGGTTTCGTAAAGCGCCTGGAGGATTTCTTCTTCCGTTATCGGGCAGCGACCCTGCTGGTTCTGCTGGTCCTCACCGTCGCCATGGGCGTCCTCGCCTCGCGCCTGCACATGTCGGCCGGTTTCGACAAGCAGTTGCCGATCGGCCATGAATACACCGATACCTTTTTCAAATACCGCACCCAGCTTTTCGGCTCCAACCGCATCATGGTTGTCGTCCGGGCCCGCGACGGCAATATCTGGACGCCGGCTTCGCTGAAGAAGCTGCACGAAGTCACCGAGGCCGTGCTCTACCTGCCCGGCGTCGACCGGCGCTCGGTGCAATCGCTGTGGACGCCGAATACCCGGGTTTATGAACTGACCGAGGAGGGCTTTCAGGCCGAGGACGTGATCGGCGGCACGGTGACGCCGGAGGCGCTCGACGCCGCCAAGATCGACGTCATCCGCGACCGGGCCGGGCGCGGCGGCTACACCGGTAGTCTGGTGGCCAACGACGGCAGCGCCGCGATGATCGTCGCCGACCTGCTGGAAGAAGATCCCGGGACGCACGAACAGCTCGATTACCTGGCGCTGGCCGACAAGCTGGAGAGGGACATTCGCGGCAAGCTGGAAACGCCCGAACACGAAATCGAGATCGTCGGCTTCGCCAAGCAGATCGGCGATATCGCCGACGGTGCCAAGGGCGTCGCCGGCTTTTTCGCGCTGGCCACGCTGCTCACCGCGCTGGCCGTCTATTGGTACTGCCGCTCGGTGCTGCTGACGTTGTTGCCGATCTTCTGCTCGATGGTTTCCGTGGTCTGGCAGTTCGGCACGCTGACCCTGCTCGGCTTCGGTCTTGATCCGCTGGCCATCCTGGTCCCTTTCCTGGTCTTCGCCATCGGCGTCTCGCACGGCGTGCAACAGATCAACGCCATTTCCAAGGCGGTGGCGGCGGGGGCGGACTCCATATCGGCCGCCCGCGAAAGCTTCTCCAGCCTGTTCATACCCGGCACGCTGGCGCTGGTCACCGCCTTCGTCGGCTTCATCACGCTGGTCATGATCCCGATTCCGATGATCCGCGAACTCGGCATCGCCGCCTCGATCGGCGTCGGCTACAAGATCATCACCAACCTGATCATGCTGCCGGTCGCCGCTTCCTTCTTCCGCTTCTCGCAGAAATACGCCCTGCATCTCGAAGCCATCCAGAACAAGCGCGGCCTGCTGATCCAGCGGCTCGGCTTCATCGCCGACATCAACCACGCCCGCCTGGTCCTCGTTTCCGCCGTAATCCTGCTCGGCCTCGCCGTCTGGCAAAGCCACGGCCGGCATATCGGCGCGCTGCAGCCCGGGGCGCCGGAACTGCGCCCCGAGTCGCGCTACAACCAGGACGTCGGCAACATCGTCAAGCGCTTCGATCTCGGCATGGACGTGCTGACCGTGGTCTTCGAGACGCCGAACGATTCCTGCAACAACTTCGAGGTGCTCAACTACATCGACCAGTTCAGTCAGTACATGGGCCAGGTGCCCGGCGTGCTGTCGGTGCAGTCGCTGTCCGGACTGGCCAAGTTCGCCAATGCCGGCCTCAACGAAGGCAATCCGAAAATGGCCGCGGTGCCACGCGATACCAAGGCCCTGCAGGTCGCCATCGGCTACCTGCCGGAAGCCGGCGGCCTGTTCAACCGGGCGTGCACGATGATGGCGGCCAATATTTACCTGGCCGACCACAAGGCGACGACCATCGAGCCGGCCATCCATGCGGTCAAGGATTTCCGCCTGCGCTACAACCCGGAATCGCTCGGCATGACGGTGCGCCTGGCGTCCGGCAATGTCGGCGTGCTTGCCGCGACGAACGAGGAGGTCGAGGCGCGCGAGCTGCCGATGATGCTCTACGTCTATGCCGCGATCATCATTCTGGTGCTCCTTGCCTACCGCGACTGGCGGGCCATGCTGGCTTGCTGCCTGCCGCTGACGCTGGCCACCTTCCTCGGCTACTGGTTCATGAAGAGCCTGGATATCGGGCTGACCGTCGCCACCTTGCCGGTGATGGTGCTGGCCACCGGCATCGGCGTCGATTACGCCTTCTACATCTACAACCGCCTGCTGATCCATCTGGCGCGCGGCGAAGCCATGAAGGAGGCGCTCGAAGGCGCGCTGCGCGAAGTCGGCGTGGCGACCATCTTTACCGCCATCACGCTGTCGGTCGGCGTCGCTACCTGGAGCTTCTCGGAACTCAAGTTCCAGGCCGACATGGGCATCCTGCTGACCTTCATGTTCATGGTGAACATGCTGATGGCGATCACCGTGCTGCCGGCCTTCGCCGTCAAGCTCGACTACCGCTTTCCCCGGCGCGGCCCGGTCAAGGCGCCGGCCATCGGCCACTGAACGGAGTATCGATCGTGAAGATGAAATTCAACGCACTGCTGCTGTCCCTCGCCGCCGTTGTCGCAGTACCGCTGGTCGCCGCCACCGGCGTCGGCCAGGCGCCGGCCGCCAGCTATTTCAGCAGCGCCCCGCACCTGGTCAATCCGGAGAAAGCGCCGATCTATGCGGCGACGATGGCCGGCCAGCGCATCGTCGCAGTCGGCGACTACGGCCTGATCAACCTGTCGGACGACGGCAAGACTTTCCGCCAGGCCAAGGTGCCGACCCGGGCGCCGCTGACCTCGGTGTTCTTTGTCGATGAGCACCGCGGTTGGGCCGTCGGTCACGACGGGACGGTGCTCGGCAGCAGCGATGGCGGCGAAAACTGGCTGGTGCTGCGCGAAATGCGCGGCCAGGATCAGGTATTGATGTCAGTCTGGTTCGAGAACGCCGAGCATGGGCTGGCCGTCGGCCAGTTCGGCCTAGCCCTGGAAACCCATGATGGCGGCAAGACCTGGACCGAGCGCAGCCTGGTTGCCGGCGAGGCCGGCGAAGGACACTTGCTGCACCTGGCCCCGGTCGGCAACGGGGTGCTGCTGGTGGCCGGCGAAGCCGGCAGCATTCTTCGTTCGGTCGATGCCGGCGCCCACTGGGTCGCCATCCAGACCGACAACAAGGGTTCCTTCTGGACCGGCGCCGCGCTGGCCGACGGCAGCGTGCTGATGGCCGGCATGCGCGGCCACGTCTATCGCAGCGTCGATCACGGCGAGCATTGGGCGGAAGTGCCGAGCGGCACCCAGCAATCGCTGACCGGCATCAGCCAGCGCCCGGATGGCAGCGTGCGGATCGTCGGTCTGAGCGGCGCGTCATTGCTCAGCAAGGATGGCGGCCAGCATTTCTCGGCCAGCCTGCGCCCGGATCGCGCCGGGCTCACCGCCATTGCCCAGGCGGCCGGCGGCGACCTGCTATTCACCGCGCTGGGTGCCTTGTTCCGCGAATCGTTTTAGTTGTTGGGCGGCGGCCGCAGTCCTGGCGGAGTGCCCGTCAGGCCGGCTGCGCAAGATGTAAACCATAAAAGGAGACAAACAATGAAAGCAACCGAGAATCCACAAGTGAACAGCCGGACCCTTGAATTTCTGGCCCGGCAAAACCACGCCATGCTGATCGATGGCAAATGGGTGGCCGCCCGTTCGGGGCAAACTATCGAGGTCGTCAACCCGGCCAGCGAGGCGGTGCTCGGCAGCGTGCCGGCGGCCGGCGTCGAAGATATCGACGCGGCGGTGCAGGCGGCTCGCCGGGCCTTCGTCGCGCCGGCCTGGGCCAAGATGCGTCCGGACCAGCGGCAGCGCCTGCTGCTGCGCTTGGCCGAACTGGTCGAGGAACACGCCAAGACGCTGGCCGAGATCGAATCGCTCGACAACGGCAAGTCGGTGCTGATCGCCGAGGCCGTCGATGTCGCGCTGGCCGCCAGCTATTTCCGCTACATGGCCGGCTGGGCGACCAAGATCGAAGGCAGCACGCTCGACGTGTCGATTCCCTTCGCGCCGCACAACGAGTTTGTCGGCTACACCCGCAAGGAGCCGGTCGGCGTCGTCGGCGCCATCGTCGCCTGGAACTTCCCGCTGCTGCTCGCCGCCTGGAAGCTCGGCCCGGCCCTCGCCACCGGTTGCACCGTGGTGCTCAAGCCGGCCGAGCAGACGCCGCTGTCGGCGCTTTACCTTGGCCAGTTGATCCAGGAAGCCGGCTATCCGGACGGCGTGGTCAATGTCGTCACCGGCGACGGGCCGTCGGCCGGCGCCCCGCTGACCCGCCACCCCGGCGTCAACAAGCTGACCTTCACCGGTTCGACCGAGATCGGCAAGCTGATCGGTAAGGCGGCGATGGACAACATGACCCGCATCACCCTCGAACTGGGCGGCAAGTCGCCGGTCATCGTCCTCGAAGACTGCGATCCGGCGGTTGCCGCGGCGGGCGCGGCGCAGGCCATCTACTTCAATCAGGGCCAGGTCTGTTGCGCCGGTTCGCGGCTTTATGTGCACAAGAAGAATTTCGAGCGCGTCGTCGCCGATCTGGCCGACCACGCCAATGCGCTGAAGATCGGCCACGGCCTCGACCCGCTGACCCAGCTCGGGCCGCTGGTCTCGCGCGAGCAGATGGAACGGGTCTGTTCCTACATCGACATCGGCCGCCAGCAGGGGGCGGAAGTCGTCGCCGGCGGCGGCCGTTCGGGCGATCTCGGCTACTTCGTCAAGCCGACGGTGCTGGCCAAGGTGGATCAGAAGGCCCGCGTCGTCCAGGAGGAAATCTTCGGCCCGGTGGTCGTCGCCATGCCCTACGACGATCTCGACGAGGTGGCGGCGCTGGCCAACGACACGCCGTTCGGTCTGGGTGCCAGCATCTGGTCGAACGACCTGTCCCGGGTACATCGGCTGATCCCGAAGATCAAGTCGGGCACTGTCTGGGTCAATTGCCACAACATGCTCGACCCGGCGCTGCCTTTCGGCGGCTACAAGCAGTCCGGTTTCGGCAAGGAGATGGGGCGCTCGGCGCTCGATGCCTATCTGGAACAGAAATCGGTGCTGATGATGGTCTGAGCGGCTGCCACGCCGACGAAAAAAAGGCCCGGCGATTGCTCGCCGGGCCTTTTTTTGCAGCGTCGCAACGGCGCCTTGGTCGTTACAGCGCGAGCAGCGTCTGCGCGTGGTGGGCCATCATCCATTCTTCGTTGGTCGGAATGACCAGCACGTCGACACTGCTGTTGCCGGCGCTGATGTGCAGGTCGTGGCGGGCGTTGGCTTCCGGATTGAGGCGGATACCCAGCCACTCGGACTGCAGGCAGACGCGGCGGCGGACTTCGGCGGCGTGCTCGCCGATGCCGCCAGTGAACACCAGCGCATCGAGGCCGCCGGCCCCGGCGGCCAGCGAGCCGAGTTCGCGGGCGATGCGGTAGCAGAACAGATCGACCGCTTCCTGCGCTTCCGGCTTGTCGCTGGCGAGCAGCGTGCGCATGTCCTGGCTGATGCCGGAAACGCCGAGCAGGCCGGATTCCTTGTAGAGCATCTTGGTCATGTCCTTGACCGAGAGGTTCTTGGTTTCCATCAGGTGCAGGATGACGCCCGGATCGAGATTGCCGCAGCGGGTGCCCATCACCAGGCCGTCGATGGTCGAGAAGCCGAGTGTCGTCGCGACGCACTTGCGATTGACCATGGCCGCCATGCTGGCGCCGTTGCCGAGGTGGGCGACGACGACGCGGCCGGTGGCCCGGCCGGAGTGCTGCGGCAGGGCGCGGGCGATGTACTCGTAGGACAGGCCATGGAAGCCGTAGCGCTTGATGCCTTCGGCGGTCAGGCTGCGCGGCAGGCCGAAGGTCTGGGCGACGCCCGGCTGGCTGCGATGGAAGGCGGTGTCGAAACAGGCGACCTGCGGCACGTTCGGCAGCAGGGCCTGCAGCGCGATGATGCCGGCGACGTTGTGCGGCTGGTGCAGCGGGGCGAGTGGCACGAAGCTGGTCAGGTGGCCGAGGACGGTATCGTCGATGATCGTCGGCTGCGAATAACGCTCGCCGCCATGCACGACGCGGTGGCCGACGGCGACTATTTCCCAGTCGGCGTGGCTGGCGGTGAACCACTTGAGCAGCGCGTCGAAAGCCTGGGTATGGCTGACCTGCCGGCCGTCCAGCAACTGGTCGGCAATGCGCTGGCCGGCCTTGTTCTTGGCGACCATCTTGGTCGCCTCGGTGCCGATCCCGTCGATCTGGCCGGATACTTCGGCTTCCGGCGAAATCGGGTGGGCGAGGGAAAAGAGGGCGAATTTGATCGAGGACGATCCAGCGTTGATCGTCAGAATGCCTTGTTTCATGTCAGACAGTTCCCTTCTTGCGGTTGGCGTGGGCGACGAGCGCGGCGATGACGCAGGACGCGGTGCGGGTTTCGGCCGTATCGGCCCGGCTGGTCAGGACGATGGGGACGCGGGTGCCGAGGACGATGCCGGCGGTCAGCGCGTTGGCGAGGTATTCGAGTTGCTTGGCGACCATATTGCCGGATTCGAGGTCGGGTACGACAAGAATTTCGGCATGGCCGGCGACCGCCGACTTGATGCCCTTGGTCTTGGCGGCGACGATCGAGACGGCGTTGTCGAAGGCCAGCGGGCCGTCCAGGATGCCACCCTTGATCTGGCCGCGGTCGGCCATCTTGCACAATGCGGCGGCGTCGAGCGTGGACTGGATTTTCGGATTGACCGTTTCGACTGCCGAGAGAATGGCGACCTTCGGTTCGGGAATGCCGAGGATGTGGGCGAGGTCGATGGCGTTCTGGATGATGTCGACCTTCTCTTCCAGCGTCGGCGCGATATTGATCGCGGCGTCGGTGATCAGCAGCGGGCGATGATAGGTCGGCACGTCCATCAGGAAAACGTGGCTGATCCGGCGGCTGGTGCGCAGGCCGTTGGCCCGCGAAACCACTTCGCCCATCAGCTCGTCGGTATGCAGACTGCCTTTCATCAGCGCTTCGGCGTCGCCGGTGCGCACCAGCGACACGGCGATCGCCGCCGAATCGTGGCTGTGGGCGGCATTGACGATGCGGATGCCGTGCAGGTCGATGCCGAATTCCTCGGCGACCGAGCGGATCTTCGATTCCGGGCCGACCAGGATGGGCTCGATGATGCCTTCCTGGAAAGCGATGACCGGGCCTTTCAAGGATTCGCGGTCGCAGGGATGGGCGACCGCCGTCGGAACGGGTTCCAGGCCTTTGACCCGGGAGAGCAGGTGGGTATAGCGCTCATGCTTGTCGTCGATACGGATCGCCGGCATGTGGATTTCCTGCGTCCGCGACATCTTTTCCGTCGGGGCCAGCACTTCGACAGTACCACGGACAACCTGCAGGCCTTCCTGGTTGGTGCACACGCAGTCGAAGACGACATGCTTGTTGTGATCGAATTTCTGTTTGGCGGTCACCGTGATGGTCACCGTGTCGCCGATCGTCACCGGACGCGCAAAGTGCAGCGTCTGGTCGACCAGGATGGTGCCGGGGCCGGGGAACTGGGTGGCGAGCACCGTCGAGATCAGCGAACCGCTCCACATGCCGTGGGCGATGACTTCGCGAAACATCCCGCTTTCGGAATAGGTCGCATCGGCCAGGCCGGGATTGAAGTCGCCGGTCAGCACGGCGAACAACTTGACGTCTTCCGGCATCAGCGTCCGCACCAGGCTGGCCGAGTCACCGACGCGGATTTCGTTGTAGGTCTTGTTAACCAGATGTCGCTGCTCACTGCTCTCGTGCATGTTGTTACTCCCGAAAAACGTTGCGGGCTGGCTAGTCCAATTTGACTAACTGATAGTATAGTATGCTGCACTGCAGCAAACAATGCCGTTGATGTGACATGTCGATCAGAATTGCCCGTGGATATGGCTTGCCACCGGGACGTGCGCTGCACCATCTGCTGATCGTTGTTGATTTATGGTCGTTGATGAACAGAGGGACGCAGCAAGGTCCCATCACTCGCTTAAGGAAAACAACATGAATACATTTACCGAACCGACCGCCGTTGCCCAAGGCAATCCGGCACTGCCGCTGGCCGGCAAAAAAGGTCTGATTACCGGCATTGCCAACGACAAGTCGATCGCCTTCGCGGTGGCCAAGGCCGTCCGTGCGCTGGGGGCCGACGTCGCGCTAACCTACCAGAACGACAAGACGGCAAAATATACCCAGCCACTGGCCGAATCGATTGGTGCCCGTCTTTTTGAAAAGCTCGACGTCACGCAGCCGGGCAGCCTTGAAGCGGTGATCGAGAAGTGCGGCACCGAATTCGGCCGGCTCGACTTCGCCATTCACTCGATGGCCTTCTGTGAAGCCGACGACCTGCACGGTCGCGTCATCGATACCTCCGAATCCGGTTTCGATGCGGCGATGAATATCTCCTGCCACAGTTTCCTGCGCATGGCCAAGGCGATCGAGCCGCTGATGACCGAAGGCGGTTCGCTGATCACCATGTCCTATCTCGGCGCCGAGCGTGTCGTCCGTAACTACGGCGTGATGGGCATCATCAAGGCGGCCCTCGAGTCGGCCGTCCGCTATATGGCCTACGATCTCGGCCCCAAGGGCATCCGGGTTTTTGCCGTGTCGCCCGGCCCGATCATGACGCGCGCCGCCTCCGGCATCGCCAACTTCAACAAGCTGCTCGAATCCGATGCCGTCAAGGCGCCGCTCGGCCACACGGTGACCATCGAAGAAGTCGGCGCGCTGACTGCCTTCCTGTGTACCGCCGGCTCTTCCGGCATGACCGGACAGACGATCTACGTCGATGCCGGCGCGCATATCGTCGCGTAAACGAAGCGCGGGAGGATCATAATGGATCCTCCCTTGTTCGATAACGACTGAGGTGTACATGGATACCAACTGCGGCGAACTGCTTCCCGATCCAGTACCTGATCATCCGCTGCTCGCCGGGCGCAAGGAAATCGGTCGCGGCGAAAGCACCATCGTTCTTGACGGCGACGTCGTCGATGGCCAGGAGCGCGTCTTCAAGGTGCTCTCCTCGCCGACCGACTATGCCTACTACACGGCGCCAGACCGGCCGACCGGCACGCATTTCCCCGTCGTCTATGCCGATCACGGGGTCGTCGGGCGGTCCAGTCGCGGCTTCCCCTTCCATATCGTCGAGGTCGAAAAGCTCTATCCGCTGCCGGGCAATGGCGATGCGGCCGAAGTGGCGACCAAATTGAGCGCCTCCTATTTCGATGCCTGCCTGATGTGGCGCAACCTGGCCCAGGACATGGGGCGCATCGCCTTGCACCATCTGGTCGTCACGCCGATGGGCTGGAGCGAAACGGTGCAGCAATCGCTCAAGGCGCTGGAAGGCTTCTCCGATGAATACGGTGCGTTGCCCGACCTGATCAAGGCGGACAACCTGATGATGCGCAAGGATGGAACACTGGTTTTCTCCGATCCGGTATTCATGGAATAAGGCATGCCGATCAGTCAGGTTTGTTATACCTCACGCTTGCGGGCAGAAGCGCTGGTTGCCAATGGGCATACGGCGGTCATCTCGATCACCGATCCGGGCACGCCCGATGCCCGGCTGGCCGTCGGTTTCAAGGATATTCTGCGGCTGTCGTTTTTCGACGCCGTGCCGGCTGACGAATACCTGCCGGCGCCGATGCCCGGCATGTTCGATCACCTGATGGCGCGCCGCATCGGCAGCTTTGTCGGCGAGCAGCACGCCGATCCCGGCGATATCGTGGTCATCGTTCATTGCGAGTATGGCGTCAGCCGTTCGGCGGCGGTCGCGCTCTTCGTCGAGGCCTATGCATCGGCGCCGCTGGTCGCCCGCGAGTTCGCCTATGACGCCAATCAATGGGTGGTCGATCAGTTATTGCGCCAGTACCCCGATCTGTATATCGAGATTCCCTCGCTGGCCGAAGTCGAGGAGCGCCGCGCCGAATTTCGCGCCGCCGCCATTCCCGCCGGCAATGGCGAAAACCTGATGGGCGGTTGATCTTCGACAACAGGCTGTAACGATTTGGTGCTACGCTTTCTCTCGTCATAAGTCTTTGTCGGGAGGTTGTCGTGGCACTGAACGATAGGCACGCAGAAGCAGTTGCCGGGATTGTCGACCGGGTGGTCACCCGTTACCGGCGCGATCCCACCTGTATGGTGCAGATCCTGCGCGAAGTGCAGGAAGCCTGCGACTGGATTTCCCCGGAAGCGATCGATCGCCTGCAGGCGACGCTCGGCGTCCCGCGCACCAAGATCGAGGGCGTCGCCGGGTTTTATTCCTTCCTCTATCTCCAGCCGCGCGGCAAGTACCGGATACTCTTTTCCGACAACATCACCGACCGCATGCAGGGCAATCTGACCCTGATGGAGCGCCTGTGCAGCAGCTTGTGGATAGAGCCGGGCAAGGTTTCGGAAGACGGCCTGGTCAGCGTCGACAAGACATCGTGTACCGGCATGTGCGATCAGGGGCCGGCGCTGCTGGTCAATAACCTGGCGATAACCCGCTTGAGCGAAGCGCGCATCGACGAAATCGCCGAACTGGTGCGCAGCAATACCCCGCTGGCCGAATGGCCGGCCGATTATTTCACGGTCGACGATCACATCCGCCTGCCGGATATCCTGCTCGGCTCGCAGATGGCGCCCGGCGATGCGCTGCGCGCCGCCCACGGGCGTGCCCCGAGCGACGGCCTGATGTCCTCCAACATGCGCTCCTGGCGCGAAGGACTGCCGACCGGTCTGGGTGGCCCGGCGGCGATGCTCGACGAAATCAAGCGGGCCAACCTGCGCGGGCGCGGCGGCGCCGGCTTCACCACTGGCCTGAAATGGGAGGCCTGTCGCAACGCCCCGTTGAAGTCCGGGCAACAGCGTTTTGTCGTCTGCAACGCCGACGAAGGCGAACCCGGCACGTTCAAGGACCGCGTGCTGCTGACTTCCTATGCCGATCTGGTTTTCGAAGGCATGACGGCGGCCGCCTACTCGGTCGGCGCCCGGCGGGGTTTCCTCTACTTGCGCGGCGAATACCGTTATCTGCTGGAACCGCTCAATGCCGTGCTCGAACGCCGGCGCAAGGACGGTCTGCTCGGGGCCGATATTCTCGGTATTCCGGGGGCCGATTTCGATATCGAGATTCACCTCGGGGCCGGCGCCTATGTCTGCGGCGAAGAATCGGCCCTGATCGAATCGCTGGAAGGCAAGCGCGGCACGCCGCGCAACCGGCCGCCGTTCCCGGTGACCAACGGTTATCTCGACCAGCCGACCATCGTCAATAACGTCGAAACCTTTGCCGCGGCGGCGCTCATCGCGCTGAAGGGGGGCGAGTGGTACGCCAGCATCGGGACCAAGCATTCGGCCGGCACCAAGGTCTTGTCGGTGTCCGGCGATTGCGAGCGGCCGGGGCTCTACGAATATCCCTTCGGGGTCAGTATCCGCCAGGTTCTGGCCGACTGCGGCGCCCGGGATACGCAGGCCGTGCAGGTCAGTGGCCCGTCCGGCATCTGCGTCGGACCGGCCGAATTCGATCGGACCATCGGCTTCGAGGATATTCCGACGGCCGGCGCCTTCACCATTTTCGACAACAGCCGCGACATGTTCGAAGTCGCCCGCAACTACGTGCACTTCTTCCAGCACGAAAGCTGCGGCTTCTGCACGCCGTGTCGGGTCGGCACGGCGCTGCTCAAGAACCTGATGGACAAGCTGCACAATGGCTGCGGTTCGCCCTACGATTTCGCCGAAATCGAAAAAATGAACCAGTTGCTGCAATCGACCAGTCATTGCGGTCTCGGGCATACCGCCTGCAATCCGGTGCTCGACACCATCGAAAAATTCCGGCCGGCCTACGAAAAGCGCATGACGCGCAAGGACTTCGCGCCGGCCTTCGATCTTGACCAGGCGCTGGCGGCGGCCCGGCAGATGACCGGGCGCGACGATCCCGGAGCACACATCATCGCTGAAGAATTTGGGGAGGGTTCGGCATGAGCCATACGTTCACACTGGATGGCAAGACCATTTCCTTCGAGGAAGGGCAGACCATCATGCAGGCCGCTACCAAGGCCGGGGTGTTCATTCCGCACCTGTGCTACCACCCGGAATTCAAGCCGCATGGCTCGTGCAAGCTGTGCACCGTCAAGGTAAATGGCCGGCAGACGGCTTCCTGCACGATGCGGGCGATTGCCGGCATGGTGGTCGAAAGCGACACTCCGGAGATCAACGACGAACGGCGGACGCTGACCCAGATGCTGTTCGTCGAAGGCAACCATTTCTGCCCGTCGTGCGAGAAGAGCGGCAACTGCCAGTTACAGGCCACGGCCTACCATCTGGGCATGATGTCGCCGCATTTCGATCACTTTTTCCCGGATCGGCCGGTCGATGCCTCGCATCCCGAGGTGCTGCTCGATTTCAACCGCTGCATTCTCTGTTCGCTGTGCGTGCGGGCCAGCCGCGATGTCGATGGCAAGAATGTCTTTGCGCTGTCAGGGCGCGGCATCGATACGCACCTGATCGTCAATGCCAAGTCCGGCCAACTGGCCGACACCAATTTCACCTTGCACGACAAGGCGGCGCAGGTCTGTCCGGTCGGGGTCATCCTGAAGAAGCGCGAGGGCTTTGCCGTGCCGATCGGCGAACGCAGCTACGACAAGCAGCCGATTTCGGCGACGGTCGAGGCCAAGCAGGAGGGCTATTGACATGACTGCGCCCAAGAAAAAGCTGAAAGTCGCCACGACCTCGCTGGCCGGCTGTTTCGGCTGTCACATGTCGTTCCTCGATATCGACGAACGGCTGTTCACGCTGCTCGAACACATCGAGTTCGACCGCTCGCCGCTGACCGATATCAAGGAGGTCAGTCACGATTGCGATATCGGCATAATCGAAGGCGGCCTGTGCAATGCCGAGAACGTCCATGTGCTGCGCGATTTCCGCAAGAACTGCAAGATTCTGATCGCCCTCGGGGCCTGTGCGATCAATGGCGGCTTGCCGGCCCAGCGCAATCACCTGCCGCTGACGACCATCCTGGAAGAGGTCTATCACACCAGTCCGGGCGTATCGAACGGCATGATTCCGAATGATCCGGAGCTGCCTTTGCCGCTCGACCAGGTGCACCCGATCCACGAGGTCGTCAAGATCGATTATTTCATCCCCGGTTGCCCGCCTTCGGCCGAAGCGATCTGGAAAGTGCTGACCGATCTGATGGCCGGCCGCGAGCCGGAACTCGGCCACGGCTTGATGCATTACGACTGAATCCATGGCGCCTTCGCGTCCTCGACCGAAGACTTAATGGATTAGGAGATTTGAATGAGCTACCAACTGGAAACTGCCGAACACCCCGAAATGCTGCGCCGCGTGGCGATCGATCCCGTTTCGCGGGTCGAGGGCCACGGCAAGGTGACGATCCTGCTCGACGACCAGAACAAGGTGCATCAGGTGCGCCTGCATATCGTCGAGTTCCGCGGCTTTGAAAAATTCATCCAGGGCCGGCCGTATTGGGAAGTGCCGGTGATGGTCCAGCGCCTGTGCGGCATCTGTCCGGTGTCGCATCATCTGGCTGCCTCCAAGGCGCTCGATATCATCGTCGGCGCCAAGAAGCTGACGCCGGCCGCCGAGAAGCTGCGTCGCCTGATGCATTACGGCCAGATGCTGCAATCGCACGCGCTGCATTTCTTTCATCTCTGCTCGCCGGACCTGCTGTTCGGTTTCGATAGCGACGTCACCCGGCGCAATATCGTCGGCGTCGCTGCCGCCCATCCGGAAATCGCCAAGCGCGGCGTCCTGCTCCGCAAGTTCGGCCAGGAAGTGATCCGCGTCACTGCCGGCAAGCGGGTGCATGGCACCGGAGCGGTGCCGGGCGGCATGAACAAGTCGCTGACTGTCGCCGAACGGGATGAACTGCTCAAGGACATCTATCACATCGTCGCCTGGTCGCGCGATGCGGTGCATCTGATCCAGAAGGTGCATACGCAGGATCCGGGTCTGTACAACAGTTTCGGCATCTTCCGCTCGAACTTCATGTCGCTGGTCGGCCACAACGGCGATCTCGACTTCTACCATGGCACGCTGCGCGCCCGCGACGACAACGGCAAGCTGATTTTCGACGGTGTCGACTATCAGGAATACGACCGTTACATCGATGAAGAAGTCCGCTCGTGGAGCTACATGAAGTTCCCGTATTTCCGTTCGCTGGGTAAGGAACACGGCTGGTACAAGGTCGGGCCGCTGGCCCGGGTGCAGAACTGCAACCAGATCTCGACGCCGTTCGCCGAGCACGAGCGCAAGGAATTCGTCGATTACGCCGGCGGTACGCCGATGCACGCACCGCTGGCCTATCACTGGACGCGGATGATCGAGATGCTGCATGCGGCCGAGGTGATCAAGGAACTGCTGCATGACGACGATCTGCTGAGCAACGATCTGATGGTCGAAGGCGAACGGCAGATGGAGGGCGTCGGCGTCATCGAGGCGCCGCGCGGTACCTTGTTCCACCACTACCGGGTCGATGAAAACGACCTGATCACGATGGCCAACCTGATCGTCTCGACGACCAACAACAATCAGGCGATGAACGAGGCCGTCCGCCATGTCGCGCGCCGCTACCTGCATGGCCACGAAATCACGGAAGGCCTGCTCAACCACATCGAAGTCGCCATCCGCGCCTTCGATCCCTGCCTGTCCTGCGCCACGCACGCCCTCGGCAAGATGCCGCTGGCCGTCGAGCTGGTCGATGCGGAAGGGCGGTTGATTCACTCGCTGAGCCGCGCATGAGCGCGCCGGTCGTCGTCTTTGCCATTGGCAATCCGAGTCGCGGCGACGACGCCATCGGGCCGGTGCTCTGCGGGCGATTGGCCAGCTGGCTCGAAGCGGCCGGCCTGGCGGCGCAGTTCGAACTGATCGAGGACTTCCAGTTGCAGATCGAACATGTCCTCGATCTGCAAGACCGGCAACTAGCGTTGTTCATCGATGCCGGGATCGATACCGGGGCGCCCTTTACCTTTCAACGGATCGCCCCGGCCGCCGGCATCGCCCACACCACGCACGAACTGCCGCCGGAAGCCGTGCTCCAGGTGTTCCGCCAGACCGAAGAGGCCGACCCGCCGCCGGCCTTCACGCTGTGCATTCGCGGTGAGCAATTCGAACTGGGCGAGCCATTGACCGCCACGGCCGAAAATCGTCTCGAGCAGGCTTTCGGATTGCTCGAAGCGCTCTGCCGCAACCCGGACCCGGCGTCCTGGGAGGCAATGGCGGTCAATGCGAAGGAGGGCGTTCGCGTTGCTGCAATGGCCTGAACGCCAGTTGAAATATCGGATTCTTTGGGTTGCTTGCTGATGATTCCCCGGTTGCAAAAATGCTTGATCCTGTTGGCGCTACTGCTCACGACCGCTTGCGCCAGTTACGATGGCCGCGGGCTGCAGCCCGGAGTGGCGAATGTCGCCGACGTGGTCGGTCAAATGGGCACGCCGGCGCTGCGCTGGCGGGACAGTGACGGGAGCGAGCAATTGGCTTTCCCCCGCGGTCCGGCTGGGACCCATACCTATATGGCGTTTTTCGCCCCGGATGGCCGGTTGCTGCGGATCGAAAACGTGCTCGAGTCGCGCCATTTTGGCCTGATCGTCGCCGGCCGCGACGATCAGGCCGCCATCCTGCGCCTGCTCGGCCCGCCCAATCCGGCGTGGACCGTCTATTTCGAGGCGCGCGACGAACTGGTCTGGGAGTGGCTGTTCTGCGACGACTGGAGCACCCTGGCACGCTTCGACGTGTTGTTCGACGGGACATCCTGCCTCGTCCGGACGACCTATCAACGGCCCGATCTGCGCGGGCCGGACAGCAGTGCGCCATCCTGTGGCCGCTGACGGGCAGAGGTTCTGGCTGGCAGCTTGATCGAACGATGCCTATAATCCGACTCGGTAATGACCGGTAGGTCAGTAAATAATTTGGAGCTCGATATGAGTCGTACTTCTCCTGGCAAGATTCTGCTGCTCGTCCTGGTTCTGGCGTGCGCCGCAGGCCTGGGCCTTTACCTGTATCTGCAGCGCCCGGCCGGCTTGCCGGCCGGGCTGGCATCCGGCAACGGCCGGCTGGAGGCAATCGAAGTTGATGTGGCGACCAAGATTGCCGGGCGGCTCAGCGAGCTTGTGCCGCGCGAGGGCGACATGGTCGAGGCCGGTGCCGTGGTCGCCCGGCTCGACGCCGACGACCTGCGCGCCCAGTTGCGGGCGACCGAAGCGCAGGTCGAGCAGGCGCGCCAAGCGGTCGATGAGACGCGATCCGGGGTGCGTAAGTCGGCAAGCGATGTGAGTCTGGCCGACAAGAGCCTGAAGCGTTCGGAAAACCTGGTTGGCCGCGGCTTCATCACGCGCGACAAGCTGGATCGCGACCAGACCGGCCTGGAGGGGGCGCGCGCCAGCATGGCCCAGGCCCGGAGCCGGGTCGGCGAAGCCGATGCGGCGGTCGTCGCGGCGGAAGCCAAGGTGGACAGTCTGAAGGTGACCTTGAACGATACCGCGCTGAAGGCGCCGATCAACGGCCGCGTGCTCTATCGACTGGCCGAGCCGGGCGAGGTTCTGGCGGCCGGCGGCAAGGCCCTGACGCTGCTCGACCTTTCCGACATGTACATGACCATCTACCTGCCGACCGACAAGGCCGGTCAGGTGGCGCTCAACAGCGAAGCGCGCATCGTCCTCGATGCCCTGCCGGGGCAGGCGATTCCGGCCACCGTCAACTTCGTGGCACCGAAGGCGCAATTTACGCCGCGCGAGGTCGAAACGCGGACCGAGCGCGAAAAACTGATGTTCCGCATCAAGGTCAAGGCCGATCCGGCCTGGCTGGCGGCGCATCGCGATCTGGCCAAGGGCGGCATGCCCGGCGTCGCCTACGTGCGGCTCGATGCCAACACGCCGTGGCCGGCCAACCTGCAGATCAGCGGAAAGTAAGTCGTCATGGACCGTACACCGGTCGCCCGCCTTGCCGGAGTCAGTCATCGCTACACGGCCACGGTGGCGCTGGAAAATATCGAACTGAGCCTGCCGGCCGGCTGCATGGTCGGCCTGATCGGGCCGGATGGCGTCGGCAAGTCGTCATTGCTGGCGCTGGTTTCCGGGGCGCGGCTGATCCAGACCGGCACGGTCGAGGTGCTCGGCGGCGATATCGGCAACCGCCGCTTTCGCGCTTCGGTCCAGCCGCGCATTGCCTACATGCCTCAGGGACTGGGCAAGAACCTCTACCCGACGCTGTCGGTGTTCGAGAACGTCGATTTCTTCGGCCGCCTGTTCGGGCAGGGCAAGCGCGAGCGCCAGCAACGCATAGGCGAGCTGCTCACCAGTACCGGCCTGGAGCCTTTCCGGGAGCGGCCGGCGGCCAAGCTATCGGGCGGCATGAAACAGAAACTGGGTTTGTGCTGCGCGCTGATCCACGATCCCGACCTGCTGATTCTCGACGAGCCGACAACCGGCGTCGATCCGCTGTCGCGCCGCCAGTTCTGGGAGTTGATCGACAGCATCCGCGCCCGCCGGCCGGGCATGAGCGTGCTGGTGGCCACCGCCTACATGGAAGAGGCGGAGCGTTTCGACTGGCTGGTGGCGATGGATGGCGGTCAGGTGATCGGCACCGGCACGCCGGCCGAGTTGCGGGCGCAGACCGGGCAGCCGACGCTCGACGGGGCGTTTATCCAGTTGTTGCCGGAAGAGCGTCGGCAGGCCCATCACGCGCTGGTCATTCCGCCGCGCGTTGGCAATGGCGGCAGCTACGCCATCGAAGCGGCCGGCCTGGCGCAGCGCTTTGGCGATTTCACGGCCGTCGACCGGGTCAGTTTCAAGATCGAACCGGGCGAGATTTTCGGCTTTCTCGGCTCCAACGGCTGCGGCAAGACGACCACGATGAAGATGCTGACCGGCCTGCTGCCACCCAGCGAAGGCGAGGCCAAGCTGTTCGGCAAGGCGATCGACGCGCACGATCTGGAAACCCGCAAGCAGGTCGGCTACATGTCGCAGTCCTTCTCGCTGTACGGCGAGTTGACGGTACGCGCCAATCTCGATCTGCACTCCCGGCTGTTCCACCTGCCGGATGCCCGGCGTGGTCCGCGGATTGCCGAACTGATGCAGCGTTTCGGCCTTGAACCCTACGCCGACAAGGCGGCCGCCGAATTGCCGCTGGGCATCCGCCAGCGCCTGTCGCTGGCCGTCGCGGTGGTCCATGAACCGAAGCTGCTGATTCTCGACGAACCGACTTCCGGCGTCGATCCGGTGGCGCGCGACGATTTCTGGGCGCTGCTCGTCGAATTGTCGCGCGGGCAGGGCGTCACCATCTTCATCTCGACTCATTTCATGAACGAAGCCGAGCGCTGCGACCGCATTTCGCTGATGCACGCCGGCAAGGTGCTGGCCAGCGACACGCCGGCCGGCCTCTGCGCCGCGCGCGGCGAAGCGACGCTCGAGGCGGCTTTCATCAGCTATCTGGAGGAGGCGACGGGCGTCGTCAAAGCGCTTCCCGCCGCCACCGGCGAAGTCCCGCACGGCCCCGAAGTTGCCGGTCGCGATAGTGCTCCGCCGGCCGTGCCGAGCGCGGGGTCGGCCAAACAGCAGCCCAGCGCCTTCAGCCTGCGGCGTCTGCTCGGCTACTCCTACCGCGAGGCGCTCGAATTACGCCGCGATCCGATCCGGCTGGCGTTCGCGCTGATCGGCTCGGTGCTGTTGATGTTCGTCCTCGGTTTCGGCATTTCGCTCGACGTCGAGGGCTTGCGCTTCGCCGTGCTCGATCGCGACGAGTCGCCGGAAAGTCGGGCCTACATCGAGAATATTGCCGGGTCGCGCTATTTCCTCGAACAGGCGCCGATACTCGACGATGCCGATCTGGAAAAACGCATGCGCAGCGGCGAGTTGAGCCTGGCGGTCGATATTCCGGCCAATTTCGGCCGCGATCTGCGGCGCGGTCACTGGCCCGAAATCGGCATGCTGGTCGATGGCGCCATGCCTTATCGGGGCGAAACGGTACGCGGCTACGCCGAGGGCATGCACTTGCAGTACGTGCAGCAGCTGATTCGCGAGCAGACCGGCGTGACCGCCGGCTATCCGGCCAACATCGTCTCGCGCTACCGCTACAACCAGGACGTCAAGAGCATCTACGCCATGGTGCCGGCGGTGATTCCGATTTTGCTGATTTTCATCCCGGCCATCCTGATGGCGCTTGGCGTGGTTCGCGAGAAGGAACTCGGCTCGATCACCAACCTCTACGTGACGCCGGTGACGCGGCTTGAATTCCTGCTCGGCAAGCAATTGCCCTACGTCGTCGTCGCCTTGATCAGCTTCGCCTTGCTGCTCATCCAGTCGCAGATCATCTTTCACGTGCCGATCAAGGGCAGCCTGTTCGCCCTGTGCCTGGGTGCCGGCCTGTACGTCATCGCGACCACCGGGATCGGCTTGCTGATGTCGACTTTCACCAGCACGCAGATCGCCGCGCTGTTCGGCACGGCGATCCTGACCATTCTGCCGACCGTCAGTTTCTCCGGGCTGACGACGCCGGTCGGGGCGCTGGAAGGGGCGAGCTACTGGATCGGCCAGTTGTTCCCGGCCAGCTATTTCCTGATCATCAGCCGCGGTGCCTTTACCAAGGCCCTCGGCGTTTCCGACCTGATTCCGCAGTTCCTTGCGCTGGCCTGCTTCATCCCCGTGCTGACCGTGCTGTCGGTGGTGCTGCTCAAGAAGCAGGAGAAATAACATGCGCCTGCCCAGCCTCTCCAACATCTTCCGCCTCGGCCTCAAGGAGCTGAAAAGCCTGCGCGCCGACAAGACGTTGATGGTGCTGATCTGCTGGGCTTTCTCCGGCGCCATCTACACCGCGGCGACCGGTGTTTCGCAGGAGTTGCACAACGCCCCGATCGCCATCGTCGACGAGGACCAGTCGCCGCTCTCCAGTCGGATCGTCGATGCCTTCTACCCGCCGTTCTTCCGTCAGCCGCAGATGATCTCGCTGGCCGAACTCGATGCCGGCATGGATGCCGGCCGCTACAACTTCACGCTGGTCATCCCGGCGCATTTTCAGCGCGACGTGCAGGCCGGCAAGGTGCCGGACGTCCAGCTCAATATCGACGCGACGATCATGTCGCAGGCCTTCATCGGCGCCACTTACATCAAGAGCATCGCGCTCGGCGAGGTCAATGAATACCTGACCGGTCGGCGCGACAGCGCCGCAACGCCGATCAAGCTGACCAGCCGGGTCCGCTTCAATCCCAACCTCAACGGTTTCTGGTTCGGCGGCGTCATGGAGGTGATCAACAACGTCACCATGCTGACCATCATCCTGGTCGGCGCCGCCTTCATCCGCGAGCGCGAGCACGGCACCATCGAACATTTGCTGGTCATGCCGCTGACCCCGCTCGAAATCATGATGGCCAAGATCTGGGCCAACGGGATGATCGTGCTGTGCGGCGTCACCTTCGCGCTGCTGGTGATGGTCCGCCAGGTGCTGGCCGTGCCGATCGCCGGCTCGATCCCGCTGTTCCTGGCTGCGGCCGCTTGCTACCTGTTCGCCGCGGCCTCAATCGGCATCTTTCTCGGCACCCTGGCCCGCTCGATGCCGCAATTCGGCCTGCTCCTGATCCTCAGCATCCTGCCGCTGCTCATGCTGTCGGGCGGCGTCTCGCCGCGCGAGAGCATGCCGGAGATGGTGCAGAACATCATGCTCGCCGCACCGACCACCTATTTTGTCCGACTGGCCCAGGGGATACTCTACCGGGGCGCCGGAATCGACGGCATCTGGCAGGATTTGCTGGCCATGACGGGGATCGGCGCCTGCTTCTTCTTCGTCGCACTGTTGCGTTTCCGCAAGGCGGTGACGCAGACCCAAGTCTGAGTCATATCAGTATTTGTTGATGTGCGTCATGGGCCGCGGCGCCGGCTGATTTCAATATGTCGTCTGTTTGCGTGCCCTCATGGCCGCATCCAATATCGCCATGACTCTTCTCCGAAAAGTACTTGCAGTAGCGACGGTTGCCGCCTTCTTTGCCCCGGTTTACGCGACCGAACCGGCCGATCGGCAGTTCGAGAGCCTGGCGCAGGCCGACCCGCATGCCATGGCCGGCAAGCAAATCGAAGTCGATGTCGATCTTTCGGCCAGTTCCGGTTTTTCCGTCGAGGTCGTCGGGCAGCGGGCCGAGGCGCGTTACCGGATGGCTTTCAACCAGATCGCCGAAGGCTGGAACTGGCGTCCGCTGGTCGATCCGGCGGTTGACGACTATTACCAGTACAAATTCCTGCCCCTCCAGTCGGTCGCGGTCGAGCGCGGCGAGTACGCCGGTGAAGACAAGATCGGCGTGATCCAGCAGATGAAGGTCAGCTGGCGTTACGACTATTTCCTCGCTTTCGCCAACCTCTACGATTTCTATCCGCGCAGCGTCGATGACGATGCCGGCTTCAGCGCCGATCTGCCGGCCGATATCGTTGGCCATCTCGGCCTGCGCGTCCGGGCGCACCTGATCGAACCGGTACTCAGCGAAAGCACGACATTCTGGAAGGCGACCTACGGCAAGCCGACCGATTTCACGCTGAAAAAACGCTATCTGATCGGTGTCCTCGACGAGGTCGATTTCATCGATACGGCGAACGGCAAGGTGCTCTGCCGCATTCCGCCCGGCAGCAAGCACTGCTCCGGGCGCTGAGACTCAACCGTCGGCGATCCGCTCGAGGGCCAGGCGCATTTCTTTTTCGCTGATCGGCTTCGAAAGGTAGTCGTTCATGCCGGCAGCCAGGCATTGTTCGCGGTCGCCCTGCATGGCATTGGCCGTGATGGCGATGACCGGAATGTTCGGGTCGCGCACGGCGGACGACTGGCGCAAGCGCCGGGTTGCCTCGAAGCCATCCATCACCGGCATCTGGCAATCCATCAACACGGCGTCGAAATCCGCAGCGGCCAGTGTGGTCAGGGCCTGTTCGCCGTTTTCGGCGATTTCGACGCGATGCCCCTGACGGGTCAGGATGGCGCTGGTTACCTTCTGGTTTATCCGGTTGTCCTCGACCAGCAGAAGCCGCAGACTGCGCGGCAGGGCCGCCTCGTCCAGCGTGTGGCGGGTGATCAAGGCCGTCGGTTCGTCGCCGAAGCTGCCGTGGCGCAAGGCAGCCAGGCATTGGCGGATATGCCTTTCCTGCAGCGGCTTGGTCAGATAGGCATCGAACCCGGCCTGCTGCAAGCGTTCGGCATCGCCGCGCAGGGCGGCGGAGGTCAGCATCACGCAACGCGTCGCGTCGAGCGCGGCATCCTCGCGGACCAGCCGACCCATGGTTTCGCCGTCCATCCGGGGCATGTTCATATCGACCAGCGCGATCTCGTAGGGGTCGCCCTCGCTGGCCGCCTGTCGCAAGCGGGCCAGGCCGGCCAGGCCATCGGCTTCCTGCTCGGCCCGACAGCCCCAGGCGCTGAGCAGCGCAAAGAGCAGGCGCCGGTTGGTCTCGTTGTCATCGACCACGAGTACGTGGCAATCCTTCAGCTCGCCTTCGGCCAGCACGGGGCCGGCCGGATTCGCTGAATCGCTCGGGGCGAGCGGTAAAGTGAACCAGAAAGTCGAACCGTTTCCGGGTTCGCTGCGCACGCCGATCTCGCCGCCCATCAGTTCGGTCAGTCGCCTGGAAATCGACAGGCCCAGGCCGGTTCCGCCAAAACGTCGGGTGATCGAGCTGTCGGCTTGGGCAAACGGCGTGAACAGCCGTTCGACCTGCTCGGGCGGAATGCCGACACCGGTGTCGTGGATTTCGAACAGCAGCTTGGTCGACGTCAGTTCCTCGGCGATCACGCTGATAACGATTTCGACCTCGCCGGCCGGGGTGAACTTGATCGCGTTGCCAGCCAGATTGGTCAATATCTGCCGGATGCGGCCCGGATCGCCCTGCAGCATTTCCGGCACGGTTGGGGAAATCCGGTAGTGGAAGTCGAGATTCTTCTCCCGCGCCTGGACGGCGAGCAGTTCGCAGGTCTGGCTGACGGTGTTGATCAGACTGAAATCGATCGCCTCGATATCCAGCCGTCCCGCTTCGATCTTGGAAAAATCGAGGATGTCGTTGATCACGCCCAACAGCGAATTGGCGCTGTTCTTGACGATTTCGGCAAACTCGCGCTGCTCATCGTCGAGTTCGGTATAGAGCAGCAGATCGGTCATGCCGATCACGCCGTTCATCGGCGTGCGGATTTCATGACTCATGTTGGCGAGGAACTCGCTTTTCGCCCGGCTGGCCGCCTCGGCCCGTGCTGAGGCATCCTGTCTGGCCTGAATGGCCCGCTCGTTGGCGATCGCCAGGGCGAACAGGTCGCCGATCTGTTGCAAGGCCTGGAGGCGGAGTTCCGAACGCGATGGGCGGGGCACGGTGTACAGGAAGAGCACCCCCAGGCATTGCGCCCCAACCTTGAGCGGCACGATGTAGTGACCGTGATTGGTCATCTCCGGCCAGGCGTTTTCGTGCCGCTCGTCGCTGAAACAGCCATCGGAAACCAGGAGTTTGCCGGATTCGGCGGCCCGGCCACAGAGGCAGCGGCCAAGCGGCACCCGCTGCTCGTCGGCGAGGAACTGGGCGGTGAATTCGCCGCTGGTCGTGCACATGCTCAGGGCGTCGGCGCCGGGTTCGAGCAGGAAAATTCCGCCCTTGCGCTCGACCGCCACGTCGCGCATCGCGAAAACCGCCTCGAGCGCCGCAGCGAAACGCTCCTTCAGCGGTCGCCCGGTTTCCTGCAGGATGCGGGCAATGGCGAATTTTGCTTCGGCGCCTTCCCGGGCATCGATTTCGGCCTCTTCCTGTGCCTTGCGCTTGGTGACGTTGGCGCAGGCACCACGGTAACCCTGGAATTGACCATCCTTGCCGAAGATGGGGACGCCGCTCAGACTGAGCCAGATACAGGGGCCCGTCGGCCGGCGCAGACGGTATTCGAAATGGTGGAAGGGGCGACGGGCCTCGAGGTCGGCAACGTGTGCGGCCAGTTCTGCCCGCTCGTCGGCGTCCTCGGCAACGATCAGGTCCCGGCGGTCCCGGCCGACCAGTTCGTCGGCATCGAAGCCGACCAGGCTGCTGGCATTGTCGGAAAAGAAGGAGAAGCGCAGTTCGGCATCCATTTCCCAGAACCACCAGTCGGAGCTGGTCGAAAAAATGTCGAGAAAGCGTTGTTCATTGGCCGCCAGCGATTCGTGCGCTACCTGCAGCTTCTTTTCCATGGCCTCCAGCCGGCGCGACAGGGCGAGAAAGAGCAGCATCGCCAACCCGGTGGCGGCGAGGGTGGCGATCGCCAGTTGGCGAAGGCCGGTCTGCCGGCTCTCGGTGACATCGTTCAGGATAGCCATCGAGGCGGCCGGACGCATTTCGTAGTCGGCCAGTGGAATGATCTGCCCGGCCCAGGTCCGCTGGCCGCTGCTGACCTCGAAAATGCCGCTGTCGCCACTCAGGGCTTCCTCCCAGAATCTCGCGAGATCGGCTGGCAAGTTGTCGAGTGTCTGGGAGAGCAGGGCGATCTTGCCGTAATCGCTCCAGTTGCCGCTCAGTCCGAGCGCTTTTTTGCCGGCCAGGAATTTTTCCTCGCTGCTGTAGGCCTTGTTGACGGCAGTCAGCACATCGAGATGGGTCAGGGCTTTGATCTGCCGGGCGAACCACTCGATTTCCATGCCCAGTTCGATGTAGCCGAGCAGCTTGCCTTCGTGCTCCCAGGGGATGACATGGCGCAGCGTGTAGGTGGATAGCGGGCCGAGCTCGAGGCCGGTTGCCGCCTTGCCGCCGAGCGCCGCATCGTCGAGTGTCTTGCGCTTGATCAGATCGCCGTAGCGGGACGGTTCGTGGACCCGCAAGACGATGCGCTTGTCGGGTGCGATGAAGTACCAGTGGCTGATCCCGAAGTACTGCTGCATTCTGGCCAGGGCCGGCTGCGTCTCGGCCAGCAGGGCATCCCGGTCGCCGCGCTGCATGGCCTCGCGCAACTTGTCGTTGCGCTGCGTTTCCTCGGCAAACCAGGCCAGGCGCAAGGTGCTTTCATCGCGCAGGTTATGCCAGATATCTTCAACCTGATGGCCGGCGGCCTGCAGATTGAGCGCTTCGCGGTTGGCCAGGTGGTTTTCGAAAACCAGCCCGAAAATGCCGACCAGAAGCAGCAATGCCAAACCAACCGGGGCCAGTATCTGATACTTGAGACGAAAATCCCCGGTGGACGGCTGCATGATTTATTGCTGCGAACGATCAGGACGACGAACGGATGCGCCGTGATCGCCGGCTGGTCCGCTATAGGTTCGTACCCCGTTGCCGGGGTGGTGGCCGCCCGTCAGGGCGGCACGATGGTCAGCGATAGACCAGAACCGGTACCTTGCTGTGGGTCAGAACCTTGTTGGTTTCGCTGCCCAGCAAAAAGCCGCTGATCCCGCGACGGCCGTGCGAGGCCATGAAAATCAGGTCGCAGCCGCACTTCTCGGCCGCTTCGATAATCGCTTCGTAGGGAATGTCGCTGGTTGCCGAGGTGGTGCTGCATTCGACCCCGGCGGCGGTGCACATCGCCTGCACTTCGCCGAGATACTGGGCAGCCTGCTGTTCGGCCAGTTCGGCAAATTTCTCCGGCGTCGTCGGGTCGATCAGGGCGCCCTCGCCGAAATAGGCGATCGGGTATTCCGGCTTGGCAAAAAAGACGGTTACCCGGGCTCCTGCATCCTTGGCGAAGGCCACTGCGGATTTCGCGGTGGCTTGCGAAAGTTCGGAACCGTCGGTCGGGACAAGAATGTGTTTGAACATGGTGGTCTATCTCCTGAAACTGTCTGCTGGCGTTGCATTCCGCCCACTTGAGGATCATGCTACGCCAAGTCAGGAGGAAATAAAACATGCGACTCGGTTTTCTCGGTGCGGCCGGAGAAGTGACGGGATCCTGCACTTTGGTGGAAACGGGGGATACCCGGTTTCTGGTCGATTGCGGCATGTTTCAGGGCGGCGCCGAAGCCCGTTCGAAGAATTTGCATGCCCTGAATTTCGGTTTCGATGTCCGGAAAATCGACTTCGTCTTGCTGACCCATGCCCATATCGACCACTCCGGCCTGCTGCCGCGTCTGGCCATGCTCGGCTACAAGGGACCGATCTACACCACCCCGGCGACCATCGATCTGCTCGAAGTGTTGCTGCCGGATAGTGCCCACATCCAGGAAAAGGAAGCCGAGTGGCAATTGCGGCATCGCCACCGGCGCGGCAAGGACGAACGCGGCGTGCCGGCGCCCTTGTACACGGTGGCCCAGGCGTTGGCTTCGCTCAGTCTGTTGCGGCCGGTGGCTTACGGCGAAATTATTCAGCCGGCGGCGACGGTCAAGGTCTGCTTCCACGATGCCGGGCACATTCTTGGCTCATCGTGGCTGGAAGTGACCGTCAGCGGCGAGGGCCGGCCGCGCAAACTGGTGTTCTCCGGCGATCTCGGCATGCCGCAGCGGCCGGTGCTCAATGACCCGGAAAAGGTCATCGCGCAAGCCGATGTGCTGCTGATCGAATCGACCTACGGCGACCGCCTGCACCGTGGCTTGCCGGAGACCGAGGACGAAATCGTCGATGCTTTCGGGCGAACCTGGGCGACGCACGGCAATCTGGTGGTCCCGGCCTTCGCCGTCGGGCGTACCCAGGAAATCATCTACATGCTGGCCGATCTGGTGCGGCGCCAGCGCCTTTCTCCGCTCAAGGTCTATGTCGATTCGCCGATGGCCAACGCGGCGACGCAGATCACGCTGGCCCATCCGGAACTGCTCGATCCCGAAACGCGCGAGTTGATCGCCTGGATGAAGAAGCACCCGGAGAAAATGAAACTCGAGTTTGTTGCCGATGTCGAGCGCTCGAAGGCGATCAACGAAATTCGCAGCGGCGCCGTGATCATTTCGGCCAGCGGCATGTGCGAGGCGGGGCGGATCAAGTACCACTTGCGCGAAAACCTGCCGCGCAGCGAATGCAGCATCCTGATCGCCGGTTTTCAGGCGGCCGGCACGCTGGGCCGGCGTCTCGTCGACAAGGCGCGGCTGGTCAATATCTTCAGTCAGCCGGTCCCGGTCAGGGCGCGCATTTATACCGTCGGCGGCCTCTCGGCGCATGCCGATCAGGCGGCGCTGCTCAACTGGCTGCGCGGCTTTCACCAGCCGCCCGGGCGGACCTTTGTCGTGCATGGCGAAGCCGGTGCATCGGCCAATTTTGCCCGGGCCATCGAAGCGCAATTGGGGTGGTCCGACGTGCGATTGCCGACACCCGGCGAGTCCGTCACGCTGTAAGATACAGAGAACAATTCAGTCAAGAGGTGATCCTGATGTCCGGTAACTCGTCCGTTCGAAATAATGTCATTGATATAAGCGATTTAAGTCCGCTGGAATCGGCCGGCAATGCCATCAGCAAGGCGGTCGATCCGTATGGCGTGACGACGTCGCTGCTCCAGGCCCACATGGCCTGGATGATGCATCCGCAGGAGTTGTCGCGGGCCGTTCACGCGCTGTCCGGCGACCTCTTCGCGCTGCAGTCGCATGTCCTGCGGCGGGCCATGGGCATCGCCTCCGAGGACGTCATCAAGCCGAATGCCGACGATGCCCGCTTTGCCAACCCGATCTGGACTGATTCGGCGAGCTGGGACATCGTCAAGGAGTGGTATCTGGCCTTTACCCACCGTCTTGAAGACATGTTTTTCGAGACGCCCGGGCTGTCCGACAAGGAACGTCGGCGTTCCGCCTTCTGGCTGCGCAACTGGCTGAACATGGTGGCGCCGACCAACTTTTTCGGCCTCAATCCGGCGGCGATGGAGCGCTTTGTCGCAACCAATGGCGAGAGCCTGAAGAAGGGCTGGGAAAACTTCCAGCGCGACGTCAAGGCCAAGAATATCCTGATGGTCGAGCCGGATGCCTTCGTGGTCGGCAAGGATCTGGCGACGACGCCGGGCAAGGTGGTGTTCCGCAACCGGCTGGTTGAACTGATCCATTACACGCCGACCACCGACAAGGTGCGGGCGATGCCGATCGTGATCACCACGCCGTGGATCAACAAGTTCTACATCCTCGATCTGACCGCCCGCAAGAGTCTGGTCAAGTACCTGACCGATCAGGGCTATTCGGTATTCATCACCAGCTGGAAGAATCCGGGCGAGGATCTGGCCGATATCCGCCTCGACGACTACCTGCTCGAAGGAATCAATGAAGCGGTGCGGGTCGCCTGCGAATTCTGCAAGGTGCCGCAGGTGCATCTGGTCGGCTACTGCATCGGTGGCACGCTGGCCAGCATCTACATGGCCTGGGCCAACAAGCGCTATGGCGCCGACAAGATGCCGGTCGCGCACTGGACGCTGTTTACCACGCTGACCGATTTCGCCCATCCGGGCGACATCGATGTGTTCATCGACGACGCCTGCATCGGCGCACTGGAAGAGTCGATGGCCAAGAAGGGTTATCTCGACGGCACGGAAATGGCCGGTTCCTTCCGCATGCTGCGCTCGAACAACCTGATCTGGAATTACTGGGTGCATAGCTACCTGCTCGGCGAACCCTTGCCGCCGTTCGACGTGCTGTTCTGGAACGTCGATTCGACCCGCATGCCGCAGGCCATGCATTCCTACTACCTGCGCGAGATGTACCTGCACAATAACCTGATCAAGCGCGACAAGCTGACCATCGCCGGCGAATCGATCGACCTCGACCTGATCGTTCAGCCGCTCTACGCGGTGACTGCGGAGGACGATCACATCGCGCCGTGGAAGCAGTGCTACCGCATCCGCAAGCAGGTCAGTGTCAAGGCGCCGGTGCGCTTCGTCCTGTCGACCTCCGGGCACATTCTCGGCATCGTCAATCCGCCGGTCAATCCACCCAAGCGCGCCTACTGGATCGCCGAGCCGGAGCGCAACGAACATTGGGAACACTGGTTCGACCGTGCCGAGAAAAAGCCCGGCACCTGGTGGGAGGACTGGACGCGCTGGCTGGGCGAACGGACCGGGGATCTGGTCGAGGCCTACCCGGCGAGCAACCGCAAATTCCCGGCCCTGGCTGACGCGCCCGGGACCTATGTCCTGGAAAAATAGGCCGGATTGCCCGCCGCCGCTCGCCGACCACGTCAGGCGGGCGGGGCGATGACCACCGCCCTGGCGATTGCGGCCGCCCCGGCAGCGCAGGCCGGCGTCGATCTGCTCCGCATCGTGCAGATCAATGAGGAGATCAAGCGGGTGGTCGGGGTCTCCTTCAAGATCAACATCATGGCGCTCAACGCCATTTTTCTTGCCAAGCGGGCGGGTACGGCGGCGCGCGGTTTCGGCGTGCTGTCCAATGAGCTGCGGGTCTTCTCGCAGGATTTGCGCCGCTGCATGCAAACCCTGACCGGCCTGATTCACGGCTGCGTCAATGAAGTCTCGCTGGTCCTGCAGGACAACCGCCTGGCTCGCCTGCTCGGCGAGGCGGCAAGACTGGCCCCGCAGCAGGCGGCGCTGGCCGGGGTGATGGCGCGGCGCAGCCAGCAAGGCGAGCAACATGTCGAGCAGCTGTTCCGCTTGCGCCGCCAGCTCCAGCGCGCTCTCGAGGAGGTTTTCCAGATGGTCGAACTGGGGGGCGTGCTGGCCAAGTCGGCCAAGATCGAAGCCGCCTATGGCCAGAGTTTTGCGCCGTCGCTATCGCAGGTTTCCGGGGAGTTCGACGGCGTCGTCGAGGAGATCCGTGGCTCGCTTGAGTCCTTGCGTCGCTCGCCGTTTTTTGCCGGAAATCAGGATCGATAGAGAAGCGCCGTGAAAACAACGAAAACAATTTTTCAGGACGGCAATCACAAATGGGTGGCGATTGTCCGCGACCCGCAGAAGCCGAATCATCTGATCGATACCAATGAGTATCTGGTGACCCATGGCAGCCGGGGTCTGGTTCTCGATCCGGGCGGTGCCGAGATCTTTCCCGCCGTCTTTTCGGCGCTCTCGGCCGAATTCGATCCGTCGGCGCTGGCCGGCGTCTTCGCCTCGCACCAGGACCCGGATTGCTGCTCCTCGCTGGCTCTCTGGCTGGAGTTCAACCCGGCCATGCGCTGCTACGTCAGCTGGATGTGGAGCGGTTTCCTGCCGCACTTCGGCGGTTCCGCCGAGACCTTCATTCCGATTCCCGACCAAGGCCTCGACATTCCGCTCGACGGTCTGATGCTGCAAGCCATTCCCGCCCATTACCTGCACTCGTCGGGCAATTTTCATCTGTACGACAAGCAGGCGAAAATCCTGTTTTCCGGCGACGTCGGTGCGGCGCTGTTGCCGCCGGGCATGGATGGCCTGTTCGTCGAGGATTTCGATGCCCATATCGGTCATGCCGAAGGCTTTCACAAACGCTGGATGGGCTCCAACGAAGCCAAGCGCGACTGGTGCGAACGCGTCTCGCAGCTCGATATCGACCTGCTCTGCCCGCAGCACGGCGCGATTTATCGCGGCGCCGATGTTCTGCGCTTCATCAACTGGTTCGACGAGTTGCCGGTCGGAATCCTTAGTCGCTGATTTTTCGCGATTTGACGGCGGTCAAGGTGATTTCGAGGTGGCAGCGTCGAGAATGGTCACACCTAACCGCCGTGAGTAAGCCATGACCAGTATCCGCACTTTCATGACAGATGATCATCGTCGCTGCGACGATCTATTTGCCGAAACCGAGCTGGCGATAGCCCAGAAAAACCCGGACGCCGCACGAGCGGCCTTCGGCCACTTCCGCTCGGCGATCCTGGCGCATTTCGCCAGCGAGGAGAAGACCCTTTTCCCGACGTTCGAAGCGAAGATGGGCAGCAGCCTGGGGCCGACCCAGGTCATGCGCATGGAGCACGCCCAGATGCGTTCGCTGCTCGATGAAGCGGTCGGCGCGCTGGAGTCGGGAAACGCCGACGACTATTTCGGGCTGGCTGAAACACTGCTGATCATGATGCAGCAGCACAATATGAAGGAGGAGAACATCCTCTATCCGATGTGCGACGAGCATTTGTCAGGCGAATTGCCGGCCATTCTTGAACGTCTTGAAACCGAGTTAGCCGAATCATGAGCCATCCGAAAACCCCGCACGTCGTCGATGCCCGCTATCTGGAACCGCCGGAGCCCTTTGTCCAGACCATGGAAATGCTCGATACCCTGCAGCCCGGCGAGAAAATGTTGCTGCTGCTGTTTCGCGAGCCGCATCCGCTGTACAAGGTGCTCCGCCAGAACGGCCATCAATACGAAACCGAGCTGACGGCCGACGGCACCTTCGAGATCCTGATCTCGCGCTGAAGATCGGCCGACGATGCAGGCCCTGCTGGCTTTCGAAAACGCGCCGCCGTTCGCGGCGCCGCTGCGCTTCTTTCTGACGGCGCCGCTGTTTGCCGTCCTCGCCGGCCTGCTGGTCGCCGTGGCCGGCCCGGACATTTTCGCCTCGCGGTGGACGCCGGACGGGCTGGCGGCGACCCACCTGATCACCCTCGGCTTCATGCTGCAGATCATGCTCGGCGCGTTGATCCAGATCCTGCCGGTGGTCGCCGGGGCCAATCTGGCGCGGCCGCTGGGCATCGCGATCGTCGTCAATATCGGGCTGAGCGGCGGTGTGCTGCTGTTGGCCGGCGGCTTCCATTTTGGCTGGCCGGCCGTCCTGACGGCGGCCGCCTTGCTGCTTGGCTTGACCATTCTGCTCTATCTGGCGGTGACGCTGCGGGCGCTGATCGGCGTTCCGTCGACCAGCCCGACGATTCGCGGCCTCAAATTGGCGCTCGGCGGACTGGCCGTGGTCGTTGGCCTGGGCATGCTGCTCGCCCTGGGCCTGGCCAATGGCTGGCGGCTGCCGCTGGTCGCCTTGACCGATCTGCATGCCGCCTGGGGCCTCGGCGGCTGGGCCGGCGTTCTGCTGGCGGCGATGGCCTATGTCGTGGTGCCGATGTTTCAACTGACGGCTGGTTATCCGGCCCGACCGAGCTGGCTGTTCCCGCCGCTGATGTTCGGCGCGCTGCTGCTGTGGAGCGTTGCGGTGCTGGTCGACTGGCCGTGGCTGGTGCGCATCAGCCAGTTGGGCGTGGCCTCGGCCGGCCTCGTCTTCGCCGTGCTGACCCTGCGCCTGCAGCTCAAGCGACGGCGGGCGCGCGCCGATGCGACCAGCCGCTACTGGCAACTCGGTCTGGCGGCGAGTATTTTCGCGCTGCTGATGCTATCGACTGCGGCAATTTTCCCGGCCCTTGCCGAACTGCCGGGCTGGCCGCTGGTTTTTGGCATTCTGCTGGTGCTGGGCGGCTTCCTGTCTTTCATCATCGGCATGTTGTACAAGATCGTTCCCTTTCTCGCCTGGCTGCATCTGCAGAGTGCCACGCAGAGCAAGACGCCCGCGCCGACGATGAACAAGATCCTCGGTGAGCCGGCCATGCAGCGCCAGACGAAAGCCTATGTCCTGGCCTTGCTCCTGCTCGTCGCGGCGGCTTTCTGGCCCGACTGGCTGGCCCGGCCGGCCGGCCTGGCCTTTGCCATCGCCGCCGGCTGGTTGTGGTGGAATCTATTCAGCGCCATCCGCCGCTACCGCTGGCATAGCGCCGACATCGCGGCGAAACTGGCAGCGAAACTGGCGGCCGCATGAGCTATCTGGCGCTGAAACATCTGCATGTCAGCTGCGTCATCTTCAGCGGCCTCGGCTTTTGCCTGCGCGGCTGGTGGATGCTCACCGGCTCGCCATGGCTCCAGCACCGTCTGGCCAGGGTGCTGCCGCATATCGTCGATACTCTGCTGCTCGGCAGCGCGCTGGCGATGGCCTGGCTGAGCGGGCAGTATCCTTTCGTCGATGGCTGGCTGACGGCCAAGCTCTGCGGCCTGGTTGCCTATGTCCTGCTCGGCAGCATGGCGCTGAAGCGCGGCAAGACGCTGGCCAGTCGCCGCCGGTTTTTCCTGCTCGCCGTGCTGGCCTATGCCTACATCGTCAGCGTGGCGCTCGCCCGGAATCCCTGGCCCTGGTTGTAGCTGGTGCTTGATCGGCCCGGGGGCTAGGCCAGGGCCTCGTCGAACAGGCGAAAGGCATTGCGTCCCGCCCGTTTCGCCTGATACATCGCGATGTCGGCCTTTTTCATCATTTCCGCTGCATCGTCGGTATCGCTGCCGGCCCGCACGGCAATGCCGATACTGGCCGTTGCCGCGAAGCTGTGCTGGCCGATCTGCATCGGGCGCTGGATGGCGGCGATGAATTTTCCGGCGACCACTGCGGCATCGCCCGGCGCGGTAATTTCCGGCAGGATGATGATGAATTCGTCGCCTCCGGCGCGGGCCACCATGTCGCATTCGCGAACGCTGGCGCTCAGGCGCTTGCCGACTTCGATCAACAGTTGATCGCCGACATCGTGGCCGAGCGTGTCGTTGATCTGCTTGAAACGGTCGAGATCGAGGAACATCACGGCGAGCGGCCGCTGGGTGCGCTTCGCCTGGGCGATGCCGCGCCACAGCCGGTCCTGGAGCATGCGCCGGTTCGGCAGGCCGGTCAGGGTGTCGAAGTGAGCCAGTTTGCTGGCCAGTTCTTCGGCATTTTTCAGATCGGAAATGTCCCGATTGCTGACCCGCCGGCCACGCGAGCGGCCGTCGCTGGTCGTCACGGCACGGCAACCGTGGGCAATCCAGCGGATTTCACCGTCCTTGCGGACGATCCGGAAATTGACCTCGCACTCGATCTGGCTATCCGCGTCCTCGATATGTTGCGCGAACCCGGCCTGATCTTCGGCAAAGACAATCCGCTGGATCAAGCTCGGATCGGCAATGAATTCAGCCTGGGAATAGCCGGTGACGCGCAGGCAGGATGGGCTGACGTAGAGGATTTCCCGACTCGGCCCCTCCCAGTATTCCCAGTTGTAGGTGTGGTCGGCAATTGTCCGGAAACGCTCTTCGCTCTCCTGGTAGGCCATTTCCTGCAGGACGGCCGGGGTCACATCCTGCAAGGTGCCGAGCGAGCGGGCCGGCAGTTCGGTGCCTTCGGCCGGAAATTCCGAGCGTTGGTGAATGTATTTGATCCGTCCATCCGGGAACAGCAGGCGGTGACGGATCTCGTAGGCATGGCGGTAGGTCAGGGATGAGCGGTAAGCCCGCTTGACCTCGTCGCGGTCGTCCGGGTGCAGGCGGGCCAGGAAAGCGTCCTTGGAAGCGCCGATTTCGGGGTCAATTTCCAGTATCCGGAAAAGCTCATCGGACCAGATCAACTCGTTGTTTTGCCGGTCGAGAATCCAGCTGCCGATATGGGCAACGCTCTGCGCCTCCTTGAGCGCCGCTTCGCTGAGTTTCAGGCGGCGTTCGGCCAATTGCTGGGTCGTCACATCCTGCATGACGGCGATGCTGCCGGTGATTTCGCCCTGCGCATCGCGTTGGCAGTTGGCCGACAGCAGCACATCGAGCAGGCGTCCGTCCTTGGCGACCAGGCGATAGGGAATGTCGGTGCATACCCCGCTGGCGAAAAATGCCGGCAAAACGGTTTCGATGGCGTAGCGCCGCGAATCTTCGGTCAGGAAATCCGAGGACTTCCGGCCGATTACTTCAGCGCGCGTGTAACCCAGCGTATCCAGCCATTTCTGGCTGACCGCAACGATGGCTCCCGTCGTGTCGATCGAGTGCATCATCGCGGGTACGTTGTCGAACAGGTTCTGGCTGGCGGGCATCAGGATTCCGGGGATTCCGTCGAATTATCGATGGTCATCATGGTGTGGCGGGCATGGCGAAGGCTGCGGCTCAAAGTTTACCCAGCTTGCGGTACAGCGTGTTGCGGCTGATCCCCAGTTGGCGGGCGGCCGCCGAGATGTTGCCGCCGGCCGATTCCAGCGTGCGCCAGGCGGCGTCGCGGCCGATCGCCTCGAGGCTGCCGGTCGCGCTCCCCGGTGCCGCCGAGGTGGTCTCGAACAGCTCTTCCGGCAGGTGGCTTTCGTCGATCAGCGTTGTCCCGTCGTCGAGCAGCGCAATGGCCACCCGGATGACGTTGAACAGTTGGCGGATGTTGCCCGGCCAGGCGTATTTTTCGATGGCCAGCAGGGCGCCTTCGCTGAATTGGACCGGTGCCGACTGGCCGGCTTCGGCAGCCGCCAGCTTGCCGACCAGTTGCCGCAGGTCGGTGCGCTCGCGCAGGGCCGGCAGCGTGACGCACAGTCCGTTCAGGCGGTAGTAAAGATCCTCGCGGAAGGTGCCGCGCGCCACTTCCTCGCGCAGGCGGCGGTGGGTGGCGCAGACCAGCGAAATATCGACCTGGATGGCCCGCGTGCTGCCGAGCGGCGTCACGCAACGCTCCTGCAGCACACGCAGCAGCCGGGCCTGCAGATTGAGCGGCATGTCGCCGATTTCATCGAGGAACAGCGTCCCGCCATGCGCCTGCTGGATCTTGCCCGGAGCGCCTTCCTTGCGGGCGCCGGTAAAGGCGCCGCCGGCATAGCCGAACAGCTCGGATTCGATCAGGTTTTCCGGAATCGAGGCGCAGTTCAGCGCGACGAACGGCCCGGCCTGACGCGGGCCGCTGTTGTGAAAGCCCTTGGCGAACAGTTCCTTGCCGGCGCCGGATTCGCCCTGGATCAGAATCGGGATGTCGCGGCCAAGAATCCGCCGGGCCCGGTCGATTGCCGCCTGCAGGCGCTCATCGCCGGTGTTCAGCGAATCGAGCGTGATGGCCGGGGCCGGTGTCGCGGCGGCAGGGCGGGGGGGGCGCTCGGCGGCCGGTTCATCGTAAACGCGGCCGGCCATGCTGGCTGGCGGCAACTGGCCGCGCAACTGCAGGCTGAGCACCTTGCCGTTCACCGACAATTCACCCGTTGCCTGCGGCTTGTGGCGCAGGCGATCGATCAGCGTGGCCAGGCTGTTTTCAAAGACCAGCGAAAAATCGCGGCGTACCGCATCGACCTGGCGAATGCCGAGAATGTCGAGGCCGGCCCGGTTCATCGCCAGAATTTGCCCGTCCGGCGAAACGGCGGCCAGTCCTTCCTTTGGGCTGCCCAGATAGTCGGCGCGGCCATGAAAGCAGACGAGGATGTCGCCGGCGTGCAGGCATTCGAACAGGCGCTTTTCGACAAGCAGCGAGGACAGGCGAACGAGGCCCAGGGTGTGCCGTTGCTGGCTGCGATAGTCGCCGGAAATGTCGAGGACGCCGATCAGCCGGCCATCCGGCCCGAAGATCGGGCTGGCGCAACAGGTCAGGAAGGCGTTGTTTTCAAAGAAATGCTCGGCGCCGAGCACTGCGGTGGGCGCCTCTTCGGCCAGTGCGGTGCCGATCGCGTTGGTGCCGCGCTGGTTTTCGTCCCATGAGGCGCCGGCCGACAGCGCGATGCGTCCGGCGCGGTCGACGAAGTCGGGATCGCCGACGGTTTCCAGCAGCAGACCATTGGCGTCGGCCAAGATGACCATGCTGCCCGATTCGCGAATCTGTTCGTAGACGTGCTCCATGATCGGCCGGCCCTGGAGCAGCAGGTAGCGATTCCGTTCCTGCTCGGTTTTCAAGGCTAGCCGGTCGAGCGATTCGCGGCCCGCAATGGCATGCCTCTCGCTCAGCCCGAACCGCTGGCAGCGCTCCCAGGAACGGACGATCAACGCGTCGACCAGGCCTTCCGGCCGTTCGCCGCGGGTAAAGAACAGCTGCCTGGCTTGTTGCAGTTGCTGGCCGTGCAAATCGGCCATGAAATGAAGTTGTCCCATCTCTCCTCCGGGGGCATTGCGTGTTTCTTGTTGTTTTGTTGTTTACTGGCGAAGCACCTCCCCATTCTAGTAGCAATGCGCCAGGCGCAGCAGGGGAAAATAGGGTGTCAGACATGTCTCTTGCCAAACCGGGGAGCGGATCGGCAAACCGCCGGCAGTTGGCCATGCCTGCGCCAATCGTTGTCGCGGTGCGCGGCGATTCATGCTAATTATCGGGTTGTCCATTCATTTTCCCTTTCCGACGGCTTCTCCCCCATGTCCCATTCGCCTCTTTCTCCTTCGCGCGACCGGTTGATCGAACGCTTCGGCAACCGCTACAAATGGCTGGTTTTGGTGGTGGTAGCCCTCGGTACGGTGGCCGCGGTGTTGTCGACGACCAGTTTCAATGTCGCGATCCCGGCCCTGGTCAATCATTTCGGGCTGGGCCAGGAACGGGTGCAGTGGGCGATCACCGGCTTCATGGGGGCGATGACGCTGGCCATGCTGCCGACGCCGTGGCTGCTTGACCGTTTCGGCTTTCGTCGCTGCTTCCTGAGCGCCATTCTGGTCTTGGCCGGGGCGAGCATCGCCGGCAGTCTGTCCGGCAGTTTTTCCTTCCTGGTCTTCGCCCGCATCGTTCAGGGGGCGGCTGCCGGCCTGTTGCAACCCTTGGGCGCCCTGGCCGTCATGCGGCTGTTTCCGGCCGACAGCCAGGGCCGGGCTTCCGGCCTGCTGAGCTTCGGCATCGTGCTGGCCCCGGCCATCGCTCCGGCCCTGGGCGGCATGTTGCTAGATCATTTCGGCTGGCAGGCGATCTTCCTGATCAACCTGCCGTTTTGCCTGGTTGCCGGCATCGCCGGCCTGTTCCTGATGCCACGGGCGACCGAACTCAAGTTCGGGGTCTTCGACTGGTTCGGCGTCGCCGTCCTCAGTCTGGCCACCGTGTGCACCGTCGAAGGGGTGGCCAGCCTGCATCACAGCGGCCTGAACAATCCATGGACCGGGCTGCAGTTCGCCATCGCGCTGTTCGCCCTGGCGCTGTTCGTGCGGCATGCCCGGCGCAGCAAAAACACCATCGTCAGCCTGGCGCTCTTCGCCGACCGGCCGTTCGCCATGGGCAGCCTGGTTTCCTTCGCCTACGGTTTTGGCTTGTATGCCTCGACCTATCTGATCCCGGTTTTTCTCCAGAGCGCGCTCGGTTTCTCGGCGACGCACGCCGGTCTGGCCCTGCTGCCGGCCGGGGTCGCCCTGGCCATCTGCATTCCGGTCGCCGGTCGTCTGGCCGACCGGCATCAGCCGCAGGCGCTGACGATGGGAGGGCTGGTCCTGTTCGGCATCTCCTTCGTGCTGTTTGCGCTGTTCGGCACGCACATCAGCTACCTCGAACTGGTTGCCGTCACCGTGCTCGGCCGCGTCGGCCTGGCCTTGATCCTGCCATCGCTCAGTCTGGCCGCCCTGCGCGGAATGGAGGTTCATCAGCTCGGTCAGTCGTCGATGGTGATCAGTTACGCGCGCCAGCTCGGCGGCGTCATCGGCGTCGCCATCGCGGCGGTCTTTGTCGAGTGGCGGCAGAGCGTCTATGGCATCACCGAAAGCGGCATCGCCCGCGCTTTTTCGCAAAGCTTCCTGCTCCTCGCCATCACCTTTGCTTTTGCACTGGCGGCGGCGAGCTTGATGAAGCGCCGGGAAAAAAATCACTAGACGACTGGTCTAATTGGCTGTATTCTGACGCCACCATGAATATTCGCCACGACGACACGCGCCAGCACATCCTCGATACCGGCTACCGGATCATCGCCGGGAAGGGCTTTTCCGGCGTCGGCCTGAATGAAATCCTGCAGACGGCCGGTGTGCCCAAAGGCTCGTTCTATCACTACTTCAAGTCCAAGGAGCAGTACGGGCAAGCGCTGCTTGAAAGCTATTTCGCGGCCTATCTGGTCGGCATCGATGCCTTGCTGCAGTCGCCCGGCCTGTCGGCCCGCGAGCGGCTGATCTGTTATTGGGAACGGTGGATGCAAGCGCAGTGCGCCGATTGCGAAGAGCAGAAGTGCCTGGTCGTCAAACTTGGCGCTGAAGTCGCCGACTTGTCGGACGCCATGCGCATCACGCTGCGCGACGGCACCGATCAGATCGTGGCGCGGCTGGCCGGCTGCATCGAAGCCGGCGTCGCCGATGCATCGCTGCCCGCCCTCGAACCGCAGGCGACGGCGCAGATGCTCTACCAACTGTGGCTGGGTGCCAGTCTGCTGACCAAGCTGCACCGCAACCGCGAACCGATGCAGAACGCCATGAACGTGACACTGAAAATGCTGGCCGGCTGATCGGTTAGCGATGCCCGATGGCCGCGACTTGCGCGGTCAATTTTTTAAACCGGAACCAGACGACCGGTCTAATTGTCTGGTTCCGGGGTTGCTGATCCTCGCTGCTTACGCGGCATTCGTTGAACAATTCTATCGAAGGAGTACCGCTCATGACTTCCCTGTTCGATCCCATCCAGATCGGCGACATTCAGCTCGCCAACCGCATCGTCATGGCACCGCTGACGCGCAATCGCGCCAGCGCAGGCCAGGTCGCCGCTCCGCTGACCGCCGAGTACTACCGGCAACGGGCGACGGCCGGCCTGATCGTTACCGAAGCGAGCCAGATCAGTCCGCTGGCCCAGGGCTATCTCGATACCCCGGGCATCCACACGCCGGCCCAGCTGGCCGGCTGGCGCCAGGTCACCGACGCGGTACATGCCGCCGGCGGGAAGATCGTCATCCAGCTCTGGCATGTCGGGCGGATCTCGCATGTCTCGCTGTTGCCCGGCGGTGCCGCCCCGGTATCGTCAACCAATCGCCAGGCCAAGGCCAAGACCTTTACCGCCAACGGTTTTGTCGATGTTTCCCCGCCGCGTGCCTTGCGCGATGACGAATTGCCCGGCCTGATCGCCGATTATCGCCAAGCCGCGCGCAATGCCATCGACGCCGGCTTCGATGGCGTCGAGGTGCATGCCGCCAACGGTTATCTGCTCGAACAGTTCCTGCGCGACAGCATCAACGACCGCAGCGGCCCTTATGGCGGCAGTATCGCCAATCGCAGCCGCCTGCTGCTTGAAGTGATGCAGGCCGTCACCGCCGAAATCGGCGGCGGGCGTACCGGCATTCGCCTGAGCCCGCTGACGACGGTCAACGATGCGGCGCGCGACAGCGATCCGCAGGCCCTCTTCAATCATGTCGTCGAACAGCTGGCGCCGCTCGGCCTGGCCTTCATCCACGTCATCGAGGGTGAAACCGGCGGCGCCCGTTTCCCGGCCGATGCCCAGCCGGCTTTCGATTACGCCGCATTGCAGCGGCGCTTCCCGGGGGCGTGGATGATCAATAACGGCATCGACCGCAGCGCCGGGCTGGCCGCGGTGGCCAACGGCGAGGCGGATCTGGTGGCTTTCGGCCGGCCGTTCATCAGCAACCCGGATCTTGTCCGCCGGCTGCGCGACGATGCGCCGCTCAACGAGCTGCGGGCCGACAAGCTATACGGCGGCGGGGCCGAGGGCTATACCGATTATCCGGTGCTGGCCGACGTCGTCGCAGCATGATCTGAGGGGGGCGCTAGCCCCCCATCCGGCGGGAGTTGAACAGTCAGCATCCTGCGATTTATTGACGATTTTCAGCAGGATCATTGCCCGATGTCTTCCTTCCGCCGTTGGCTGCCGCCGCTCGCGCTTGTCGTGCTCTCCGTGACCTGGGGCTATACCTGGGTGCTTGCCAAGCAGGGGCTGGTCTATGCGCCGCCCTTCGCCTTTGCCGCCGAGCGCTGCGTTGGCGGCGCCCTGGCTTTGTTGCTGGCGCTCAAGCTGATGGGCCGGCCGATCCGCCTGGTCGCGCCGGGCCTGACGCTGGCCATCGGCCTGACCCAGGTCGCCGGTTTCATGGCGCTGCAGACCTGGGCGCTGGTCGAAGGCGGCCCGGGCAAGACGGCCGTGCTGATCTTCACCATGCCGATCTGGACGCTGTTGATGGCCTGGCCGATCCTCGGCGAGCGGATCCGCGGCCAGCAGTGGCTGGCCGCCTTGAGCACGCTGACCGGCCTGCTCCTGATCATCGAACCGTGGGACATGCACTCCAGCCTGTTCAGCAAGTTCCTCGGGGTGATGGCGGCCATCTGCTGGGCGACCGGAACCATTCTGGTCAAACGGCTGCGCTCCCAGCATCAGGTCGATCTGCTCGCCCTGACCAGCTGGCAGATGCTGATCGGAGCGGTACCGCTGATCATATTGGCGGCGCTGGTCCCGGAACGGGCTACCGACTGGTCGGGTTCCTATATCGGCATTCTGGTTTTCATGTCGGTGGCCAGCACGGCACTGTGCTGGTGGTTGTGGATCTACATCCTCGACCGCGTGCCGGCCTGGGAAGCCAGTCTGTCGGTACTCGGTACACCGGTGGTGGCGATCCTTTCCTCCCGGCTGACCTTCGGCGAAGCCTTCAAGAGCCTCGAGGTGGCCGGCATCGTGCTGATCGGCAGCGGCCTGGCCCTACTGTCGCTGATCGGCTGGGCGGCCAGCCGGCGCAATCCGGTCAAGCGACCGCTCGCCACCGTCGACTGAACGAGCTTGCGCTGCCGGCTATCGGCTAACGTCTCTCGCCTGACGGGGCGGGCCGCCGGCTTGTTGCTCAGCCCCGGCCAACTGGGCTTTGCCATGCTCGATTACCCCGGCGCAGGCATCCTCGATCATCGCCAGCATGTGATCGAAGTTCTCGCCGAGCGTCACCAGGGGATCGGGAACTTCTTCTTCGACGAAATTCCGGGCGAATTCCATCAGCAGGTGGATCCGGCCCTGCTGCTCCTCCGTGGCGATGCGCCGCAGGTTGTACAGATTGCCCTTGTCCATCGCCAGGATCAGGTCGAAGTAGTCGAAATCCTGCCAGCCGATTTTTCGCGCCCGCATGCTGGAAAGGTCGTAGCCGCGCTCCCGGGTGCGCTGCTGGGTGCGCCCGTCGCAGCTTTCGCCGACGCGGTAGCCGTGCGTGCCGGCCGAGTCCACTTCGATTTTCCCCTGCAGTTGGTGTTGCTGAATCAGTTGCCGGAGCACCGCCTCGGCCGTTGGCGAGCGGCAGACATTGCCCATACATACACAGAGGATGCGGTAAGCCTGGTTCATGATCGATGGCTCGATTGATTTCAAATCAATAGTCGCACGGATGCCTTGGTGCCTGGCCTAAAACCAGATTTCCGGGTAACGCCGGGAGCGGGGCAGGTTGTTGATCAGCAGCGCGATGATCAGCATGATCAGCGGTCCGAGCGTCGCCGGAACGAGCACATACCAGAAACTGAGCTGATGAATGTCGGCCGAGCCGATGACCGCAATCAGGGCGGTGGCGCCACCGGGCGGGTGCAGCGTGCGCGTCGCATGCATCAGGGCGATGGCCGTCGCCACCGCCAGGGCCGCGGCGAGCCAGGGGGCGAAGTAAAGGCACTTCCAGCAGATGACGCCGGTCAGGGCCGAGATGATATGGCCGCCGAGCAGGTTGCGCGGCTGGGCCAGCGGGCTGCGCACGGCGCCGAACAGCAGCACCGCCGACGCCCCGAAGGAACCGATCATCAGCACCAGGTCGCCGTCGGCAAAAAAAACCTGACCGAGTCCGGCCAGGCTGCCGATGCCGACAAAAGCGCCGATCCACGACAGCAGGATTTCTTCATTGCTGACGCGCGGCGGGCTGCCGCGTGTCGTCCCATGCATCTTCTGCCAATAGTCGCGCCAACGGTTTTCAAGTTTCATGCGGCGGGGCCGCTTGCCGCTTCGTTATCCTGCAGGGCTTGCAGCCGGGCCAGGGCGTGGCGCCAGGCAAGGTGGTAAACCGTCCGAAAATCCTCGGTACTGATGTCGATGTAGCCGGAAATATGGCTCAGCGCATCGAGGATGTCCTCGTCGGAGAGCTCCAGTTCGAGCGCCTGTTCGATTTCGCTTTTGTTCGGGGTCATTTGCTCAGCCTTTCGTAGAGTTTCACCGCTGTATCGACCAGCCGGAGCAGACGGTCGCCTTCGGTAATCACCGACTGGGCGTGCTTCGCCTTGTGGCCGTGCGACAGGTCGGGCTGCAGGGTACGCATGAATTTATGCCATTGGCCGGCCACCTCGCGAAGCTGGGCCGCCAGTTCGGGAAGGTTTTGCCCACCGCGTTGCAATTCATCGAGGTTGCGCTCGAATTCCCGGCATGACGCCGCGGCGTGCTGCGGGACGGCGGCGGCATCTCCGACCTGTTCCTGAAACAGGAAAAACTTGCCGATCCGTTGCGAAAGCATGCGGTTCCGCCCGGCGATATTGACGTAGCGGGCTTCCGGCGTGCCGGCCAGTTGCTCGGCCTGGGCGACCAGCGCATCGGTGGCGCGCAACATGGCTTCGCTCAGGGCCAGAACCTGCTCGCCGTCGGACGGCTGCGCTTCCGCCGCCAACAGGGCCTGGCGATAGCCGGGCCAGATTTCCGCCACCGCCGCCAGGCGTTCGCCGACCTCGCCGGGCTGGCCGAGTTTCGCCAGGCGCTCGAGGTTGCGCGCGAATTCCAGCTCCAGTTGCCGCAGTTTGACCCGGCCCCGGGCCGGTGCAATATCGAAAGCAATCTGGGCCCAGGCGATGCTCAAACGCTGCGACAACATCCGCAGCCGGCCGCATGAATTGATCAGGGCGCCGAAGGACAGGCTCTTGCCGGGCTGCGCGCCATCGGTCCGAGGTTTGCGGGAGAAGTTGAGGCGTTGGGTGGAATTGCCGATTTCGGTGTCGAGCAGGGCGGCATTCTGGATGTGTACGTTGCGTCCCTCGACCACGACGAAGCCGCTGTCGCTCAGTTGCCGCAGGTTGCGCGAGAAGGATTCCGGGGTCATGCCGATGCGCCCGGCGATCATCTTTTTGCTGGCTTTCAGCGTGACGGTCGTCTCGCCGGCCAGCCGGGCCCGGTCGCCGGCCTGTTCGAGCAGGTAATCGAGGACGCGCTGGGTGCCGGTCAGGCCGTAATGATGGCCGGTCACATCGAACTCGACGGCGCACTGACGCTCGGCCAGCGCCTGGATGATGCGCCAGCTGAGATCGAGGCTGCGCTGGATCAGCCCACGCAATTTGTGGATGTCGATGGCGACGATGACGCAGGGCGTGATAACCGTGCAGCAGGAAGCGTAGTGGGCGGCGCCGAACAGCTCGCCGAGACTGAGCATTTGCGGCGACTGGACCAGTTCGATGATTTTCTTCGTCGCTCCGGCCAGCGTCGTCGAGCGCTTGACGCTGCCGCTGAACAGCACATGCGCTTCGCGAACCGGCTCGCCGGCCCGATAAAGAACGTGACCGGCCGGCAGTTCGAGCAGCCGGCTGGCGGCGATCAGTTCGTCGAAATGCAGCCGGGCCAAGCCGGAAAACAGCGGGTTGCGCGCCAGCAGGTCGCGTTGCGCCCAGTGGGAATCTCTGAAGCGGGCACTCAATTGACTCTGACCTCGTGGCTTCCTGGCAAAGCGACATGCTAAGCAAAACGGGCAGGGGGCAGAACCCCCTACCTTTTGTCTAGATACTGCGTTTAATAGACGTCGTGCTGGGTGTTATAGACGTTGAACTTGCCGGTCGGCGTGACCAGTTTCGGATCGCGGATGACGGCTTTCAGCTTGCGCGTCTTGTCATCGACGACGACGATCGCCGATTCCTGGTCCTTGCCGTTCCACACCGAGAACCAGACTTCGTCGCCGGCCTTGTTGTACTCCGGCTGGACGACCCGCTTCGGGCCGGCCTTGATGCCGGACCAGTCGCCGATCGGGATCAGCTGGCTGCCTTTTTCCAGGTGCTCGATGTCCCAGACGGCAACCGCCTGGCTGACGCCCGGTTCGGGATTGAGCGTGGTGTCGACCCACAGGTTCTTCGACTTCGGATGCGTTTTCAGGAACAGCGACCCGCCGCCCAGGCCCTGCAGCGTGCGCACGACCTTCCAGGCGTTGTCCGGATGCTTCTCCGGATCGGTGCCGATCAGCGAAATCGTTTCGTCGCCGAGGTGGCCGGTCGCCCAGACCGGGCCGAACTGCGGATCGACGAAATTGGCGCCCCGCCCCGGATGCGGCGTCTTGCCGACCTCGACCAGCTTGGTCAGCTTGCCTTCCTTGGTGTCGATGACGGCGATCTTGTTCGAGGCGTTGGCCGCATCCATGAAGTAGCGGTGGGTCGATTCGAAACCGCCATCATGCAGGAAGGGGGCGGCTTCGATCATCTTGATCTTGAGGTTGCTCAGGTCGCGGTAATCGACCGAATAGACCATGCCGGTTTCCTTCACATTGACGAAGAATTCCGGGTTGAAGTGCGAGGAAACGATGGCCGCGACGCGCGGCTCCGGATGGTAATCCTGGGTGCCGACAGTCATGCCGCGGGTCGACACGATCTTGCGCGGCTTCAGCGTGTCACCGTCCATGATCACGAACTGCGGCGGCCAGTAGGTGCCGGCGATCGCGTACTTGTCCTCGTAGCCCTTGGCCTTCGAGCTTTCGACCGAGCGCGCCTCCATGCCGACCTTTATTTCGGCGACGGTGTCCGGCTTTTCCATCCACAGGTCGATCAGGTTGATCTTGGCATCGCGGCCGATCACGAACAGGTAGCGCCCGGAAGCCGACATCCGCGAAATATGCACGGCATAGCCGGTATTCAGAATGCTGACGATCTTCTTGCTGTCGCCGTCGATCAGCGCAATCTCGCCGGCGTCGCGCAGCGTCACCGAGAACAGGTTGTCGAGATTGAGCTTGTTCATTTTCTTCTTCGGCCGCTGGTCGACCGGCACGATCACCTTCCACGACGCTTCCATTTCCTTCAGGCCGTACTCCGGCGGCGCCGGCGGCGTCTGCTGGATGTAGCGGGCCATCAGATCGACTTCATCGTCGTTGAGCACGCCGGAGGTGCCCCAGTTCGGCATGCCGCCGGCTGAGCCGTACTTGATGAAGACTTTCAGATAGTCGAGGCCCTTGTCGAGCGTGATGTCCGGGGTCAGCGCCTTGCCGGTCGCTCCCTTGCGCAATACGCCGTGACAGCCGGCGCAGCGTTCGAAAAAGATGCGCTTGGCCTTATCGAACTCGGCCTCGCTCATTTTCGGCGCCAGCGGGTTGATGTCCTGATGCATCGGGATGTTGGCCAGCGGCGAGCCGCCGGCCGTCTGATAGTCGCGCAGTGTGCCATCGCCATGGGCGGCCGGTGCCTGCGCGAAGGCGAACTGAACAGCCAGGGCCAGGGCCGGCAAGGCGGCTAGACGGTAACGCTTGAAATTATTTGAATTCATCACTCCCTTTTCCTCATTGAAATGGACTGCGGCGGGGCACTCTCGCAAGCCCGGCGATTTGCGCTTTGATCGGAATCAAGAGAGGGCCGGGCGACGCATCCAGGCGGCCTGCGCGGCCGGCCGGACTTGATGATGATCAAGCCATGCCGTCTGGCCATCCGATTCGGCCTTGCTGGTCCGGCCGGTGCGCCGCCGGCCGTGATATGAGAGGCGGGTATTCGCTAGCCATTAGTAACTAGGTCTAATTGCTTATAATCGCGCAACAAATCACTTACAAATACGTGGAGACCTATACATGCGGGACCATCAAGCGATCAGTATCGAAAGTCTGCTCAGCCATGTTCCAATGTTCGACGGACTGGCGCCCGAGGAAATCACCCGCCTTGCCAAATGCACCCAGGAAGTCCGGGCAGAGAAGGGAGAAATGCTGTTCCACCGGGGCGATCCGTGCAGCGGATTCCATGTTCTGGTGTACGGCCAGGTCAAGCTCGGGTTCACCTCGGCGCAAGGCAACGAGAAGGTCGTCGAGATCGTGCAGGAAGGGCAGAGCTTTGGCGAGGCGATCATGTTCATGGACAAGCCGTACATCGTTTTTGCCCAGGCGCTCAAGGACTCGCTGCTGCTGCATGTGCCGAAGGCGGTGATTTTCGAGGAACTGGAGCGCGACCATGGCTTCGCCCGCAAGATGCTGGCCGGTCTGGCGATGCGCCTGCACCAGTTGATGACCGATGTCGAAGCGTATTCATTGCATTCCGGCAAGCAGCGCATCATCGGTTACCTGATCGGCGAGCTCGACGAGAAGCATCTGACGGCCAGCGATGTCGTGCTCGAACTGCCGATCAGCAAAGGGGTCATTGCCTCGCGGCTGAATCTGACCCAGGAACATTTTTCCCGCATTTTGCACGAGCTGTCGGAACTCGGCCTGATTGTCGTCGAAGGAAAGAAAATCCGGATCCCGAACGTCGCCCGGCTCAATCTGCACCAGCTCTGAGCCGGCCGATCGCCGAATCCTCAGGGATTGGCGTTCGCCGTAGCCAGCCAGGCTTCGTAGCCGCCCTTCAGCGGGCGTACCGTCTGGTAGTCCGCGTCGAGCAGGCGGCGCGCCGCCTGAATCGCCCCGGCATCTTCCGGGCAGGCGCACAGCGTGACGATCAACTGGTCTTTCGGCCAGTCGCCGACCGCATCCAGCAGGCGGTCATGCTCGGCCAGCGTGGCGCCGACGATGGCGCCGTTTTCGGCGACCATCGCCGGGCCGCGCAGATCGAGCAGGAGCAGTGGACGTTGCGCGGCCTGTGCCGCAAGCAGTTCATCCGGCGTGATGTGCGGTACCGCCGCCAGTTTCCGGAAGCGGTATTTCTGCCACAGCTTCCAGCCCAGCCAGATGGCGACGATGCCGAGCAGCACCAGCAGCGCCCCGCCCGACTGGCGGTCGAGAACGCCAACCAGGCTATGTACTTCCTGACGCAGCAGCCAGCCGGCGGCCAGCGCGGCGCCCGCCCACAGTGCGGCACCGGCCGCCGCAGCGAGCAGGAAACCGGGCAGCCCCATGCGCAATGCGCCGGCAATCGGTGGCGCCACCGTCGAAAAGCCGGGGATGAACTTGGCGACGACCAGCGACCCGAGCCCCCAGCGGATGAAGCGGGCTTCGGTCTGGTTGACGCAGGAGCCGGGGTTGATCGACAGCCGGCACAGGCCGGCCAGCACTCGATAGCCAAAGGCCCGTCCGGCCAGATACCACATCCAGTCGGCGAGCACCGAGGCGACGATGGCGGCGGCCAGGATGTTGGCCAGCTGGCTTGGACTGGCGGCCAGACTGCCGGCCAGCAGCAGGGTCGGGACGGCCGGTACCGGCAGCCCGGCCTGCTGCAGCAGGACATTGAGAAAAACGACCCAGACCGCATCGCGCTGCAGAGATTCGCTGATCTGGGAGAGGTCCATCACGTCGCCTTTCGCTTGTCTTCAGGTTGGCCGGCACCCGGCCAAGGGCCAATTCCCCGATACGACCGGCCGGCGGCGACTTGGTTCACAGCGATTGGACGACGGCCGCCTCGAATTTGCCGGCCTGATAGTCGCGCAGGGTCTGCTGGATTTCCTCGGCATTATTCATCACGAACGGGCCGTACTGGGCTATCGGTTCATTCAGCGGCTGCCCGGCAATGATCAGCAGACGGGCATCTTCCGCCGCTTCAATGCTCACCGCGGTGCCGCCGTTATTGGCCAGAATGGCCATCTGGCGGTCGTTGACGACGGTGCCGCCGATACTGACCTGGCCGCGGTAGGTATAGGTGAAGGCATTGTGCCCGGCCGGGATGGCCTGTACGAAACGGCTGCCGGCCGGCATATGGACGTCGAGGTAGAGCGGTTCGGTGACCGGCCGCTGCACGGCGCCGGCCAGCTGCTGGCTGGAACCGGCGATGACGCGCACCCGAACGCCGTCGGCGCTGACCACTTCCGGGATGGCGGCCGACGGAATGTCGCGATAGTTGGGCGCGCTCATCTTGTCCTTGGCCGGCAGGTTGAGCCAGAGCTGGAAGCCTTCCATCAGGCCTTGTTCCTGCTCCGGCAATTCGGAATGGATCAGGCCGCTGCCGGTCGTCATCCACTGGGCGCCGCCCGGTCCGAGCAGGCCCTGGTTGCCGGCACTGTCGTGATGGCGCATGCGGCCGGCGATCATGTAGGTGATCGTTTCAAAGCCGCGGTGCGGATGGTCGGGGAAGCCGCCGATATAGTCGTCCGGATTCTCGTTGCGGAAGGCGTCGAGCATCAGGAAGGGATCGAGCCGGCGCTGCAACTGCTGCGTCAGCACGCGGGTCAGGCGCACGCCAGCCCCATCCGAGGTCTGAACACCTTGAACGAGGCGCTCGACGGTTCGCCAGGCGGCACTGGTCTTGCTGGAATCGGAATTCATGATGCGCTGCTCCTCGGGAAAGAAGGAGGCCATGCCGGTCAGGGCTGCCTCCTGGTGGCCATGTCGTTTAGGCAAGAATCTCTTCAATACGTGCCTCGGCTTCGGCAAAAGCCTTGCCGGCCGATTCGGCACCCATCGCCAGGCCTTCGGCGTAGATGAACTCGATGTCGGTCATGCCGAGGAAGCCGAGCACGTTCTTCAGGTACGGCACTTGGGAGTCGGCCGGCGTATCGCGATAGAGGCCGCCGCGGGCCAGCGCGACATAGACCTTCTTGCCGGTGACCAGGCCTTCCGGACCGTTGGCGGTGTAGCGGAAGGTGACGCCGGCGCGGGCGATGGCATCGATCCAGGTCTTCAGTTGAACCGGGATGCCGAAGTTGTACATCGGTACGCCGAGCACGATGGCATCGACCGACTGCAGCTGGGCGATCAGCGCGTCGTCGAGGGCGACACGCGCCGCCTGTTCCGGCGTGCGCTGCTCGGCCGGGGTGAACAGGGCGCCGAGCGCCGGTTCGTCGAGGACCGGGTGCGGGTTGCTGGCCAGGTCGCGCAGTTCGACGCTGGCGTCCGGGTTTTGCGTCAGCAGGCGAGCCGTCACGGCATCGGCCAGACGGGTCGAGTTGGCACCGGCAGAACGGGCGCTGGCATTGATTTGCAGGATTTTCATGATGTTTTCTCCAGGAAGGTCAGGGTGGGGAGGCCGGTAACTGCTGCAGCCATGTAACGAATTTTATTGATCAATCCGGTGGGCCGGAAGCCATTCAAATGGGTATTATTGTTCCGTAAATGGAATAATGAGGTAGCGCATGAGTCTGGATGCCAACGATCTGATCCTCTTTGCCCGCGTTATCGAGACGGGCAGCTTTTCGCGCGCCGCCGAGCGCACCGGCCTGCCGAAATCGACGCTGTCGCGACGCATCACCGGGCTCGAGACAAAACTCGGCGAACGCCTGCTGACGCGCAGCACGCGGCGCCTGGCGATCACCGAGTTCGGCGAGCGGATACTCGACCACGCCAAGCGACTGCTCGAGGAAACCGAAGCCGCATCGGCCATGGCGCTGCATCGGCAAGACACGCCGCGCGGCGTATTGCGGGTTTCCCTGCCGCCGGATTTCGGCGAACTGGATTTGACGCCGATGCTGCTGCAGTTCGCCGCCGACTACCCGGAAGTGCGCCTCGAACTCGATCTGTCGCCGCGCCGGGTCGATCTGCTCGCCGAACGTTTCGATCTCGCCGTGCGCGCCGCCACGCGTTTGCCCGACGATGCCACGCTGGTCGCCCGCAAGCTTTGTGATCTGCAGAACGGGCTGTACGCCAGCCCGGCCTACCTGGCGCGCTATGGCGTGCCGGCGACGCCCGGCGCACTGCTCGATCACGTCGGCCTGCGCCTGATCGGCGGCAACGGCGAAGCCGTGCCCTGGCGGCTGAGCTGCGGCACGGAGCACTGGGAGGGGCTGCCCAACGGGCCGCTGGCCGCCAACTCGCCGGGCCTGCAGCGCGACCTGGCGGCGCACGGCATGGGGATCGTCGGCCTGGCCGACCGCTTCGTCGTCAAATGGGTCGAGCAGGGCCTGCTCAAGCGCGTCCTGCCGGAATGGGCGCTGCCCACCGTGACGATCTGGTGCGTCACCCCCGGTCGCCGTCTGTTGCCGGCGCGCACCCTGGCGTTCATGGACATGCTGCGTTCGGCGCTGGCGAAGGGCAACTAGGCGATCAATCGGCGTCGTTTGGCGGCAACGCCTTGCTGGCTGGTTTGGCCTTCAACGATAATCCGGTTTTTCAGCTACCCGGTGCTCAGTCAGGCACCAACCATTTCCCGATGAACGAAGAACCGACACCCTACAAAATCAAATACGAGGTCTATCCGGAAGATGGCCTGTTCGTCGCCCGTTGCCTGGAGCTCGACGTGGCCAGCGACGGCGCGACCGACGAAGAAGCCGTAGCCAACCTGCGCGAGGCGATCGAGCTGTACTTCGAGCGGAACGCCGAGGCTTTGCCGCAGCAGAACGACGAGGAGGCTTAGTCGTCGGAGACGTTCGGCGCAACGACCAGGGCAACGCCCGGTCGGCGCTTTAGACAGATGGCCGGCTGCACCCGGTCATGATTAAAGTTGTCAAATATTTATTATTTTTAGCACTTTTATTTTTAATGGCATATACTTTACTTAAGTAATAGATATGCGTTTTGTCCGGTTGCGGGCAGTTTTTGTTGTTAAGCAAGTGTTCTTCGTGCAGGAGGAATCATGGTCGATCGTCAATCCATACGTTTTCGCGTTGCCATCATTGTCGCGCTGGCTATCGTCATTTCATTGGGCTGCTTTGCCCTCTTTCTTGACTCGGAAACCCGCCGAATCAATGAACGCGATGAAACCGCCAAGCTGAAAAGCACCAATCAGTTGGTTCTCAACATGATCGCCCAGACCGATGCCACGCTGCGCCAGCAGGCCGAGAATTGGTCGCGCCTGTTTACCGCGACGCTGGCCGGAAATTATGTTCTCGAGAGCGGCGATACGCCGGTCCTCAAGCTGAACGGGGCGGCGCTGAACGGTAATACCAGGGAAGTCGATAGCTTTACTCAGCTGAGCAACGGCAATGTCGCCACCGTTTTTGCCCGCAAAGGCGATGACTTTGTCCGGATTGCCTCATCGGTCAAAAAGGAAGATGGCAGTCGCGCCCTCGGTACGCCGTTGGGCAAGCAGCATCCGGCGTATTCGATGATTCGCGCGGGCAACTCCTACATCGGCTGGGCCAACCTGTTTGGCCGCAATTACATGACCAAGTATTCGCCGATCAAGGATGCCAAGGGCGAGGTCGTTGGCCTGTTTTCCGTCGGGACGGACATCACGAGTTCGCTGGCCGATTTGAAGAAGACTGTCCATCAGGTCAAGCTGGGCGAGACGGGTTATGTCTTCGTGCTCAATGCCAAGGAAGGTCCGGCGGCCGGTGAGTTGTTGATCCACCCGGTGCAGGAAGGAAAGAACATCATCGGCTCGGTGGATGGCGATGGCCGTTCCTTCATCAAGGAAATCATCGAGAAGCGCAATGGCGTCTTGCGTTATCCGTGGCTCAACAAGGAGTCCGGCGAAACCCGGGCGCGGGACAAGATCGTGGTTTTCAATGACTTGAAAGAGCTGGACTGGATCGTCGTTTCCGGCAGCTATGCCGAAGAGATTTTCAGTCTGGCCACTCACGTCCGGAACATCATGCTGGTAGCGATTGTCGTGCTGACCATCTTGCTGCTTGGCGTGCTGAGCTTCTTCCTCAATCGCATCGTGATCAAGCCGCTGGCCGAGCTGGTCATCAGTTCGCGCCGGGTGGCCGAAGGCGATCTGACGGTCAAGCTGGCGACGCCGCGCCAGGACGAGGTCGGCAATGTGATGAATGCGATGCACCAGATGGCGGAAAAGCTCAGCGGGGTGATCGGCAGCGTCCGGTCCGCGGCGGATACCATCAACACCGCCTCGCAGAACATGTCGACGACGGCGGCCGAAATCAGCATCGCCACCGAACGCCAGGCCCAATCGACGGCAGCGTCGGCCGCCGCGCTGGAAGAGGTGACGGTGAGCATCACCGAAGTGTCGAAACTGGCCAAGGATACGGAGCTGAGTTCGGAGCGTACCTCGTCGTTGACCAACCAGAGTGTGACCGCGATTCACCAGGCGGTCGCCGATATCGAATCGATGGCCAAGGACGTTCATGCCTCGTCCGATCAGGTCAGCCGCTTGCTGGTCAGTTCCGAGGAAGTCGGCGGGATTGCCAACGTGATTCGCGATATTGCCAATCAGACCAATCTGCTCGCCCTCAATGCCGCAATCGAAGCGGCGCGGGCCGGCGAGACCGGGCGCGGTTTTGCCGTGGTGGCCGACGAAGTCCGCAAGCTGGCCGAACGGACCGCCAAGGCAACACAAGAAATTGCCGCCGAGATCAAGCAGATCCAGGACGATACGCGGGCGACGGTCGAGGACATGCAGGCCGTGACCCCGAAAATCCAGAGTGGCCTGAGCAAGGTCAACGAGGTGGCCGGCATGCTGGAAAGCATTGCCAGCGAAGCCGGACAGTCGCGCACTCGAGCGGTCGAAGTTGCCGATGCGACGCGCGAACAGGCCATCGCCGCCAACGATATCGCGGGTAGCGTCGAGCAGGTCGCCCAGATGACCGAAGAGACCAATGTAACCATCCACAGCAACGCCGAAAACGCCGCCCAGTTGCAGAGAATGGCCGCCGAGTTGCGCGATCAGGTCGCCTACTTCAAGCTCTGAAGAGATTCGCCGAGCGGGCGGTAGGCCTACTGCCCGCTCGCAGACTGGTCGCCATCCAGCGATGGCGGCCAGTTGCCTGATGTCGGCGCCGGCATCTCTGTATTGGCCGGCCTCTGTGGGTCAGTGCAGTCAACCAAGGCTATTTTTCCGCTTTGCCGCCCGATCAACAGCGAAAAAGGGCGATGGCTGGCCAGGCAATAACTCGCATACTATCGATGCATTGTTATGGCATGGTCTATTTCAGGAGCAATGACCGGGAGCTTAGGCTGCTTGCATCGGTGCCTGCTTTCTATGCCCTGAATATTGTTCATACACATCAGCCTGAAGCCTTGCGCTAGAAAGGATAGACAGTGAAGCCGCTAAATATTCTCCTTGCCGCTGACGCCGAGTCTATCGGTCTGTCTGTCTCCAGCTATCTGCGTGATGCCGGTCATTCGATTACTGACGTCAAGTCTGGCGAGGAAGCAATTGCGGCTTTTCGTGATGGTGAATTTGATCTGGTTTTGATGGATGCTGTGATGCCGGGCATCGGCGGATTTGAGGCAGCTAAGCAAATCAAGGCACTAGCGACGCGACGCTGGGTTCCAATCATCATCACAGGAGCCGGCTCGGAAGAAGATCTGTTAAATGGCTTGTTGGCAGGGGCAGATGACTTCATGGTGAAGCCGCTGAACCCCATGGCGCTTGATCTGCGTATCCGGTCGACTATGCGCATAGTGGGCATTCAGGGCGCTGCCGCGACCGTTATTGACAGTGTGATCGAGGGAATTATTCAGATTGACCAAGGTGGACGTATTCGCCGCTTCAACAAGTCAGCGGAACGTATCTTCGGGTATGCCGAATCCGAAGTTCTCAATCAAAATGTCAAGATACTCATGCCTTCTCCATACACGGAGAATCATGATGATTACCTCGCTACTTATGTGGCGACCAGGCAAGCAAAAGTTATCGGCCACCCCAGATTGGTGACCGGCTTGCGAAAAAATGGCGAACAATTCCCCATGCAGTTAGGGGTCGCGGAAGCCAATACACCTGATGGCAAGTATTTTGTCGGGACCGTGCGTGATCTGACTGTGGAAGAGCGACTCCGGATCGAGTTGGCACAGAAAACTGAGGAACTGGAGCAGTTTTTCAGCATTTCTCTCGATTTGTACTGTATTGCCAGTCTCGATGGCCGGTTGTTGAAGATTAACCAGGCTTGGGAAAAAGTGCTGGGTTACCCGCTGGCGGAGCTGAAAAATAGAAATATTCTCGACCTCGTTCATCCGGATGATCAGAAGGAAACGCAGGCAGCTATGGCTTGCTTGGTCAATGGATTGCCTGTGTCAGCGTTTACCAACCGCTACGTAACTTGTAATGGCGACTATCGTTTCATCGAGTGGCACGCGGTGCCCTATAAAACGCATTTGGTTTATGCGGCGGCCCGCGACGTTACCGTCAGCCGACAGCGAGAGCAGGCGCTAGCCAAGAGCGAACGATTCCTGAAACTGCTGGTAGACGTCATTCCTGGCATGGTGGGTTACTGGGATAGCGAACTTCGATGTCGTTTTGCCAACCGTCATTATCTCGAGTGGTTTGGCAAGACACCGGAGGTCATGCAGGGCATCCAGTTGCAGGACTTGCTGGGTCCGGAATTGTTGGAAAAAAACGAACCGTTCATTCGGGCTGCGTTGCGAGGGGAGGTCCAGCACTTTGAGCGAACCCTGAGCAAGGCCGACGGTTCTATTGGCTATACGTGGGCCCACTACATTCCAGATTTGGTCGACGGCATGGTCAAGGGGTTTTTCGTTCTGATCGCCGATATAACAGAATTGAAAGCTGCTGAATTGGCACTTCGGGAAAATCGCAGGTTTCTGTCCGATTTGATTGAGCATAGTGGCACCGTTATTTTTGCCAAAGATAACGATGGGCGTTACACACTGGTGAACCGGCAATACGAAGAATTTACCGGGCTGAATCGTACGGCGATATTGGGCCTGACCGATGCCGAGTTATATCCCGCAACTATTGCTCAAGTATTTCGTCAGCATGATCTGGCGGTAATGGCATCAGGAAAACCTGACGAGTTGGAAGAGACATTGGAGAATGCACGGGGAATCCACTCGTTTTTGACAAGCAAGTTTCCGCTGCGCAACGAGGAAGGCAAGATCAATGGTGTCTGCGGTATTGCCACCGATATTACCGAGCGTAAGAAAATTCAAAATGAAATCGAGCGACTTTCACAAATCGATTTGCTAACCAATTTGGCAAATCGTCGCCATTTCATGGCCTTGGCCGAGCGTGAGTTCGCACGAGCCGTGCGCTATAAAGGGGAATTGTCGGTGTTGATGATCGACGCCGATCATTTCAAGAACGTCAATGACAGCTACGGTCACAAAGCCGGCGATGCCGTTCTGGCGACCTTGGGCGAGATTCTCAGGACTTCATTGCGTGACGTTGATATTGCCGGGCGCATTGGCGGTGAAGAGTTCGCCGTTGTCTTGCCGGAAACGGGAACCGACGAAGCTTTCGATGTTGCCGAGCGCATCCGCACGTGCATTGCCGCTTCCTCGATTCCTGTTCAGGACGGTACGCCTCTGAAAGTCACGGTGTCGATAGGCATATCCAAGTTTACTGACGAGGGTTCCAGCATCGAGATATTGATGGATAGAGCAGATGAGCAACTATATTTGGCCAAGCGGAGTGGGCGTAACAAAGTTTGCGTCCGCTTGGACTAGAAGTGATCAAGGCCGGTAGAAAATTCACTGCGGCCATGCCCATCTGCCAGCTTGGGCACAGCTGACCTATTGAGGGGGTATTGGAATCCGTGCCTGCTAGGGTGTAGGGACTCGGTGCTTTGCCCCCTTGGCACACGACGCCGGCGCCGGTGGCGAGCTTGCCTAAGCCTGATGTTGCTCCAGCCACTCCGATAATGCCTCTTTTTCCAGCGGGCGGGCAAACAGCCAGCCCTGACCTTCATCGCAGCCGAGGCGGCAGAGTATTTCCCGTTGCGCTTCGTTTTCGACGCCTTCGGCGGTGATCTGCATGCCCTGGCTGTGCCCGAGGCCGATCACCATGCGGGCGATGCTGTCATCGCTTTCGATTTCCTGGATGAAGCTGCGGTCGATCTTCAGACGGTGCGCCGGCAGTTTGCGCAGGACGCTCAAGGAGGAGAAGCCGGTGCCGAAGTCATCGATGGCGATCTTGACGCCGAGGGCGACTATCTCACCGAGCAGTTGCTGGATCAACGCGAGGTCTTCGGCAGCCATCGACTCGGTAATTTCGAGTTCGACCTGTGCCGGCGGGACGCCAGCCTCGCTCAGCGCACTGCGCAGCACATCGACGAAGTCGGGTTCGCGCAGTTGGGCTTGCGAGACATTGATCGCCATGGTCAGGCCGAGATGGCCGGCGGCGCGCAGGCGTGCCAGCTTGTTGCAGGCGGTGCGCAGCACGAAGGTGCCGATGGCGACCATCATGCCCGATTGTTCGGCCAGCGGAATGAAGCGGTCGGGCGGCACCAACTGACCGTCCAGCCGACGCCAGCGGAGCAGGGCTTCCATGCCGCTCGGCCGGCCATCAGCCAGGTTGAGCTTGGGCTGGTACACCATGAAGAACAGGTGTGATTCGAAGGCTTCATGCAGCCCGCTGAGCAGGCGCATGCGTTCGCGGGCGTCCTGGCCCATCGACTGCGAAAAATAGCTGCTGCTGCCGCGCTGGCGGATTTTCGCCTGCTTCAGTGCAACGTGGGCATCCTTCAACAGTTCGGGGCTGTTGCGCTGCATGTCGCCGAGCCGGACCAGGCCGATCGTTGCGCTGATGCGCAGGCGTTCGCCCATGACCCCGAAGGCTTCGGCGAAGACTTCCTGGAGGTGCTCCGGCTGTACTTCGGCGGAGGGGCCGAGCACGCCGAAGATGTCGCTGCCCAGTCGGGCGATGCCGCTTCGCGGCAATTTCGCCTGCAGCCGCTCGGCCACGGCGTGCAGCATGGCGTCGCCAAATTCATGGCTCAAGGTGTCGTTGATGATCGAGAAATCATCGATGTCGATGACCGCCAGCGTCGACCCGGCGCGATCCAGTTCCGGGTCGGCCAGTTGTTCGAGCAGGCGGTTGAGATTGGGGATGCGCAGCATCGGATCGACAAACGCCTGATCGACCAGCCGACCGTAGAGCAGCACGTTCTCGAAGCCGACCGCCATGCTGGCGCAGAAGACTTCGAGCAAATGCCGGTCGAGGTCTTCCAGCTTGCGTGCGATGCGGACGTAGGCGGCCAGCCCGCGCCCCCCTTCGGTGGCGAAATAGAGCAGCAGATCGGGTTCGTAGATGCTGCGTTTTTCCTTCAGGCATTGTTCGAGCGCCTGCTGCACGGCCGGGTCTTGCAGCTCATGCAGCGGGCAGGGAACCTGGCTACTGAATTGGCCGGCGGCCGCGATAATGCGGGCCGGCTCGTCGCTGTTTTCCAGCCCGGCCTGGGCGCAGATCAGGCCTTCCGGCTCGATGTTGAGCAAGGCGCAGAGCTGGCCGACGACACCTTGCGCCAGCATCTTCATGCCATGCAGCTTGGTCAGTTCGGTACTGGCCTTGACCACCAGTTCGAGACCGCGCCGCATCGCTTCGTGGGCCCGCATCTGCTGGTAGGCGCGGATCGCGGTAGTCAGACTGGTGAATAGCCGGACCCGGGTCAGTTCCGACTTGGTCTTGTAGTCGTTGATATCGTAGCTGCGTATCGTCTCCAGCTCCGGGGCGTAGCCGGGCTGGCCGGTGCGCAGGATGATCCGCAAGGCGCTCCGCTTGAGCTTCTCGCGGACGTAGTAAACCACTTTCAGTCCGGCATCTTCCGACTCCATCACCACATCGAGCAGCACGACGGCGAACCCGTCGTCGGCCGCCACCAGTTGGCAGGCCTGCTGCCCGGAGTGGGCGTGGACCAGTTCGAGCGAACGGCCCTCGATGCTCAGGCCGCGCAGGGCGAGTTCGGTGGCGGTATGCACATCCTCGTCATCATCGACGACGAGAATTTTCCAGCTACTGCTGCTGCGTTCTTCAACCAGCGTTTCATTGTCGTCTTCGATGACCATCAGCGGATCATCGAGGGAAATCGGGGAGTCGCTATTCATGGCAATACTCTTTCAGGCAATGCGTTGAGGCGTTCGGCTGGCGGCTGGGTCGGCGCTTGTGCTGGTCGGGGCACGCAGCGGCAGTTCGATGATGACGGTGGCGCCGTGGCCGAGTTGGCTTTCCATGCGCACGCTACCGCCGAGCAGTTCGGTAATCAGCGAGTAGACGATATGCAGACCGAGTCCGGAGCCGCCTCGGCCGAGCTTGGTGGTGAAGAAGGGATCGAAGATGCGTGGCAAATGTTTGGGATCGATGCCGGTGCCGTCGTCGCTGACCCGGATGCCGACCCGGTCGTTGGCCAGTCGGCGAGCCGAGATGATCATGTTGCCGCTGTCGCGCCCTTCAAAAGCATGGATCACGGCGTTGTTGACGATGTTCATCAGGACCTGGGTCAGCGGGCCGGGGTAGCTGTCCATGCGGATCCCTGCGCCGATATCTTCGCTCAGCGTGACGTGGCTGCGGCGCAGCATCGGACTCAGTGTCAGTTGCAGTTCGTGCAGCACCTCGGCCAGTTCGAAGGGGCGGCGCTGGTAGCTCGACTGGTCGACCGCCACCTGTTTGAAGCTGCTGATCAATTCGGCGGCGCGTTGCAGGTTGCGCTCAATGACCAGCGTCGATTCGCGGCAGTCGCCGACAAAGCGATCCAGTACCGAGCGGCGCAGGCCTGCCGCGATCGCGGCCTCGAAAGCCTGGCACTGATCGCTCATCGTGCTGGCGACCATCACCGCGTTGCCGATCGGCGTGTTCAGTTCGTGCGCCACGCCGGCGACCAGGGAACCCAGTCCGGCCAGCTTCTCGGAGCGCACCAGGTCGTCCTGGGTGCGCCGCAAGTCGGCGATGGCATTCTGCAGGGAATGCGTTCTTTCCTCGACGCGGCTTTCCAGCGTCTGGTTGAGCGCTTCCAGTTCGGCCTGCGCGGCCCGCCGCTCGGTGATGTCGTAGAAACTGGCCAGCATGCTGTCGCCGATCAGCGCATTGCCGATCAGGACGCTGCGGTCTTCGCCGTTCTTGCAGCGTACCTTGGCTTCGATCGGCTTCATCTCGCTGCCATCGCGCAGCATCTTGGCCAGGCTGCTTTCCCAGATGCCCTTTATTTCGGCCCGATAGGCCGGGTCGGGGTAGGCCAGGCAGCCCCAGTGCACAATATCGGGCACGTCTTCCAGCGCGTAGCCGAACAGTTGCGAGAACTGGTGGCTGATCGTGCCGACGCGGCCATCCGGCGTGAACAGTGCGAGCGGTATCGGCGATTGCTCGAACAACTGGCGGAAACGCAGTTCGCTTTCCTGCAAGGCCAGGGCGGCCCGGTTGGCCTCGGTTACGTCGCGGAGTACCGAAATGTAGCGCTTGCGCCCGGCCTGGCCGGCGCGCTGGTTGCTCATCGCCGGATTGAGGGTGACTTCGGAGGTGAACACGCAGCCATCCGCCCGGCGGTGGTTCCAGAGAAAACGTTGCATCCGGCCGGCCATTGCTTCGTCCATCAGATGCTTGGCATGTTCCGCTGACTTCTCGCCATCAGCCTGATGTTCCGGCGACAGCTCGGCCGGGTGTTTGCCGATCAGGCTGGCGCGCGGCAGGCCGTAGAGATGCTCGGCCGCCTGGTTGCATTCGATGATCCGGTAATCCTCGACGAGCATCATTGCATCGTTCGAGCTTTCAACCATTTCGCGGAATTCCCGGAGCTGGGCAGTGGCCTCCTGCAGCGCCTGGTCGAGCTGGCGTTGCGCCGTGACGTCCTGGTAATTGATGACTATCCAGGTCTGGCCTTCGATATCGATGCGGCGAGCCCAGATGGTGACCTGGCGGATCGAGCCATCGGCATGGCGCAATTCGCTTTCGATGCTCTGGATGCATTTCGATTGGTTCGCCAGACGTAGCAGATTGCGACGTTTTTCCGGGTCTACCCATAAATTGAAGCTCAGGCTGCTTTTTCCCTGAACCTGTTGCTCAGGGTAGCCGAATGCTTCGCACCAAGCCTGGTTCCAGAAAGACTTCAAAGCCCGATCGTCACCTTCGAGAATCGAACACGACATCGGCAGCGGTGCGCTGTCGAACAGCGTGACAAAGCTATTCTCGCCTTCGGCGAGGTAATCCCGGATGCGTCCGCCGCCTTCGCCAAGCAGCCCGCCGGGTGGGGCTTTAGCATTTTTTGGTGATTCGGATGCAGTCATTTAACATATTGCCGAATTTAATATTATTGCCAGTTTTGCATTATGACCTTGATGCTGCAAGCGTTTTTTCCAGGGGGGCGGATATCAGGAATGAGTTTGTCTTGTTGGGTTGCAAGACCCCTGGCCTGACGTCTTATTGGGAATCCCCGGACTGGTGGCCGGGGATCTTTTCTTGGCCGGTCAGACGAGTCCGGCGGCCTGCAGTTCGGCCCATTCGTCGTTGCTGAAGAGCCGTGAGCGGGTATGGAAAGCCTTGCCGGTCGAGCCTTCGAGCGAGAAGGTGCCGCCCTGGCCGGCAATGACATCGATGATCAGTTGCGTGTGCTTCCAGTATTCGTATTGCGAGGCACTGATGTAGAAAGGGACGCCGCCGATCTCGCCGAGGTGGACGTCGTAGGGGCCGATGGTCAGGTCGGTGGGCAGATAACAGTTGGCGGCGCTGTTGTCGCAACAGCCGCCCGACTGATGGAAGAGTAGCGCCGGCCCGTATTGCTGCTTAAGGATCTCGATCAGTTCGAGCGCGGCCGGAGTGGCGATGACGCGGTCTGCCATGTGAATCTCCTCAAACGGATGGTGCGGAAAAAAGGGGGCGGTTTCCCGCCCCCTGAACTTGCCCGCAATCGGGCGAGAGGAGCCGATTCCTCGTTTAGAAGAAGCCGAGCCGGCTTTCGCTGTAGCTGACCAGCAGGTTCTTCGTTTGCTGGTAATGGTCGAGCATCACCTTGTGGGTCTCGCGGCCGATGCCGGATTCCTTGTAGCCGCCGAACGCGGCGTGGGCCGGGTAGGCGTGGTAGCAGTTGGTCCACACGCGGCCGGCCTGGATGGCGCGGCCCATGCGGTAGGCGACGTTGCCGTTACGGCTCCAGACGCCGGCGCCGAGGCCATACAGCGTGTCGTTGGCAATCGCCAGGGCCTCGGCTTCGTCCTTGAAGGTGGTCACCGCGAGGACCGGTCCGAAGATTTCTTCCTGGAAAATGCGCATCTTGTTGTGGCCCTTGAACAGCGTCGGCTGGATGTAGAAGCCGCCTTCCAGATCGCCGCCGAGATGCGCCCGGGCGCCGCCGATCAGGCAATCGGCGCCTTCCTGCTTGCCGAGTTCGAGATAGGTCTGGATCTTGGTCATCTGTTCCTGCGACGCCTGGGCGCCCATCATGCATTCGGTGTCGAGCGGGCTGCCCTGCTTGATGGCGGCGACGCGCTTCAGTACGCGCTCCATGAACTTGTCGTAGATCGATTCCTGGATCAGTGCCCGTGACGGGCAGGTGCACACTTCGCCCTGGTTGAAGGCGAACAGCACCAAACCTTCGATGGCCTTGTCGAGGAAGCCGTCGTCCTTGTCCATGATGTCGGCGAAGAAGACGTTGGGCGACTTGCCGCCGAGTTCGAGCGTCGCCGGAATCAGGTTGTTGGCGGCGGCCTGGGCGATGACGCGGCCGGTCGAGGTCGAGCCGGTGAAGGCGATCTTGGCGATCCGCTTGCTGGTGGCGAGCGGCATGCCGGCTTCCCGGCCGAAACCGTTGACGATGTTGAGGACGCCCGGCGGCAGCAGGTCGGCGATCAGTTCGGCGAGGATCAGGATGGAGATCGGGGTCGATTCGGCTGGCTTCAGGACCACGCAGTTGCCGGCGCCGATGGCCGGGGCGAGCTTCCAGGCGGCCATCAGGATGGGGAAGTTCCACGGGATGATCTGGCCGACGACGCCGAGCGGCTCGTGGAAGTGGTAGGCAGCAGTGAATTCGTCGATCTCGGAAATGCCGCCTTCCTGGGCGCGCAGGCAGCCGGCGAAGTAGCGGAAGTGGTCGACGGTCAACGGAATGTCGGCATTCAGCGTTTCGCGGATCGGCTTGCCGTTATCGACGGTTTCGGCATAGGCCAGCAGTTCGAGGTTGGCTTCGATGCGGTCGGCGATCTTCAGCAGGATGTTCGAGCGTTCGGCCGGCGAGGTCTTGCCCCAGGTCGGGAAAGCGGCGTGGGCGGCATCGAGGGCCAGTTCGATATCCTCGGCGGTGGAGCGGGCGGCCATCGTATAGGGCTTGCCGCTGATCGGCGTGACGACGCTGAAGTACTCGCCCTTGACCGGGGCAACCCATTTGCCGCCGATGAAATTGTCGTACTTGGCCTGGTAGGCAATCTTGGCTCCGGCAGCACCGGGGAATGCATAAATCATGTTTGTCTCCTGTTTCTGGATATGAGTTGCGAGCGATCGATTCAAGGGCGGCAGGCCGTGTTGCTGAAATCCTCGTCCTGCTGCGACTCGTGCCAGTACAGGTGCACGCCGTGTGCCAGCCGCCGCCAGGGCGGGGTGGCTTGGCGAAAATTGCGTTAAATCAGTGGCTTGAGATGTGCTTTGTGACTGACCTGGGATTCGCCAGGGAACCCGTGCTGATCATATTTTCAGCAACTGTTCAGATTTTGAGCAGGGGGTTGTTGGCGAGGCATTTGCCTCGTCACAGAAGCCGGTTGGTCGAACCGGCTTCGTTTATTTCACGCCATCGTCTCGGCGACGGCAGCGGGGGCGGCAACGCCGGGGCGGGCATTCGGCTGAACGCAGGGAATCTCGATGCGGAAACAAGTGCCGACGCCGACTTCGCTGACCACCGCGAGTTTTCCATGGTGTTTCTGGACGATGCTGTAAGCCAGCGAGAGGCCAAGCCCGGTGCCCTTGCCAATCGCCTTGGTGGTGAAGAAGGGATCGAATATCCGTTTGATGTTTTCCGGCGAAATGCCCTTGCCGGTATCGGCTATTTCGATCCAGACATCGGCCTCGGTCGAACCGGTGCGGATGGTGATCGTGCCGTGCGACTCGATGGCCTGGGCGGCGTTGCCCAGCAGAATCACGAATACCTGGTTCAATTGCGAACCAAGACATTCGACACGTGGCAGTCCAGCATATTCCTTGACGATATCGGCCTTGCCCTTGATCTCGTTCGCGAGGATGCCCAAAGTGTTGTCAAGACCATCCTCGAGATTGACTGCAGCCCAGTCCGAGCTGTCTATCCGGGAAAAATCCTTGAGGTTCTGAACAATTTTCGTGACCCGCTCTATCCCTTGGCGCGACTCACCGAGCAAGACGCCAATGTCCTTGCGGAGAAATCCGAGATCGGCTTGCTTCTTCAGGGCGGCAATGACCGAGTTGATTTCGGGCTGGCTGGCCAGCAGCGGATCGGCTTTTTCGTAGGCCTGGATGATGCCCAGCAAGTCGTCGATATATTCTTTCAATGTCCCCAGATTGGAACTGACAAAACCAATCGGGTTGTTTATCTCATGGGCGACGCCAGCCGCCAGCTGGCCAATCGAGGCCATTTTTTCCGATTGGAGGAGCTGGTTCTGGGCATCTTCGAGCTGCTTGTTCAAGGCCCGGACGTGCTCGAAGTTTTCCTGCAATATCGTTTCCTGACGTTTGCGTTCGCTCAGTTCAGCATCCAGTTTGATATTTGCTTCACGCAGGCTGGCGGTGCGACTGGATACTTCTTCCTCGAGGACTTCCTGGTGTCTGAGCAGCGCCCGGTCACGGGTCTGAATATGATCAAGCATTTGATTGAAATTGCTGGCCAGTTCGGCAATTTCGCTGCGTCCCTCGACCGGCACCCGTTGGTCAAGATCGGCATTGCCTTTGGCGATGCCATGCATGGTCTGCATCGTGGCTTGCAGCGGCCGGGTAATGCTGCGCGCGATCAGGCTGGTCAGCAGCAGCAAGGCAGTACTCATCCCGAGCAGCAGCAACAGATTGAGGGTTGCCCGGACGCGCACTGCAGCATCGATGTCGTCGATATAAATACCGGAGCCGATGATCCAGCCCCAGGGGGCAAATTCCTTGACGTAGGAAAGTTTGGGAAAGCCTTGCTGGGCAAGGCCGCCGCCCGGTTGGACCTTGGGCCATAAATAGGTGACGTAGCCGTGGCCGGTTTGTCCCACCACTTCGGCGACGGCTTGCAGAATATGTTTCTTCCCGTCGGTAGAGACAAACGGGCCATCCGAACCGCTACGCAGACTGGTGACGCAGTTGAACTTCTCGTCGAGCAGGGGTTGGCCATCGAGCTCCGGCATCAGCGGATGCATGACCATCCGGGCCGGCGTCTGGTTATCGTTGATCCAGAAATATTCCTCGCCGTTGTAACGCATGCCCTTGATCGTACTAATCGCCGCCGCCTGGGCCGCCTCCCGGCTCAGGGTGCCGTTCTGCTGCAGATCGCGATAGTGGGCCACGACACCATAAGCGCTTTCGACGACTTGCCGGATGGTGGCCTCTTTTTCCTGGCGCAGCGTTTGTTTCAGCATCAGCACGTCAATCGTGATGCCGAGCACGGTACCGCCAATGAAAATGAGCACGATGCTCCATATCCGGTTGCGGACACTAAGTCGATTCAATGGAGCGAACATGGTCTCTCTCCCTGTCAGGCTCCGGCATGTGACGCCAGAAAACTGACAATTTTTCTCTGCCCGGGCATGGAGCACGGTAATTTTTATATGACTAAAGTAGTATCCTCTTAACTTCCGCGGTCGACAACAGGCGGCGCGAAAAACAGCGCCGATGCGGGAAAAACATGTGGCCGTTCAGGCCGGGCGGGGAGGTGATTGTTTCGCCTGCCCGCTGTAAACAGCAACAGCGGGCAGGTCGCCGGCGTCACATGCCGAGGGACTTGAGTAGGTCGTCGTGTTCGTTCGTCGGCGCCTGTTGCGGCTCAGGCTGGGGCGCCGGCTGCGCGTTGGCCTGAGCGATCAGATCATCCGGATCCGGAGCCTCGTTGGCCTCGAAGTCGAACAACTTGATGAACTCGGTCCGGTCAATCGCCAGTTCGAGATAGAAAATGTTGTTGTGGCCGGTGTAGAAGGTGACGCGGCGGGCTTCGGGTTTGTCGAGATTGGTGTCTACGCTCAACATCACCTGCTTGTTGAGGACCAGCATTTTCGGCTGATTCTGCGTGATATGAGTCTGCAGCTCACGCGCCACCTTGCCGGTGAAGTCGCCGACGATCTGGTTCATCAGCTCGCCCATGACATTGCTCACTTCATCCGACGTGTGGGAACTGGCCAGATCATCCTTTGACATGCCCATGCTCAGCATGTAGCTCTCATACAACTCCATGGCGGCCTGGGCCGAGAAGTTGATGACCACCAAGCCGGAGAAGCCGCCGTCGAACAGGACGAAGCAGCCGATATCCGGCTTCAGGCAGGTCTTGGTGATGCGCTGGACCATGCCGGAGAAGTGGATCTGGCTTTGGGTGGCGACGGTCAGGACGCGGGTCACCGAGTTGCACAAACTGAGCAATATGTCTTCGGTGCCGAATACGACGGAGCTTTCTGGCGTGTTCATGATTCTGAAATGGCCCTGCGGTAGGAGAATGGCGTATGTATAGCATAGCTCCCGGCCTCTTTGCCCGATATCAGCAACTTGCCGCCGTTTGACCGTTTATTCGACAGCCGGCCTCGACTACACCGCTCCAGCCCGCCCGGCTTGCTTCTGGGGTCGGACGAAACCGCTTAGTGGCGGTGATTCATCAGGGCCTTCAGGCCGTTGACGTTGAGAATCCGGATGTGCTTCTGCTGAACCGCAATGTGACCTTCTTCCTGAAAACGGGAAAAGGCCCGGGACACGGTTTCCAGCTTCAAACCGAGATAGCTGCCGATTTCCTCGCGCGTCATGCGCAGATAGAACTCGGCATGCGAGAAGCCGCGCGCCGTGAAGCGCTGGGACAGGTTGAGCAGGAAGGCGGCGAGACGCTCTTCGGCGCGCATCGTGCCGAGCAGCATCATCACGCCATGGTCGCGGACGATTTCGCGACTCATCACCTTGTGAAAATGGTGCTGCAGATTCTGGATTTCCCGCGACAGGCTTTCCAGGCGCGAGAAGGGGATTGAGCAGATCTCGCTGTCTTCCAGCGCAATGGCGTTGCAGGTGTGGAATTCGGTGCTGATACCGTCGAGGCCGAGCAGCTCGCCGGCCATCTGGAAGCCGGTGACCTGGTCGCGGCCGTCTTCGAGCAGTACGTCGGTCTTGAAGAAGCCGCTGCGAATGGCGTAGATGCTGTCAAAAGAAGCCCCGGCGCGGTATAGATGGTCGCCGCGTTTGATGCGGCGGCGCGTCGAAACGAGGTCGTCGAGACGCTCAAGTTCTTCAAGGTTAAGACCATACGGCAAGCACAGCTCGCGCAGGTTACAATTCGAACAAGCCGTCTTGATGACGGACAATGAAATATCTTGATTCAGTGGGACTGTTTGAGGCATTGGCAACCTGCGTTAGCTTGATCCATGTCAACCGCTAAATTGCTCCATCCGAACATAATCCAGCCAACTATTGGTGGCATGTCCCATGAATTTCGCAACTGAAAACCTCGTCTTCGATCCTCAGATCATTCGCCGTTTCGACGTAAACGGCCCTCGCTACACGTCTTATCCGACGGCCGACCGTTTCGTCGAGGCTTTCGACTCGGACGCTGCCAAACTCTGGCTCGGCAAGCGCAACATCGGCGGCATTAGCCGTCCGCTGTCATTATACTTCCACATCCCCTTCTGCAACACTATTTGCTATTACTGCGCCTGTAACAAGATCATTACCAAGGATCACGGGCGCAGCGCCAAGTACCTGAAGTATCTGGCCAAGGAGCTGGCCTTGCAGAGCGCCAGCCTGGAAGGCCGGGATGGCGAGCACGAAGTCATTCAGCTGCATTGGGGCGGCGGTACGCCGACCTTCCTGTCGCATGACGAAATGCGACAGCTGATGGCCGAGACGCGCAAGCATTTCAAGCTGCTCGACGGTGGCGAATATTCGATCGAAGTCGATCCGCGCAAGGTCGATTACGAAACCGTGGCATTGCTCGGCGAACTCGGTTTCAACCGGATGAGCGTCGGCGTGCAGGATTTCGACGAGGTCGTCCAGGTCGCCGTCAACCGGGTGCAGAGCGAAGAAGAAACCTTCAACGTGATCAAGGCGGCACGGGCCAATGGCTTCAAGTCTATTTCGGTCGACCTGATCTACGGCTTGCCGCACCAGACGGTGATGGGTTTCAACCGCACACTGGAACGCGTGCTGGCGATGGATCCGGAGCGCCTGTCGATCTACAACTATGCGCACATGCCGAGCCTGTTCAAGCCGCAGCGCCGGATCGCCGAACCCGATCTGCCGTCGGCCGATGCCAAGCTGCAGATTCTCGCACTGGCCATCAAGAAACTGACCGAAGCCGGTTATGTCTTCATCGGCATGGACCACTTCGCCAAGCCGGACGACGAACTTGCCGTTGCCCAGCGGCAGGGGCGGCTGCACCGCAATTTCCAGGGCTATTCGACCTACGCCGACTGCGACATGCTGTCCTTCGGCATTTCGTCGATCAGCAAGGTCGGCCCGACTTACAGCCAGAACGTCAAGACCCTGGACGAGTATTACGACCGGCTGGATGCCAAAATGCTGCCGGTGTTCCGCGGCATCGAACTGACTGCCGACGACATCCTGCGCCGTTCGATCATTCAGGCACTGATGTGCCATTTCGAACTGTCGATCGAAAGTATCGAGAGCTCGCATCTGATCGATTTCCACGAGTACTTCGCCGCCGAACTCGACGACATGAAGGAAATGGAACGGGCCGGTCTGCTCAAGATCGAACGCGAATGGATCACGGTCCTGCCGCCGGGGCGCATGCTGGTTCGCATCATCTCGATGGTCTTCGACCGCTATCTGCGGGCCGATCGCCAGCGGACGCGCTACTCCAAGGTAATCTGAACGTCGTGGTGGGGCATCGGCGTGCAGGTTAAACTGCACGCTTTTGCCTTTTCCATGTCGCACAATGCCTGATTCCGCTTTTCTCGCCCTGTTTGTTGTCGGTCTGCTTGGCGGCACCCATTGTGTCGGCATGTGTGGTGGCATCGTCGGCGCCTTGTCGATGGGCGCACCGGCGCGTTGGTCCATGCTTTTTGCCTACAACGCCGGACGGATCATTTCCTACGCGGCAGCCGGTGCCGTTGCCGGGGCTCTGGGCGCCGCCAGCCTGGGACTCGAAGGCCAGGTGCCGGTGCGCCTGATCCTCTATTTCCTGGCCAACCTGATGTTGATCGCGCTTGGCCTCTATCTGCTCGGCGTAACGCGCGCGCTGGCGTTCACCGAACGGGCCGGTCAGCATCTCTGGCGTCGTCTCCAGCCGCTGACCAAGCGCTTCCTGCCGGCCAGGAGTTTTGCCCAGGCCTTTCCGCTCGGTCTGCTCTGGGGCTGGCTGCCTTGCGGCCTGGTTTACAGCGCGCTGGCCAGTTCCCTGACTGCCGGATCAGCCGGTCGCGGTGCCTTGTTGATGCTGGCTTTCGGTCTCGGGACCTTGCCAAATCTTCTGCTGGCGGGCATCTTGTTTGCTCGATTGAACGAATTCGTGCGTCGCCCGGCGGTGCGGATGGTTTCCGGCTTGTTGGTGCTTGGCTTTGGCTTTTATGGGCTGTTCGGACTGATGCGCTTGCTGGGCTGGATTTAGGACGGGAGTCACGATGAAAATTTTGTTGCCGGTTGATGGTTCGGATTGCGCATTGCGCGCGGTCGATCAGCTGATTGCCCATTGCGCATGGTTCCGCGAGGTGCCGGAAATTCACCTGCTGCATGTCCATGCGCCGATTCCGATTGGCCGCGTGCAGGCCCATATCGGTCCGGAAACGCTGCATGCCTACTACCGTGAGGAAAGTCAGGAGCAATTGCTCGCCGCCCAGAAAAAACTGGATACCGCGGGGCTTTTCCACACGACGCACATCCATGTCGGGCAGCCGGCGGAAGTGATCGCCAAAGTCTCGGATGAGCTTGGTTGCGAGCTGATCGTCATGGGAACGCATGGCCGTAGCGGCGTGACGGAGCTGGTCATGGGTTCGGTGGCCAATCGGGTGCTGCATCTGACGAAAATCCCGGTGCTGCTGGTCAAATGAGCGAGAACGACAGCCGGGTCGTCGAATTTTCGATCGGGGGCATGACCTGTGCCGCTTGCTCGGCGCGTCTGGAAAAAGTCCTCAACCGGCAGCCGGGGATACAGGCCAACGTCAATCTGGCCGCCGAGCGCGCCCGGGTGCGGCTGGCTGATACGGTCGACGAGGCGGCGGTGATCGCCGCCGTGGCCAAGGCCGGCTTCTCGGCTGAGGTGGTCGACAGTCAGACCCGGGCGCGTGAGAAGGCCGAAAAACTGGTGGTTTACCGCAGGGAAATCCGCCGCTTCTGGATTTCGGTGGCGCTGACCTTGCCGCTGGTCGGGCAGATGTTGTTCATGTTCGGCGAGCATGGTCATTTGAACGAATTGCCGCGCTGGCTGCAACTGGCCTTGGCAACTCCGGTGCAGTTCTGGATCGGCTGGCGTTTCTACGATGGCGCCTACAAGTCGTTGCGGGGCGGCGGGGCCAACATGGATGTGCTGGTTGCCCTCGGGACCAGCATGGCCTGGGGATTCTCGACCGTGGTCACGCTGTTGGCGCTCGATCAGCATGTCTATTTCGAAGGCGGGGCAGCCGTCATTACCCTAGTGCTGCTCGGCAAACTGCTGGAAGCGCGGGCCAAGGCCCGGACATCGGAGGCCATCGAGTCGCTGATCCGTCTGCAACCGAAGACGGCGCGTGTCGAACGTGACGGCCAGTGGGTGGAAATGCCGGTCGATGCCTTGATGCCGGGCGATGTCTTTCTTGTTCGTCCGGGCGAGAGCGTGCCGGTCGATGGCGAAGTGATCGATGGCGAGTCGAGTGTGGACGAGGCGATGCTGACCGGCGAGAGCATGCCGGTCGCCAAGCGCGCCGGCGACAAGCTTTTCGCGGCAACGGCTAACGGGCAAGGGGCGTTGCGTTGTCGGGCCAGCGGGGTTGGCGAACATACCTTGCTGGCCGGCATCATCCGGCTGGTTGGCGAGGCGCAGGGCTCGAAAGCGCCGGTGCAACGGCTGGCCGACCGGATTTCGGCGATTTTCGTGCCGGTGGTGTGCGTCATTGCGCTGGGCACGTTTGTCGGCTGGTGGCTGTATTCCGGGCTGTTGGCCGAGGCGCTGATCAACGCCGTCGCCGTGCTGGTCATCGCCTGTCCGTGCGCCCTCGGCCTGGCGACGCCGACGGCGATCATGGTCGGGACCGGGCAGGGGGCGCGGGCCGGCATCCTGGTCAAGAATGCCGAGGCGCTGGAGCGCGCCGAACATATCAAGGTGCTGGCGCTCGACAAGACCGGCACCTTGACCTGCGGCAAACCGCAGGTGACCGACGTCGTGACGCGGGGCACTGGCGAGGCCGATGTCTTGCGCTGGGCGGCGGCACTCGAACAGAATTCCGAGCACCCATTGGCCAGGGCCATCGTTGCCAAGGCCGTTGCCCAAGGGGGCGTGGTCGACAGCGCGGCAGTGCAGAATTTCAAGGCGCTGCCGGGGCATGGCGTGCACGGCGAAGTAAACGGGCGTTCGTTGCGTCTCGGCTCGCCTGACTGGCTTGGCGCCGCCGACGATCCGGCGGTACTTGCCTTGCAGCAGTCGGGGAAAACCGTCGTTGTGCTGGCCGAGGCGGAGCAGGTGCTGGCCCTGATCGCCATTGCCGACGCGCTGCGGCCAAGCTCGCGAGCAGCCGTGGCGCGCTTGCGCGAACGGGGCATCAGGGTGGTCATGCTGACCGGCGACAATGCGGCGACCGCGGCGGCGATTGCCGCGGAGGCGGGCATCGCCGAGTTTCGCGCCGGCATTCTGCCCGGCGACAAGGCGGCGGCTGTGGCCGAGTTGAAAGCCGGCGGCGGTCTGGTGGCGATGGTTGGCGACGGCATCAACGATGCGCCGGCGCTCGCCGCCGCCGATGTCAGCTTCGCCATTGGGGCCGGCTCCGATGCGGCGATCGAGGCAGCCGACCTGACCTTGATCCGCAACGACCTGCACGGTGTCGCCGATGCCATCGACCTTTCCACGGCAACCCTCGGCAAGATCCGGCAAAATCTTTTCTTTGCCTTCATCTACAATGTGCTCGGCATACCGCTTGCCGCACTGGGTTTTCTCAACCCGGTCTTCGCCGGCGCGGCAATGGCGATGAGTTCGGTTTCCGTCGTGACGAATTCGCTGCTGCTCAAGCGTTGGCGGCCAGCCGTTCCGCGGAAGTGACAGAAAGAGATTGGTGAAGGCTAGATGACCGCAGGGGTCAGGGAGAAATATTTGGTGCAGGCTGACTCGGGTCGGAAGGCCGGCGTGCCGGGCGGTGCTTCGGAAAACGAGGAGCTGTTCCGGGCCACCATGGAGGCCGCGCAGGTCGGTATATTCGTTCTGCAGGATCGTCTCTTCAAGTACGTCAATCCCTTCATGCTCAAGTTGTTTGGCTATACGGTCGAGGAAATGGTCGATCGCCTGGGGCCGCTTGACCTGATCTCTCCCGATGAGCATCCCTTTGTCCTGCAGCAGATGGACGAGCGCATTTCCGGAGTGCGCGGCCAGTCTTACGAGCTGACCGCGGTGCGCAAGGATGGCTCGGTCTTCCCGGTCACCATTCTCGGCTCGCCCTCGGTTTTCCATGGCCGGCCGGCCTCGGTCGGGACGGTGGTCGATATTTCGGTGCAGAAGGCGGCGGAACTGAAAGTGCGCGAACTGGCCGAGTTCGACCCCTTGTCCGGGTTGCCCAATCGTCGTTTGCTGCGTGACCGGGTGATGCAATCGCTGGCCGTTGCCGAGCGTGAAACGTCGGCTGTCGCGTTGATGTTTCTCGATCTCGACCACTTCAAGCGGATCAACGATTCGCTCGGCCACAGTGTCGGCGACGAATTGCTCTGTGCGGTTGCCCAACGGTTGTCGGCGGCGGTGCGCCGGGTCGATACCCTGGCCCGCCTCGGTGGCGACGAATTCGTTCTCGCCATGCCCGGCATCCAGGCTGCGGCGGCTGCCGATGTGGCGCGGCGTTTGCTGGGCGAGTGCGGATTGCCGTTTGTCGTCGCCGGGCACGAACTGACGGTGACGCCATCGATCGGCATCAGCATTTTTCCGCAGGACGGCAAGGATATCGATACGCTGCTGCGCAATGCCGATACGGCGATGTACAAGGCCAAGGAGCTGGGGCGCAACACCTTCCAGTTTTATGCCGCCGAGATGAATACGGCAACGCTCGAACGACTGTTGATGGAGAGCAACCTGCGGCGGGCCCTCAAACAGGATGAGCTGGTTCTGCACTACCAGCCGCTGGTCTGCTTGCAGAGCGGCTTGATCGTTGGTGTCGAGGCGCTGATTCGCTGGCAGCATCCGGATCTCGGGATGATCATGCCGGATCGCTTCATCCATGTTGCGGAAGAGAGCGGCCTGATCAACCCGATCGGCGACTGGGTACTTGGCGAGGCATGCCGACAGGCCCAAGCCTGGATCGAAGCCGGGCTGCCGGCGGTGGTCATGGCGGTCAACGTCGCGCCGGTCCAGTTTCGTCAGGCCGGTTTCGTCGAGGCGGTGGCCGGTGGGTTGGCCGCCTCCGGGCTTGATGCCAGTCTGCTTGAACTGGAAGTGACCGAACGGACGGTGATGCATGATGCCGACGTCAATATCGGGACGCTGTCGGCACTGCACCGGATGGGCGTCGAGTTGTCGCTCGACGATTTCGGAACCGGTTATTCGTCGCTGGCTTATCTGAAACGTTTTCCGGTCGGCAAACTGAAGATCGACCGCTCGTTCATCCGCGATCTTGAAGTCGATCCGGACGATCAGGCGATTGCCTCGACCATTGTCAGCATGGGCCGCAACTTGCGGTTGACGGTGCTGGCCGAGGGCGTTGAAACTGCCGAACAGTTGCGGCTGTTGCGCAACATGGGGTGCGACATGGCCCAGGGTTTCTTCTTCAGCCGGGCCTTGCCGGCGGCTGAGATTTTTGAATTGCTGCGGGTGCAGCCGTTCCTGTACCAGGAGTAGGCATGGAAAATACCGTAATCAAAGTGGGGGGCATGAGCTGCCAGGGGTGCGTCAAGAACATTACCGGCGTGCTGAGCGGGCTGGCCGGCGTTGCCTCGGCCGAGGTCTCGCTGGAGGCGGCCGAAGCCAAGGTGGCTTTCGATCCCCAGGCGGTGACGCGGGCAGAACTGCTGGCGGCCATCGAAGACGCCGGCTTTGACGCCGAATAACCGAATACTGAAGAGAACAGTCGTGGCCGAAGAAACAATCAGACTTACCCAGCTTTCCCATGGTGGCGGATGTGGCTGCAAGATCGCTCCCGCCGTCCTTGAAAAGATCCTTGCCGGCATGACGCCGGGCATCGTCCCGTCGCAACTGCTGGTCGGTACCGAAACCAGCGACGACGCGGCGGTCTACCAGATCAATCCGCAGCAGGCGATTGTCGCGACGACCGACTTTTTCATGCCGATCGTCGACGACCCTTACGATTTTGGCCGGATCGCCGCGACCAACGCGATTTCCGATGTCTATGCGATGGGTGGTACACCCCTGTTTGCCCTGGCGCTGGTCGGTATGCCGGTCAAGGTGCTGCCGCTGGAAACTATCGCCAAAATCCTCGAAGGCGGGGCAGCGGTTTGCCAGGCGGCCGGGATACCGATTGCCGGCGGTCACACCATCGATTCGGTCGAGCCGATCTATGGACTGGTGGCTATCGGTCTGGTCAATCCGGCCCATCTGAAACGCAATTCCGGTGCCCGGCCGGGCGACAAGCTGATTCTCGGCAAGGCCCTCGGGGTCGGGGTGTATAGCGCCGCGCTGAAGAAGGATGCGCTGCGCGACAGCGATTACGAAGCGATGATTGCCAGCACCACCCAGCTCAACACCCCCGGGCCGGTACTGGCCTGTCTCGATGGCGTGCATGCGGTGACCGACGTTACCGGCTTCGGCCTGCTCGGACATCTGCTGGAAGTCTGCAAGGGCAGCCAGGTGCGCGGCACGGTACGCTTTGCCGATCTGCCGCTGCTCGCCCGGGCCCGCGAGTTCGTCGAGGCCGGCCATGTCACCGGCGCCTCGGCGCGCAACTGGGACAGTTACGGTGCCGGTGTCCACCTGGCCTCCGGGATCGATGACGTGGCCAAGGCGCTGCTGACCGATCCGCAAACCTCCGGCGGCCTGCTCGTTTCCTGTACCCCGGAAACTGTCACCGAGGTGCTGTCGGTCTTCCTGCAGCAGGGCTTTTCACACGTTTCGGTGATTGGCGAAATCGGCGAAGGGGCGCCGGGAGTCGACGTGATCTAAAACTCGAAATCGGCCCGGTTGCGCCAGCTTGGGAGGTTGGTGCGACAAGGGGCTGGCGGTCAGGTGTTGAGGCACTTGATTGAGAATGGTTATCAGTTATAATTCGGTCAGCCAGCCGATTTTCCCAAGGCATGCCGGGGTTGTTTTCAATCCCGGTACTGTTTTCCGGGGCGCCAGCCAAACTTTCAATGACAAGTTGCCATGGCCCCCAAATTCTCCTTTCGTTCCCTTTGTCCTGTCACGTCTGCTGCCCGCGTAGCCTCGCCTGCGCCGGGTGGGCGTTCGCCCGAATTGGCGGCAGGATTGCGCCGGGCGGCATGGCTGAAGACGCTGTTGAAGCTGCACTGGATCAGTTCCGCCATCTGTCTGCTCGGCATCGTTCTGTTCAGCGTTACCGGGATCACGCTGAATCACGCCGGGCAGATCGAGGCCAGTCCGGTTACCGTTCAGCAAAAGCGCAGTCTGCCGGCCAATCATCTGGAAATCCTGCAGCAGATCAGCCGTGCTCCAGCGGCACAGCCGCGAGCGCTGCCGCTCGACATTGCCCGCTGGCTGGCGCTCAATTTCAAGGTCGATGTCGCCGATGCGGGAGGCGAATGGTCGGACGACGAAATCTACTTCCCTCTGCCGCGCCCCGGCGGCGATGCCTGGCTGCGTATCGGTCTGGCTGACGGCGAAGTCGAACATGAAGCTACCGACCGGGGCTGGATTTCCTGGCTCAACGACCTGCACAAGGGGCGGCATACCGGCGGGGCATGGAGCCTGTTCATCGATGTCTTTGCGGCCGGTTGCCTGATCTTTTCGCTCAGCGGTCTGCTCATTCTTAAGATGCATGCCGCACAGCGGCTGTCCACCTGGCCGCTGGTCGGCCTGGGTGTCCTCATTCCGGCGCTCCTCGCGCTGTTGTTCATTCATTGACTATCACAGGAAGTGCCCATGAAATGTTCACGCCTACTGTTGCTGGCACTGGTCTGTGCCACGACGCCAGGGATGGCCGCCGAACTCTCGGTGAAGGTAGAAATTCCGCAGTTGCCGGTGGCCGAATACCATCGCCCCTACATCGCGATGTGGCTGGAGAAGAACGATACGGCGCAGGTGACGCAGCTGGCGGTCTGGTACGACCAGAAGAAGCGCGATAACGGCGGCACCAAATGGCTCAAGGACTTGCGCCAATGGTGGCGCAAGGGCGGGCGAGAGATGGAAGTGCCGCTCGATGCGGTGACCAGCGCGACGCGCACCCCGGGCATCCACACGCTGACCTATTCGACCGGCAAGGCGCCGATCGACAAGCTGGTCGCTGGCGATTACACCCTGCTCGTCGAAGCGGCGCGCGAAGGCGGTGGCCGGGAAGTCGTTCGCCTGCCGGTCGCCTGGCCTCCCAAGGAGGCGCGTACGGCCTCCGGCAAGGGGCTTGAGGAACTGGGCAACGTCACCGTTCAACTAAAACCCTGATTTTCGGGAGAACCACTCATGAAAACGCTCAAGCTGACGCTTCTCGCCGCCCTGCTGATCGCCTCGATCCCCGCCGCCAACGCCCATCGCCAATGGCTGCTGCCATCGACCACCCAGGCCGAAGGCAATGAGCCCTGGATCACCGTTGATGCGGCTGTTTCGGAAAGCCTGTTCGACATCGACACCAATGCCCTCAGCCTGAACGGCCTGAGTATCACCGGCCCCGACGGCGAAGCCCTGAGCCCGGCGCAAACCTCGACCGGCAAGCTGCGCAGCAGCGTCGACCTGAAACTTGCCAAGCCGGGTACCTACCGGATCGCGCTGGTCTCCGAAAACGCCATGGCAAGTTACAAGCAGAATGGTGAAATGAAGCGTTGGCGCGGCAATTCGACGGAGTTGAAGACGGAAATTCCGGCCAACGCCGAGGAGCTGATGGTCACCAGAACGCTGGGCCGACTGGAAACCTACGTCACTGCCGGAAAGCCCAACGCGACGGTGATCAAGCCGACCGGCTCGGGCCTCGAACTGCTGCCGCTCAGCCATCCCAACGACTACCTGGCCGGCCAGTCGGCGCGTTTCCGTTTCTTGCTCGATGGCCGGCCGGTAGCCAATCTGAGTGTGGCGATTGTTCCCGGGGGCGTGCGCTATCGCGGCGTTCTCAGGGAAGTGGCGGTCACTACCGACGCCAATGGCGAATTTTCGGTGACCTGGCCGATGGCCCAGATGTACTGGATCAACGCCAGCTATCCGCCGCGCGTCCAATTGCCTGAAGGCCAGCCGCGGCCGGCGCCGGCTGCATTGCGCTACAACTATGGCGGGACCTTCGAGGTGCTGCCGCAATGAGTTTGCCGTTCGCCAGTCGTTGCCGGTCACGCCGAGACCCAGGCCAGGCTGGTCGGCGCGCCGTCGCCTAGGCATGGGGGTAACGTTGGAACCTGCCCGCTGGCTGGCGGCGGGTTTCCTCAGCCTGGCCTACAGCGGCCTGTGTCTCTGGTCTGGCCGCCGGGCTGCAGGGCGTTCAAGTCGCCTGGCCGAGGCGACGGAGGAGCAATCCTGGACCGTGGCCTATGCGAGCCAGACCGGCACCGCCGAAGCCATCGCCCGACAGACGGCCCTGGCGTTGCAGAGGGCGTCACTGACGGTTCGCTGTTGCCCGCTGAATGAGCTGGATGGCCAGCAACTGGCGGCCGGTGGCCGCTTCCTGTTCGTCGTCAGCACGGCCGGGCAAGGCGAGGCACCGGACAACGGAGCCGGCTTCGCGGAAATGCTCGAGGCTGACGACCGCGCCCTGGATGGGGTCGACTTTGCGCTGCTGGCCCTGGGCGACCGCGATTATCCGGATTTCTGCGGCTGCGGCCGGCGCCTGGAGGCACGCCTGGTGGCGCGCGGCGCGCGGCGCTGTTTTGACCGCATCGACATGCACCGTGCCGAGCCGGAGGCGCTCGCCAACTGGCAAGGCCGCCTGGCGCAACTGGCCGGCGCCGATGAGTTCGCGGACTTACCAGATGGCGAGTTTTTGCCTTGGCGGCTGGTCGAGCGCCAGCATCTCAATCCCGGCAGTCCCGGCGAGGGCGTTTATCGGCTGCGCTTTGAAGCCAGCGGGCAACCGTTACCACGGTGGGAGTCGGGGGATCTGGCGCAAATCATCGCGCCGGCGGAACCGGGATGTCCGCGCAACTATTCGATTGCCTCCCTGCCTGATGAGGGCGCTCTGCAATTGCTGGTTCGGGTGCGCCGGAACAACGATGGTACGCCGGGCATCGCTTCCGGATGGCTGACGCAGGGACTGGTCCCTGGCGAGGAGGTTGCCCTGCGCTTGCGGCCACATTATCCGTTCCGTCTCAACGGGAATCACGCCGGGCCTCTGATCTGCATCGGCAGTGGGGTGGGGCTCGCCGGCCTGCGCGGTCACCTTGCCGGGCGCATTGCGGCGGGCGTGAAGGAGAACTGGCTGCTGTTCGGCGAGCGCAGCCGGGCGCATGATTTCTATCGGCAGGGCGAGTTGGAGCGCTGGCTTGCCGCCGGTCAACTGGAACGTCTCGATACCGTCTTTTCCCGGGACGGCGAAGCTTTTCTCTATGTGCAGGAATGCCTGGTGGCCCATGCCGAGCTGTTCCGAAGCTGGGTTGCCCGGGGGGCGGCGGTCTATGTCTGCGGTAGTCGGGCCGGCATGGGCGATGGCGTGGACCGGGCGATCCGCGAGATCCTCGGACCTGATGGTTATCAATCTCTGGTGCAGGGCGGGCGTTACTGCCGGGATCTGTTCTAGCCGTCCGGTTACAGACTGAGCGGTTTTGTTACGAACTGTTGCATATGCGGATGAGAACCATTATCATATGAAACATAAACCTAGCCAGCCATCCGCGAGTCAAGATCTGTTTCGGTCCTGATGGAACGCCAGCCAAATCCAGTTAATACCCCACAAGGAAAAGGCTCATGGCGCACATTCGCAGTCGCAAACACTCGCACGCTTCACATTTGCTGGCCCTGGTTGCCGCTGCCCTGCCGGCTGCCGGCAATGCTCAGGAAAGCGAAACCTCATTGCCGGCAATGACCGTCAAGGCCTCTGCCGACGTGCCGTACAAGGCGGACAATGCCGCATCGACCAAATTTACCGCGCCGCTGCTTGACACGCCGAAGACGGTGACGGTCGTCACTCAGGAAGTCCTCAAGCAAACCAATGCCGCGTCGCTGCAGGAGGCGCTGCGCACGACGCCGGGGATCACCTTCGGGATGGGCGAAGGCGGTACGCCGGAGGGCGACAGCCCGGTCATTCGCGGCTTCAGTGCCCAGGCCAATACCTTCATCGACGGTTTGCGCGATCCCAGCTCGCAGTCACGCAACATGTTCGCGGTCGAGCAGATCGATATTTCCAAGGGCGCCGATTCGGCGTTCAGCGGCGGCGGCGCGGTCGGCGGCAGCATCAACCTGACGACCAAGAATGCCCGCCTTGGCAGTTTCAACGAAGCCTCGATCGGTCTGGGGACCGACAAGTACGTTCGCGCCACGGCCGATCTGAATCAGCAACTGACCGACAATGCGGCGGTCCGGATCAATCTGCTCAAGGAAACCGGCGATGTGGCCGGCCGCAATGAGGTGGATTACGACCATCTCGGCGTCAATATCTCCGCCGCACTGGGCCTGGGCGGCCCGACCCGGGCGACGGTCGGCTTCTACCACTACGAAACCGATGACATGCCGGACTATGGGCATCCCTACAACAACCCGTATGCCGCGACCAATCCGCAGTCAGTGTTCAACGGCGACGGCGGCCCGCTCAAGGTTGACCGCGACAACTTCTACGGCCTGACGTCCCGCGATTTTCGCAAGACGGAAGTCGATAGCGGCACCCTGAAGATCGAGCACGACATCAACGGCAAGTGGACCATCCGCAACGCGATGCGCTTCACCAAGTCGCTGAACGATTACGTGGTCAGCAATCCGGGCGATTCCAACGGGCTCAATATCAGCAATATAAGCCTCGGAACCAACGGTCTTGCCGGGACAGCCATTCCGCCGGGGTATCTGAATCGCAATTCGAAGAATCGCCATTCGACGACCGAGGCTTTCGTCAATGCCACCGAACTTACCGGTGAATTCTTTACCGGTAGTGTCAAGCACAATATCGCCACCGGCTTCGAGTTGAGCCGTACCGAAACCGACAACCGCGGCTATCTGGTGACCGGTGCCAACATCGCCGGTCTGCAGGTCGCCGGTGCGCCGCTCGCCAGCATTTCCAATCCCGATCCGAACGCCGCCTGGAACGGCAACATCAGCCGTACGTCGGTCGGGGCGAAGATCGATACGACGAGCCGCGGCATCTACCTGTTCGATACCGCGACCCTGAGCAAGCAATGGCTGCTCAATCTGGGCCTGCGTTACGACCATTTCAGCAGTCGTTCGGACGGCTATTCGACGACGGGCTATACGGCGGGCAGCACGACCACCGTCTACGTTCCGGTCAATCTGCGCAGCGACAGTGGTTTTGCCAGTTATCAGGCCGGGCTGATCTACAAGCCCCTGGAAAACGGCAGTATTTACCTGAACTATGCGACCGCCGCCAATCCTTCCGGGGTAAGCGCCAGTGACGGCACGGACAACCTGGCGGTGACCAATCAGGATCTGGAGCCGGAAAAAGTCAGGAACATCGAGTTGGGTACCAAGTGGAACCTGCTCGGCAACAAGCTTTCGCTGACCGCCGCGGTCTTCAAGCTCGACAAGACCAATGCCAAGGTGGCGATCGATGCCAATACCTGGGCCACCGTCGGCAAGCAGGAAACCGAGGGCTACGAACTCGGCTTCGCCGGCGCATTGACCGACAAGTGGCAGGTCTTCGGCGGTTATACCCACCTGAAGAGCGAGCTGGTCGAAGTCGGCGCGCTGGCCGCCAACCAGGTCAACAAGGGCAAGCAGTTCCCGAACACGCCGGAAGACAGCTTCAGCCTGTGGAGTTCCTACAAGGTCCTGCCCAAGCTGACGCTGGGGGGGGGCGCCTATTACGTCTCCAAGGTCTACGGCAACACGGCCAACACCAAGTGGGTGCCTGAATACTGGCGCTACGATGCGATGGCCAGTTATGAGGTTGCCAGGAATTTCAGCCTGCGTCTGAATATCCAGAATCTGACCGACAAGACCTACTACGACCGCGCCTACACCACCCACATGGTCAGCGTGGCCCCGGGGCGCCAGGCGATCATGACCGCCAACTTCAAGTTTTAACCGGAGTTCACCGACCCGCCCGTCGATTGGGCGGGTTTTTCACGTTTACGGGGTTTGCCCGTTCTTAGGAGCTTTTGCCATGATGCTGCACATTCCGGAACTGCTGACGCGCGAGGAGGTTGCCGAATGCCGCCGGCTAATGGCAGCCGCCGAATGGGTCGATGGACTGACCACTGCCGGCGCCCAATCGGCGCAATGCAAGCGCAACCGGCAACTGCCGGAAGGCACCGCGACCATCGCCCGATTGCGGGAAATCATGGTGACGGCGCTGATGAAGAACAAATTGTTCTTTTCCGCAGTACTGCCCAAACAGATCTTGCCGCCCTATTTCAATCATTACGAAGGGGGCGGCTATTACGGCAATCACATCGACAACGCCATCCGATACGCCCATGGCAGCACCGAGGGCATCCGCACCGACGTTTCGACCACCATTTTCCTGACCGATCCCGAGGAATACGAAGGCGGGGAACTGATCGTCGAAGACACCTACGGTAGACACGAAGTCAAACTGCCGGCCGGCGATGCCATCGTCTATCCATCAACCAGCCTGCACCGGGTCGAGCCGGTCACCAAGGGCGCCCGGATCGGGTCCTTTCTCTGGACGCAGAGTCTGGTACGGACGGCCTGGCAGCGCGCCATGCTGTTCGAGCTCGACATGAACATTCTGAAGCTGCGCAGCCAGCTCGGCGATACGCCCGAGGTCGTGGCGCTGACCGGGCACTATCACAAGCTGTTGCAGCAATGGGCGGAGTGATGCCGTCTGCGGATCAGCCCCCGCTGCCGCCCGTCGACCGCATTCCGTCCGATGTCGTCGCGGCCGATGACTACCGGCAGGCCGCCCGTCGGCACCTCGATGACAACGCCTGGGCCTACCTGCAAGGTGGGGCGGCCGACGAACTGACGCTCGATGATAACGTCGAGGCATTTCGCCAGATCCACCTGCTGCCCCAGCCGCTCAATGATGTCCGGGGCGGGCACACTCGCCTGAGGCTGTTTGGCCGGGACTATGCCCACCCGATCTTGCTGGCGCCGGTTGCCTATCAACGGCTGTTTCATCCGGCCGGCGAAATGGCCACCGTGCTCGGGGCCGGGGCGATGCAGGCGGGCATGGTGGTGAGCAGCCTGGCGACCTGCCGGCTCGAGGAGATCGCGGCCCAGGCCGAGGCGCCGCTGTGGTTCCAGCTCTACTGGCAAGGCAGCCGGGCAGCCTCGCTCGAACTGGTGCGACGGGCCGAAGCGGCCGGCTACGCGGTGCTCGTGCTGACCGTCGACGCCGCCGTGTTCGGCGTGCGCAACCGCGAGCAGAGGGCCGGTTTCGCACTGCCCGCAGGGATCGCCGCGGTCAATCTGGCGGCCGGGGCAAACGCCGGGCTGTCCGGTACCGGCGGAGCGAATGTCTTCGATCGCCTGATGACGACGGCGCCGCACTGGGACGATGTGGCGTGGCTGGTGGAGCACAGCCGCTTGCCGGTGGTGCTCAAGGGCATCCTCCATCCGCAGGATGCGCGGCGGGCGGTCGAAGCCGGTGTCCAGGGCCTCGTGGTCTCCAACCACGGCGGCCGGACGCTGGATACGACGCCGGCCAGCATCGACATTTTGCCGGCCATCAAGACCGTGGTCGGTGCTGATTTCCCGCTTCTGCTCGACGGCGGCATCCGGCGGGGCAGCGACATCTTCAAGGCGCTCGCGCTGGGCGCCTCGGCCGTTTTGGTCGGCCGCCCCTATGTGCATGCACTGGCCACCGCCGGAGCACTCGGCGTGGCGCATCTGCTGCGCCTGCTCCGCGAGGAACTGGAAATTACCATGGCGCTGTGCGGCGCCCGGGATCTGGCCGCGCTAGACGCGCAGTTCCTGCTCAATCCGCCGTAGTCGGGGCGCTGGCCCGAGGCGTCCATTTACACATTTGTTACCTTTGGCGGCAGTGAAAACAGGCGGTGTTTTGAGAAAATCCGGCGGCGCCCATGTCGGGCCCATCCCGATCAAGCCAGCCGCCGCCAGCCAGGGTATTGTCGTTCAATCCCCAGGAGCACTCAGCATGAGTATTCGTGCGTATAAAGATATTGGCGGCCTCATCGGCACCGGCCTGGCCCTGCTGGGCGCAGGCGGAGCGCTCGCCCAGGACGCGGTGTTGTCGGAAGTGTTGGTTTCCGCCAAGTCGGAAGCCCAGGAAGTCCGCCGCAATGCCTCGGCCGGCAAGCTGGTTTTCGACCGCGAGGAACTCGATACCCTCGATGCGGCGAGCGTCGGCGAACTGCTGCGCAAGCTGCCGGGCACCGGCATGTTTACCGACATGGACAGCGGGCCGCGCGGCCGCGGCCGTGGGCCGGACCGCAACATGCCGCAGATCCTCGTCGATGGCCAGCCGTTGCCGGGCGGCGACCGCAACCCGGCGACGGCGCTGCGCCTGCCGGTCGAAATGATCGAGCGCGTCGAGATCATCCGCAACAGCACAGCCGAATTCCCGGTACTCAACCCGGCCGGCGTGATCAACCTGGTCATGCGCGATGTGCCGCCCAAGGCGACGCGCGGGCTGAAGGTCGGCGTCGGTGCGGTCGACGACGATCCCCAGTTTCGCCTCGAAGGGCAGTACGGTGAGCCGGACGGTGATTCGGGCTACCTGCTGTCTGGCGCCATCAACCGGCGGCCCAGTTACGGCAAGCGCGAACTCGATGCGACGACTTACGGTGGCGGCGTACCGAATGGTCAGATCAGCGAAGACTCGACGACGACCGGCAACGATACCAACATCACGCTGTCGCCGCGGTTTTCCTGGAAATTCGCCGGCAACCAGCGGTTCACCCTGAGTCCTTTCTTCTCGCACACCGAAGATGAGCGGACGACCAAGGTTGCGCGCAGCACCAATGGGGTGGCGAGTAGCGATAACGAACGCGACGAAACCCGGCGGACGATGGGAAGGCTGGGTAGCGAATGGCGCCTGAGCGGCACCCAAGGGGCCGAGACAACGGCCAAATTTACCGTCCAGGGCGAGTCCGAAGCGGCCGACAAGCGTTCCGGAAAGTACGATTCGACCGGCGCGCTGACCTCCTCGATTGCCGACCGCAGCGAACGGACCGAGACCGAATGGATCGGCGATTTGCGCACCAAGCGCCTGTTCTTCGATGCCCACGTGGTGACGGTGGCCGGAGAGCTGCGTGGCAAGTCGAGCGAGGACACGCAACGGCGCAGCGGCAGCCAGACATCTTCCAATGTCGCCACGCTCAAGGAAAACCGCCAGGTCGTCTGGGGGAAAGACGAATGGCAGATATCCGAACGCCACCTGATGACGCCGGGGCTGCGCTGGACCTACCTGCAGACGCAGATCGACGACAGTAGTTCGGGGGACATCGACCGCAAGTTCCGCGCCCTCGATCCCTCATTGCATTACCTGTGGCAGATCACCGACCAGTGGAACCTGCGTGCCAGCATTGCCCGCAACAGCCGTGTGCCGTTTTCGCGCGAACTGCTGCCGGTGACGCGCCTGTCCAGCGGCACCAACTCGTCGAGCAACGCGGATCGCGGCGGCAACCCCAACCTTGCACCGGAACGCCTGCGTAGCATCGAAGCCGGCATCGAATATTTCCTCGACCGGCGGGCCGGGACGGTCGGACTGTCGGTTTTTCATCGGCAGGTGCAGAACTACACGCAGCGTTTGACCGAGCAGGAATCCGGACGCTGGGTCGAACGTCCGTACAACGTCGGCGAGGCGGAATTGCGTGGCCTGGTCTTCGACTTCAAGAGCAAGATGATCGCACTCGGCTTGCCGGCGCTGACCGTGCGTGGCAACGCCGCCTACACCGATACCCGGATGCTCGACAAGGTCGAGGGCCTGGGCGCCGGCGAGGGGCCGCGCAAGAGTGCCAATGTCGGGGCGGACTACGAAATTTCTTCGCTGCGTCTGACCCTCGGTGGCAATTTCAACTACGTTTCCGCCCTCGATCGCGAGAGCAGCGCAACCGTCAAGCAGTTGCAGGGGGCGCGCCGGCAACTCGATCTGTATGCGCTGTACAAGATCGACCGGCAGGTCGCCTTGCGTTTCTCGGCCCAGAACGTGACCAAGGAGGCGCGTCGCAACTACCTGACCGAGACCGACGGCAGCGGTGCCTTGTTGCGAACCGAAGACGATTTCACGCCGGGAATGGCGAGCTACATGCTGACGCTCGAAGCGAAGTGGTAAAGGGCGGCAATCGGTGCGTGTAAAAAAGGGGGCAGCAGCCCCCTGATCGTCTATCCGGTGCGGTATTCAAGCCGCCTTGCGCATCACCTTGCCCGGCTTGCCCAGATCGGCGTGGGCTTCCTGCAGGCATTCGTGGGCGCACGAGGCACATCGTCCGCAATCGCGCGTTACCCCGAGATCGCGCCGCAAGTCCCTGAGCGTGCGTGCGCCACCTTCGGCGGCCTGGCGAATCTGGCGGTCGGTAACGGCCTGACAAACACAGACATACATGGATCGACTCCCTGGAGAAGGGTGGGCGTTCAAATGCGAACAGTTCCTATTTTATATAGATGAGAATGACTGTCAATAGCATCTCGGATTAATAACTGCGATTTATCCGACGGCCCTGGAAGTCCTGTCGGGGTTACTGAAAGAGCGACGCAGCGAGGTAGCATCGCGGTCTGAGCGACGATCATGCCAACGGCAAAAAAATCAACGTCATTCAGCCAAATTGCGTAAAATGCCCGGCTACGCAATTGTCATTGATTGATGGCGTTTCGTTCTGTCAAACCTCAACTTTCAGGCGCTGACCTCATGCTCGAACCATTCATCTCCGAAACCCGTCTCTACAGCCTGACCTGGCGTGACGAAGCCGGGCCGGAGCTGCCGGTTGAAGCCTGGTGGGGCCAGGAAAGTCTCTCGGCCGGTTTTGAATACTGCATCGATCTGCTATCCACCGACGTCCATCTAGAACTCAAGCGCTTCATCGGTCGCGCCGTCAGCCTCGTTACCCGTCTTTCCGACGGCAGCACCAGCCCGCGCAGCGGCTACGTCCGCGCCGCCCTCAAGCTCGGTTCCGACGGCGGCTTCACCCGTTACCGCCTGATCGTCATTCCCTGGCTGTGGCTGCTCAGCCGCGGCCGGCACAACCGGGTTTTCCAGAACCGCACGGTGATCGATATCGTCGAAGCCGTCTTCGCCGACTATGCCGACATCGCCGGCTGGCAGTGGTCCGACGATGTCGCACCGTTCATGGCCGGCACCCGGCCACGCAGCTACTGCGTCCAGTACAACGAATCCGACTACGCTTTCGTCTCCCGCCTGCTCGCCGAAGAAGGCCTCGGCTGGACCGCCGAAGAAGATCAGGCGGCACCCGGCGGTCACCGCATCCGCCTCTTCGCCGACAGCCAGCGTTTCCCGGAAGATGTGCTGTCGCAATCGGCCAACGGCGGCCAAGGCATCCGCTATCACCGGGCCGACTCGCAGGAAGACCAGGACGTTGTCCTCGCCTTCGGCGAACACCGCCGACTTCTCAGCACCCTCGCCACCCAACTCGGCTACGACTACAAAGCCAAGCGCAGCGTCAGCACCAGCGTACCGACCGCCCAGGCCTACGGTAGCCGGCGCGCCCCGGTCCTCGAATCCTACGACGACAGCGGCCTCTACGCCTTCGCCACCAGCGGCGAAGCCGAACGCTACGGCCGGCTCGCCATGGAAGCCCTCGAAGCCCGCTACCAGACCTGGCTCGGCCGGGGCACCGTGCGCAGCCTGCGGCCCGGCACCCGCCTCGACCTGCTCGGCCTGCCGAGCCAACCCGACGCCCCGAACGACGGCCCCGCCGGCTACGTCATCACCGAGGTCAGCCACCTCGGCATCAACAACCTTACCGGCCAATCCATCAGCGCCATCGCCAGCCGTCTCGGGCAAAGCCAACTGATCGACGACCCCCGCGCCCTGGCCACCGGCGACCTCATCGAACCGCTGCGCGCCCCGGCCCGACTGCCGGCCGAACTCGTCAAGCTGGCCAGCGAACGCGGCTACGCCAACAGTTTCGCCGCGCTGCGCAGCAAGACCTCGTGGCGCCCCCGCCTGGTCGACGACACCGGCGCCCGCCTCAACCCCCGGCCGACCGCCCCCGGGCCGATGAGCGCCCTGGTCGTCGGGCCGAACGGCGAAACCGCCGCCAACGGCAGCGACGAGTTATGGTGCGACGCCTTGGGTCGGGTCAAGATCCGCTTCCACTGGCAACAGGCGGAAACGCCGGACGACCGGGACAGTTGCTGGGTCCGCGTGCTGAGCCGGCAGGCCGGCCCCGGCATGGGCTGGCAAATGCTCCCCCGCATCGGCCAGGAAGTTCTCGTCGACTTCCTCGGCGGCGATATCGACCGCCCCTACCTGATGGGCGCCCTCTACAACGGCCAGGGCGAAGGCGGCGTGCCGGCAACGCCCGGCGGCGCCCCGGGCGAAAGCGACACCTCGGTCTTTGAAGCCGCCAGCGACCAGCGCACCAGCGGCCAAGGCAACCTCGCCGGCGGCAACAGTCTGGCCTGGCACGGCGCCGCCGAAAGCAGCCACAACCATCCCGCCGCCCTGACCGGCTTCAAGAGCAAGGAATTCGGCGGCGCCGGCTTCAATCAGCTGGTCATGGACGACACCGACCACCAGCAACGCATCCAGCTCAAATCGACGCAACACGTCAGCGAACTCAACCTCGGCCATCTGGTACACCAGGCTGACAACTACCGCGGCAGCTTCCGCGGCACCGGTGCCGAACTCAGAACCGACGCCTACGGCGCGCTGCGCGCCGGCCGCGGTCTGATCATGAGCACCTGGCCCCACGGCACACCCGGCGCGCCGGCCGGCGACATGGCCCCGGCCATGGCGCTACTCAAACAAGCCGACACCCTGGCCCAAACCCTTAGCCAAGCCGCCGGCACTCACCAGACCGTCCAACTCGCCAGCGCCATCGGCAGCATCGGGCAAAATAAAAGCACCATCGACGACAGCGCCGCACCACTCAAGGCCCTGCATAAAGTCGCGAGCGGTATGGCGGACGCCAAGGATCAGAACGCCGCGCTCAGCGACGCCGACGCCAAAAACACCAGCGCCGGCCAAAACAAAGTCCCGCACCTCACCTCCCCGGCCATCATCCAGGCCGCCAAAGGCGACTTCGCCAGCGTCGCCGGCCAGAACCTGCAATACGCCAACGGCGAAACCACCACCTTCGAAAGCGGCGAAGACAGCAACTTCGCCATCGCCGGCAAAACCCGCATTCACAGCGGCCAGGCCATCGGCTTGCTGGCCGGGGCGATCAAGGCCGGCGACGGCAACACCGGCATCAAACTGATCGCCGCCAAGGACGACCTCGAGCTGCAGGCGCAAAGCGATGAGATGAAGTTCCTGGCGAAGAAGGAGATGAAATTGGTCAGTGCCAATGCCAACATCGACTTCGCGGCGGCCAAGAAAGTCCACCTCGCCGTCGCTGGCGGGGCGAGCATCACGATCGATGGTGGGATTACGGTGCAGTGCCCAGGAACGATTACGGTGCATGCGAGCAAGAAGAGTTTTAGCGGGCCGGAGAGCTCTCCCTTTGCCTTGCCAGAGATGCCTCGCGAGTCGATGTTGTTCGACGAAAAATTTCAGTTAACCGATACAGTGGGCGATCCACTAGCCAATATGCGACTAGAAATCATCAAGCCGGATGGCACCAAGACCCCTGTTGTTACCGATGCCCAAGGCATGATTCCGCTTCAGCAAGGCTTCAATATTGAAAAACTGACGATCCGTGTCCTTGGTCGAATCAGTAGTGGAGGTGCTCAATGAACGCGGTGCCGCCAAAGACTGAGCGCAATCAGTCAGCGCAAGTCGACAAGTCAGGGAAACCGACATTCGAGTGGACGCTTACCGGCTCGTCTTTGACCGATACGGTTCGCCTCATTGCCGGGCCATTCAATGTGCTTCCGGTGATATTTGTGCCGGGCATCATGGGTTCTAATTTGAAAGCTAAAGCTGGCGGCACGCCAGTTTGGCGACTTGATACCGGCGTAGGCGGAATTCCTTGGGGGATGCTGAAAGGTTTTGCCACGAAAGGCTCGGGACCGCGACAAAAACTACTTCACCCTGATCGTACTGTGGTTGATGACGGGGGAAAACTACCCAAGAATGGAAAATATTCGCAGTCGACCTACCGGGAGCGAGGTTGGGGCGAAGTTGGCGAAGGTTCTTACCATCAGTATCTTTTGTGGCTTGATGATCAACTTAACCCTGCAGAACGTAATCCGGCCTTGTGGCAAGAGTATTTCCAGGCCGAGGCAACAATATCGGCGCCATCGAAAGCTGGTGACAAACCCAAGCTATTTCCCGGCATCAAAATGGGGATGCCGGACGAGCCCTTCGGTGCAGAGAAGGCGCCGTTTCAGTCCATCACGACCGACGATCTGATGGCCCGTGCCAAGTTCTTGATGCCAGTTTATGCCTGCGGCTACAACTGGCTGGACAGTAACGCTATGGCCGCACTACGTTTGCAGGATCGCATCCTTAAACTGATCAAGAGCTACAACAAAGGTCAATACCGCTGTGATCAGGTTGTATTGGTCACTCATTCGATGGGGGGGCTGGTGGCCAGGGCTTGCGCGCAGATCGATGGCATGGCAGAAAAAATTGCCGGTATTGTGCACGGGGTTATGCCCGCCACGGGTGCAGCAGTGGCTTACAGGCGCTGCAAGGTCGGAATGCGCGATGAGGACTTTGGGGCTGGCCTGGTGATAGGGAGTACCGGCCAGGAGGTTACGGCCGTCTTTGCTCAGGCTCCCGGAGCATTACAACTACTGCCATCGCAAACCTACGCGTCGGAGTGGTTAAAAGTTCTCGACGAAAAAGGGCAAAACCAACTCAGCTTGCCCAAGAGCGGTAAGTCGTCATACAGCGCCATCTATCGAGAGCGCAAGCAATGGTGGGGATTGGTGAATGAAGCTTGGCTGTCGCCGAGAGAAGGGGAGCCAATTTTGTGGGAAGAATTTTTGAATAATCTGGATAAAGCCGAGAAATTTCATCAGGGACTGATCGCCAAATTCCATCCAGCAACCTACGTTTTCTATGGTGCCGACAAGAAACAGAAGAGTTTTGAGAAAGTGACCTGGCGCATGCGCCAAGGGATTGCCCCAGATAAACGGCAACGACAAAGTCCAAAAGATGTCACAGGACTCGGGCATGGTGCACTACGTGAAGAAGGTGGCACTCCCGCCTATGTCGGCGGAAAAACAGAAGTCATTCCATCCTTCGGCATGGGAATGGCTAGCACTTACGAGAGCAGCTATTGGGAACTGCATTGTGAACTGCAGGATGGTGCGGGCGATGGGACCGTTCCATGCAGTTCCGGTGCTTCGCCTCTGGCACAAGGTGGCGGGAGTATTCGGCAGCAGTTCAAATTAGCTGGTTTTGGTCACGAACCCGCCTATCACGACTTGAAGGCTCAGCGCACCACCTTGTATGCCATCAATAAACTGGCAGGCATTGCAAAACGCCCAGCATGATGCGCCAGCTTTCCAGGAAAACCATCGTGATTATTGCGACCTTGATGGTCGCAATTTTGAGTTACCTATACTTTGTTCAGGAAAAAATTGTGAGCGATCCCGCAACTTTGCCGCCAATGCGCACCCACTGTGTAGGACGCTATTTGATTGATCTGCCTGAAGACTTTGCGCTCACCCTCGGCAGCGAACTTCAGCTTTACTATGGGCTTGGCAAGGATTTTGAGCGAGTCCAGATTGAGCTTTCTCGACTAAATGGCGAACAGCCGACATTTCAGCAACTAGTCCGACAGAGAGTTGGAGAGTTGCAGGCGATGCCGCACGCAGAGGCTCCGTCGCGAAACATGCTGGCGGGACTCAAAGAAATTGACGAAACCATGGCGCTTGTGAGCGCATATGACAGTCCTGAACTGCTTGAATCATTCAGGTTGCATCTCTTTGCACAACGGGGCGAAGCCGTAGTCCGCTACGAGAATTTTAAGTACCACGTATCCGAAAAACCCATTGAATATTTTGAGCGTCAACTGCTCAATGTTGCACAGGGTACCACCTATACTGTGGCATCAACCGGGGCTCAAGGCGGTACCTGTATGGGTACTACCACCATCAATGCAGGTCAGGATGGAGAGGTTTTTACGCAAGCTTTCCGCAGCAAGGAACGTCCCGACGTGCTCATCTCAATTGACATGAACTCGCTCCCGGAGAAAGGGGATGGTGGCTTACTGAAGCGGGTGGACGGCAAGGCAGATATGCTGACGAAGCTCGGTGTCAGTTCAACTACTTTACGCCGTGGAAAAACCACTATCAGCGGACGCCCTGCCGAAGAATTACTTGATCAAGGCAAAGATAACGACAAGATCGTTAGATTGTTTTCAGCTGAAACGCTCATTACGGAACCGTCAACCCTGGTCAAGCCAGTTCTTGCTGTAAGTATGTCTATGGGCGGGCAAATCGATGGTGGGCCCTACGTCGACGCTTCTCTATCGAGGGATGAAGCACTCGCATGGTGGGATGCCATCATCAGCAGTATCCGAATGCGCTAATCCGTCAATACCTGTCGATAGCGAGTCATCGCCATATCTCCCGACTCGCGCAGACGTTAAAAAGCCACGGCATAAAACCGTGGCTTTTTGATTTGTCCGGCAACCCGAGGCTGGTCAGTCCCCGCCTGGTTCCATGTGGGACTGCAGGTAGTTTGGCAGGGTTACGTTCTCGATCAGGCTTTGCTGGGTTTCCAGCCAGTCGATGGCTTCTTCGCAGTGTTCGAGCAGGTCTTCGAGCAGGTCGCGGCTGACGTAGTCTTGCAGTTCCTCGCACAGGGCGATCGATTCGATCAGTAGCGGGCGCTGGATTTCACGCTCGTACTTGAGGTCGCCTTCCAGGCATTCGACGACGTTTTCGCCGATCAGCAGCTTGCCGAGGTTCTGCAGGTTGGGCAGGCCTTCGAGGAAGAGGACGCGCTCGATGACTTCGTCGGCTTCCTTCATGACGCGAATCGACTGCTTGTACTGGTAGTCGTTGAGTTTTTCCAGGCCCCAGTTGCGGAACATCCGGGCGTGCAGGAAATACTGGTTGATCGAGGTCAGTTCGTTCTTCAGCACCTTGTTCAGGGCTTCGATGACTTTCTTGTCGCCTTTCATGCTCGCTCCTTAAGCTGGGCTGCCAGAGCCCATCTGGCTCTGCTGGTAGTTCGGCAAACCGACCAGTTCGATCAGCTTGAGCTGCTTTTCGAGGAAGTAGGCGTGGTCCATTTCGGTGTCTTCGAGCTGCACGCCGAGCATGTCGCGGGTTACGTAATCCTGGGCCTTTTCACAGGCTGCCATGGCTTTCTTCAGTTCGCCATCCACCTTGTATTCGACCGCGAGGTCGGATTTCAGCATTTCCGGCACGTTCTTGCCGATCTTCAGGCCGTCGCGCTTGCTGAGGTCCGGCTTGCCTTCGAGGAACAGGATGCGCTGGATAAGTGCCCGGGCGTGCTGGCGTTCGTGGTCGGATTCGTGAATCGACTTCTGGGCCAACTCGTTGAGGCCCATGTCGGCGTACATCTCGCCATGGATCAGGTACTGATCGACGGCGGTCAATTCGCCGGCCAGCAGGCCGTTGAGGATGTCGATGATTTTCTTGTCGCCCTTCATGGTGTTTCTCCGGAGTTCGTTGGAAACTGGCGGCTGGCTGGCGAAAAGCGGCTGGCTTGCCTCGGCGCCCATTCTAGGCGTTGGTTGTGTCCTTTTCCACCCAGATGTGACGTGCGACAGCATGTTCAAGGGCCAGTTCAACTTCATCGGCAAGGATCACCGTCATCGGTCGCTGTTGCAGCACCTTGAGCGGGCGGTTCTCGGCCAGGCCGTAGGCGGTTAGTTGCTCGCGCTGGAGCGGGTCGATTTCCTCGCCGAAGGCCGCCAGACGGACTTCCGTGCCGGGCGGGATGAAGGCGAGGGGCAGGCGGGCTTCGTGTTTCGGGCTCATGGGGTTACCAAACGGCGCGCAGCAGCAGGTTGAACAGACCGCCGATCAGGAAGGCGAAGGGGACGATCACGGCGACCATGGCGAGGGCGGTTTTGGCGCCCTGTTCCTTGACCATCATCATCAGGCTGGCAAAGCAGGGGATGAACAGCGTGATGGTGATCATGCCGACTACCGCTTGGATCGGGCTCAGCGAGTGGGCCATGGCGAACAGCCCGGTGGCACCGAAGTCGCGCCGCAGGAAGCCCATTACGAAAGCGGCGGAGGCTTCCGGCGGCAGGCCGAGCCAGCCGCTGACCAGCGGTTCGCCGGCGCGGATGATGGCGGGCAGGGCGCCGGTCTTGTCGAGGGCGTACATGATGAAGGTGCCGAGCAGGAACAGCGGGATGACTTCGATCAGGTACCACTTCAGGCGGCCGCCGGTTTTCTTCAGTACGTTACCGAGGCTGGGCAGGCGCATTGGCGGCAGTTCGGTGACGAGCGGGATGCGTCGGCCGGGAATCAGCTTGGCGGCGAGGAAGCCAGCGAGCAGCAGGATGCCGAGCATGGCCAGGGCCCAGATCAGCAGGGCGGTGAAGGAGACGCCGCCGAGCATGCCGAGGACGACCCCGAGTTGGGCCGAACAGGGAATGGCCAGGGCGAGCAGGAAGATGGTGATCATCCGTTCGCGCGGGCTGTGCAGGATGCGCGTCGTCAGCGTCGCCATCGTCACGCAGCCAAGGCCAAGGACCATCGGCAATACGGCGCGGCCGTTGAGGCCGATCAGCGCGAACAGCCGGTTGGCGATCACCGTCAGGCGCGGCAGGTAGCCGGAGTCTTCGAGCACGCCGAAGGCCAGGAAGAAGGTCGTGACGATGGGCAGGATCAGCGCCAGCGCGTAGGTCATGCCCATGGTCCATAGCCCGTACTGGCCGACCAGCAATTCCGAGATCCACGGCACATTGACCGTGCTATTGACGAAATGGGTGAAGGCCGGATTCAGGATGCCTTCGAACAGGTCTTCTTCGAGCAGGCCGACCAGGGTTGTCGCGCCGAAGACGCCGACGAACTGGTAAACCAGATAGAGCACGCCGAGCAGAATCGGAACGCCCCAGAGCGGATCGACGACGTAATGGCCGATCCGCTGCGAGAGCAGCGGGCTGCTCTTGGCGGCGCGCTGGATGGCGCTGGTGGCCAGGGTGTCGGCCGCTTCGGTGCGTTCGCGGGCGAGCAGCGTCGGCAGCTTGCCGGTGACCCGCGCATCGGCCTGCTGGCGCAGTGCCGCCAGTTCGGCGAAAGATTCGCCAGCCTGCTCGGCCAGCCAGACGGCGACTTCCGCATCGCCGCCGAGAAAGAGAATGGCCAGGCCGCGCGCCGCCAGACGCGGATGCGGGGCGAGGCGGCTGATTGCCACGGTGGTGGCGATGATCGCGCTTTCGATTTCTGCGTCGTAGCGCAGCAGAGGCTGCGGCGGCAGCGCATGCTGCAGGCTGCTGGTCAGCTCGCCGACCCCTTCGCCGCCGGTCGCCACGGTGGCCAGCACCGGGATGCCGAGTTCTTCGGCCAGGGCCGGGATGTCGACGGTGACGCCGCGCGCCGTCGCTTCGTCATGCATGTTGAGGGCGAGCACCATCGGCACGCCGAGTTCGGCGAGCAACGCGGTCAGGGTCAGGGTCCGGCGCAAATTCTTGGCATCGCCGACCTGCACCAGGCAGCGGGTGTTTTCGCGGAGCAGGGCGCGCATCGTTGCCCGCTCGTCATCGCTGCGCGATGGCAGCGACAGCACGCCGGGCGTGTCGAGCAGCATCGCTTGGCGGTCGAAGCGGGTGCTGGCCCGGGTGACCTCGACGGTGGTGCCGGGATAGTTGGAAACGTTGACGTAGGCGCCGGTCAGCCGGTGAAAGAGGACCGACTTGCCAACATTGGGGTGGCCAACGAGCAGGATGGCGTTGGCGGTGGAAACAGTGGCGTTCACGTTGATTCGGACATTCAGGTTAGGCGGGCGGCCGGGAAACCCCCGGCCGGCCCCAACTTTACGACGGATTGCTCACCAGATGAAGAAAACCAGCGTCCACACCGTGGCCATCAGGCCGACCGGGAAGAGCATGGTCAGCCCGGCCGCAGCCCGGCGCGGTAGGCTGGCGCTGGCCAATTGCACCAGGCGCAGGGCGAGCCACAGGCTGGCCAGACAGCCGGTGCCGAGTAGGCCAATCCGGAAATAGGGCAGCCAGCCCAGCCACAGATGCTCGGCCTTGAGGTGCGTGACGGTCAGCATCGACAGGCCGAGAATGACGCTCGCCCCGGCCAGCGGCGTCAGGGCCAGGGCAAAGCGCTGCCAGCTGAGGGCCGCGGTCCTGACCAGGCGGGCGGCGAGCAGCGGGCCGGCGAGCAGCAGGCTGCCCAGCACGAAGCCGCCGCCGAGCAGGTAACCGAGGATCAATACGCCGTCCAGCCAGGTGAACAGGTCGCTGGCTTCCGGGTAGTGGGTGAGCAGCCACCACGGCACGTCGTTGTCGAGCAGCAGGAAGTGATCGTGCTCGACCAGCCATTCGGCCAGCGCCAGCTTGGCGTTGAGCAGCCAGGGGCTGAGCGTCCATTGGAAGGCGGCGGTGGCGACGCCGAGCACGCCGTAGAGCAGCGTCAAGGCATCCGGCGTGCGGGCCGGCGCCTCGAGATCGAGGACCTCGGCGAAGGGCGAGCGGGCGCTGTAGGTCACGGCGTCGCGCTGGCCGGCGCAGCGACCGCAGGAATGGCATTCGGAAGCGCTGGTCATGCGCCGGACATCGAGCAGCGGGGCGCAGTTCACCGGCTCGAAGTCGCCCTCGTGCCGGTCCCAGGCGGCGCGGTCGACCTTGTAGTGCAGCGGGGCGATCTTGGCCAGCACGGCGAAGACGCCCGAGGCCGGGCACAGGTAGCGGCACCAGATGCGCTTTTCGCGGCCGTAGAGCAGGCCGATGCCGAGCGCTGCGACGGTCGAGCCGCCGAGCACCAGCAGCGCGGCTTGCGGGTATTCATAGACGCTGACCAACTGGCCGTAGACGGTGGTGGTGACGAAGGCGACGAAGGGCCAGCCGGTCCACTTCAGCCAGCCGGGCAGGGCCTTGCCGCGGCCATACTGGCTGACCCATTCGGAGAGCGCGCCTTCCGGGCAGAACAGGCCGCACCAGACGCGGCCCATGGTCACCGTGGCGATCATCACGCCCGGCCACCACAGGCCCCAGAAGCAGAACTGGGCGAACAGCCGCAGGTTGTCCCAGATATGGGCGCTTTCCGGCGGCAGCGGCAGGAAGGCAGGGATGATGACCATCGCCGCGTAGAGCACGATGACGACCCATTGGGTGGCAATGATCGACCGGCGGTTCCGGCGCAGGAACAGGCCGATCTTCTCGACCCGATTGCGGGGCTGGCTGGCATGGAAGTGCACAACGTGTTCAGCCATGTGACGTTCTCCGCCAGGCCAACAGCACGACGCCCCAGTAGCCGGCCCAGGCGAGCACGGAGGAGAGCGCCGGGCGGGCGCGGTAACCGGAAAAATCGGCGAGCAGTTTGCCGGCCTTGGTGGTGTCGTCGATCAGCATCGACGTATCCCAGACCGGATCGATCAGCGGCGGCAGCCAGCCGGCCCCGATCAGGCGGTCGACGGCGGCGATCAGCAGGGCGGAGGCGAGGATCAACAGCAGGATCGACGAGAGGCGGAGCAACAGGCCGATGTTCAGGCGGGCCAGGCTCTTTGCCGCCAGCCAGGCGGTGGCGCCGGCCCCGGCAAAACCGGCCAGGGCGCCAAGCAGCAGCGCCTTGAGATGGCCTTCCTGAGCCATGCCGTAGAGGAAGATCACCGTCTCGGCGCCTTCGCGGGCGACCGCCAGCGCCGCAACGATGGCAACGCCGAGGTAGCCGGAGCGTTCGGCGGCGGCCGTCAGGTCGGCGTGCAGCCGGGCTTTCATCTGCCGACCGTGCCGGCGCATCCACAGCACCATCTGGGTAATCAGGCCGGCGGCGACGAAGAGCGTCGCCGTCTGGAATATTTCCAGCGCTTCGCCGGTCAGTTCATCCTGCACCGTCAGCAAGGCCCAGCCGAGCAGCAGCGCGAGAACGACGCCAGCCGCCAGGCCGCCGAACAATGCCCGGCGCCCGGCCCCGCTGTCGTCGTTGGCTTTCAGCCAGGCGTAGAGAATGCCGGCGATCAGGAAAGCTTCGAGGCTTTCCCGCCAGACTACGAAAAAGGCGTTTCCCATTTTAGTTGTTAGCCATTAGATGTTGGTTGTTAGCGGTGGGTAGTTGTTGCTAGTAACTAGCTACTAGCGACTAATACCTACTTGGCGACAATTCGGCCCTGGCCGGTTTCCGGGTGGAAATCGTCAAAGAACTTGTAGCTGCCCGGTTTCATCGGGAAAAAAACGAGGTTGCGGGTGACGCCGGGGGCGAGCACCAGCTCCTTTTTCAATTCCAGGCTCTCGAATTCCGCGGCCCCCGGCCCCTCGTTCTTCACCTCCAGCCGGAAGCGGGTGTTGGCCGGCACTTCCAGCGTTTCGGGAATGAGTCGGCCATCCTTCATCAGCAACTTGAAGGTCGGCAGGTCGTCGGCGATTGCCGCGCTCGACGCCGTCAGAAGGCAAAGAATCAGGCTGAAAGCCGCGGAATGGAGAGCGTGTTTCATGGGTTTCCTCAGTAAGCGATATTGGCGCGCAGGGCAAAGACCTTGACCGCCTTGGCATCCCCGTTGCCGCCACCGTTGGTGACGTACTGGAAGTCCGGCGACAGCTCGAACTGCGGCGACAGGCGGTAGCGGTAATAGACTTCGGAGACCTGTTCGGCGCCCTGCGGCGTGAAGGTGTAGGCCATTTGCGTCTGGTTGTCGTCCAGCCAGGTTGTCGCCGTGCTGGTCCGATAGCCCTTGCCGGACTGCAGCCAGGCCCCGGCGACGCCGATGGTGTCGGCGGCTCGGCCCCAGTAGCTGCCGGAGAACTCGGCACCGGCAGTGACCGCCTGGTTGAACGGCAATTCGCCCTTGACCAGCTTGCCGTAGCGGGCGAACAGCCTGATGCCGTCGCCGATCCGCTGGTCGACCGAGGCGCCGACGCCGGTGTGCTTGTTCAGCGTGCCGTCGTAATCGACGCCCTGGCTGCGGTTCCAGCCATAGAGCCGGTAGTTGCCGGTCAGGCCGCCGAACAGCTTCAACTGCTTCTCGGCCTGCACCATCAGCAACGGCGAGGTCAGGCTGCGCTGGTAGTTGGCGCCGCGTTCGCCGGTCCCGAAGACGCCGGCCGACAGGCGCCACGGCTGGGTCTTGTCGACATAGTTCAGATACGACGCAACAAAGCCGGGCTGGAAGCCGTTGGCATCGACGCCGACTTCGCCGGCCGCATCGAGCAGCGGGTTATGGACGAAGACGGAATTGAGGAACTGCTTCGATTCGTCGCCGGCCGCCGCGTTCTGATCGAAGAAGCCGAAGATGTCCATCTTGCCGAAGGTGACTTCCAGCGTTTCCCGCGAGTAGGGCTTGAAGCCCAGGAAGGGCAGCGGAATGGCCGCCTGGTACCAGGCCTGGCCGAGGATGGTGACCGAGTCGTCCGGGCTGGCGCCCGAGGCGCGGAAGGCCAACGCATTGGGGGCGCTGGCGAAGTGGCCGAGCTTGGAGAAGGCGGCATTGAGGCCGAGACCCTGACCCATGCGCAGGTGGGCGAACAGCTTGTGTTCGATGTCGCCGACCGGGGCCAGCGGCAATTCGATGGAAACGTCGGCCCGGTAGTTGAGCTGGCTGCTGCCACCGTCGACATCCTTGGGCAGGCCCTGGGCGTGCTGGCCGACCGTGGCCAGCGAAGCGCCGACCTTGATGCCTTCCAGGCCCTCGGCGATTTTCGCGGCCTTCTTCATCTCCAGCGCGTCTTTTTCGACGGCCTTCAGACGCACCGTCAATTCCGGCTCGTACTGCGAGAGCCGTGGGCTGTCGAGTCCTTCGTTGACCCGCTGGTTTTCCCCCTTCAGCGCCTGTACTTCCTTTTCCAGATCGGCGTTGCGGGCTTCCAGTTTTTCCAGGCGGGCGGCCAGCTTTTCGAGCAGCGCGGCATCAGCCGGCGCGGCCAGGACGGGCAGGGCCAGCCCCGCCGCGACGAGCGCGGCGCTTAGTTTGGCGAGGCGCATGATCAGTAGCCGCCTTTTTTGCCGATGCCGACGTAGGTGAATTCGTACTCGACTTCAAACGGCTTGAACCACGGACGCACGCCGGTGGCGCGGTCGGTATGGCGGCCGAAGTGGGCGTGATGGTTTTCGGACGGCGGCAGGATGGTGTATTTCACCTTGTACTTGCCCGGGCCGGCCAGCTTGACGTTGTCGCCGTAGTGCGGGCCGTCGTTGGCGACCATCGGCATGAAATCGCCGGCCACCTTGTAGTCGCCGCCGATCTTCGAGACCTCGAACTTGACCATCAGGTAAGGCATCCAGGCGCCTTCCTCGAAACCGTTCGGGTTGTTGGCCAGGGCGTGGATGTCGGCTTCGAGGTGGATGTCGGACTCGCTCGCCTTCTTCATCATGCCTTCCGGTTCCATTTCAACCGGTTGCAGATAGACGGCGGCGATCTCCATGCCGGCGCGATGCTGCGGCACGCCGATCGGATATTCGAGGGCGAGCGCCGGGGTAGCCAGAGCGGCGGACAGCACGAGAGCAGAGAGGATGTGTTTCGGGGACAACATGGCAGGACTCCTGAAAAGTCTCTGGCTGGCTGACCTTGAAGCTGGCTTCCCGAGAGGGCTGGCTGGCGTTCTGGCTGGCTGGCTTGAGGGATATGGTTGAAGCGAAAGTTGAGAAAAACGGTTGGCGGCTATTCGTTACCGGGCTGAGTGACGAAACCGATCTTGGTCAGGCCGGCGCGGCGGGCGGCACTCATCGTCTCGGCCACCGACTCGTAGCGGGTTGCCTTGTCGGCCTTGAGGTGCATCTCGACGTTGGCGTCCTGGACGACGGCGTCATGGAACTTCTGTTCCAGCACCGTACGATCGACCGCTTCGGAACCGATAAAAACCGCATTGTCGGCAGTGATCGCCACCTGCAGCGTCAGCGGCTTTTCCGGCGTCGGCGTGCTCGCGGCGCGCGGCAGCTCGACCTTGACCGAATGCGTCATCAGCGGTGCGGTGATGATGAAGATGATCAGCAGCACCAGCATCACGTCGACCAGCGGCGTCATGTTGATCTCCGCCGTCGGCATCTGGTGGTTCTGCGAGTTGAAGCTGCCCATCGACATTTAGGCCACCTCGGTCGCGGCACGGGCACGCATCGGATGGATCTGGGCGCTGTTGGCAACGAACGGCTTGCCGACCGTGAAGAAGGCGTGCAGGTCGTGGGCGAAGGCGTCGAGATCGGCCAGGATGACGCGGTTGGCGCGGGTGAAGGCGTTGTAGGCGAAGACCGCAGGCAGCGCGACGGCGAGGCCGGCGGCGGTCATGATCAGTGCCTCGCCGACCGGGCCGGCGACCTTTTCCAGGGCGGCCTGGCCGGAAATGCCGATGGCGACCAGCGCGTGGTAAATGCCCCAGACGGTGCCGAACAGCCCGACGAAGGGGGCGGTGGCGCCGGTCGTGGCGAGCAGCGTCAGGCCGTTTTCCATGCTCGCCTGGGTGCTCGACAGCTGCTGGCGCAAGGCCCGTTCCATCTGCTCGGCCGGGTCGAAACGCGAGGCCAGGCGGCCGGTGACCGCTTCGCAGTCGTGATTGCAGCAATTGGCTTGCTCGGCGAGCTGGGCGTAGGGGCTGACCGGGTCGGCGGCGCGCAGACGCTCGATCCCTTCGGCGACGCTGCTCGCTACCCAGAAAGCGCTCATGGCGCGGGCGGCGCGGCGCATCGTCCACCAGTCCCAGGTCTTGGCCAGGATCAGATACCAACTGGCGATCGACATCAGGGCGAGGATGACGGCGACGGTATGGGAAATGGTGTCGCCGCTCGCCCACAAGTGGGCGAAGCCGAAGGCGTTCGGGGTTGTTTCCTGCATTTTCATTGCTCCAATTTAAAAATGATGGGGACCAGCACCCAGCTCTGCATCGCCACGTCGCCGCGTTTGGCCGGGATGAAATGCCAGGAACGAACCGTCCTTTGTGCCGATTCATCGAGTCGCGCGCTCCCCGACGAGGTCCGGATCTCAACGCTGTCGGCCATGCCCTGCGGATTGACCGAAACGCGCAGGATCACCTTGCCTTCTTCACCCATGCGCCGCGACAGCGGTGGGTAGGCCGGTGACGGATTGCGCAGGTAGTCGGCGTCGAAGCGGGCCTGGCTGACCGGCTCGGCGGCCGCAGCGGCGGGGGCGGGCGGGGCCGGCTTGGTTTCCGGCGGAGCGGCAACCGGCGCGGCGGGCGCCGGTACGTTGCTGGTGGTCGCCTCGATTTGCGGTGCCGGGGTTTTCGGCGTCGGCTTTTGCCGCACCGGCTCGGGCTTGACCACCGGCAGCGGCTTGGCTTCCGGCTTTTTCGGCGGCTCGGCGGGCAACAGATCGACGACCATGGGCATTTCCATGATCTGTGGCACAACGGTCTTGGCCGCCAGGATCAGCAGAAAAACCGCAAGGTGGGCACCGATGACGATGCTGAGCAGGCCGGAGCGCTGCGTCGAAGAGGGGCGGGAAAGGGCGTAGCTCATAACTTTCATTTCTCCGGTTCGTTGCGCATCCAGTCCGAAAAAACCCTTGGCTTGCTGGCGTTGGCTAGCTGGCTACGGGAACGAGAGATTTACAACGAGAGAAACTATTTGGTCAGGATCAACTTGTTTTCGCGGGTGACGCGCAGCAGGTAGCGCTGACCGGCATGTTCGATTTCAACCGCACTCTGGCCGCGCAGGATCTTCTCGCTCTCCAGGCATAGCCGGGTGGGCTGGTTGTCGGTGGCGGGTGGAACAGGAGAGGCTTTGGGCGGTGTGTTCATTGTAATTCCACATGCAAACGAGAATGACTCGCATTATTTGTTAATTGAGAATTGCTGTCAATTGGGTATCCACAACTTCTTCGGGGGTTTTGTCGAATGTGTTGCTAGCGGGCGACACGCATACCGTGCTGACGACTTTGCCGAAGCTGGAAACGCCCGGTCCTTTCAGGAAAACGCATTGCTTGCCGCTGCGTTTGCACTGTTCCTTGACCCGCCAGTAAGCGTTATGGCTGATGCAGCCTGCCTGGCAGATGACCAGGTCGGCGGCCGACAAGGCCGCGTCGATCCGATGCAGGCTTTCTTCCAGCCCGCCGTCGTGATGCAGGAAACGGCCGCCGCGTTGTTCGACGATCTGACGATAGGCGTCTACCGACCCGGAACGCCCGCCGACGCAGAGGATGCACTTGCCGAACAGGCGGCTCGCCGGCGCCTCGGCGAGTGGCGTCGGGGCGCTGGCTGGCGTTTCGCCCGCAGTGCGCAGATGGCGGATCGTCTCTTCGGCGTGGCGGACCAGGCCGCGCTGCCGTTGTAGCGCCTCGTCGAGTTCCGCGCTGCGGGCGGCCAGCGCGACGGCTCTGGCTTCGGCGTCGCTGGCGCGGCGGGCCAATGCTTGCCGGTCCTTCAGATCGGGCAAGCTCTGGCGCAGGACGTCGAGCTGGCCCATCAGGTTGGCCGCACAGGCTTCCTTGCTGGCCAGCTCGCTGCGCAGTTCGGCCATCCGCCGGTCGAGCAACTGCGTTTCCCGGGCCTTTTCCGTTCGCAGGATTTCCAGCGTCCGCCGTGCTTCGTCGCGTTCCTGGCGGAGCTGGCCGTTGTCGGCGCTCAGGCGCTTCAGCGTGGTCAGATCAGCCCGGGCGCCGCTGCCGATCTGGTGCTGGATCATGTGAATGTCGGCATAGATTTCCTGCTCCAGCTGGGCATCGCAGGCCGGGTGCGTCCAGCTCGCCCAGAGCGCGCCGGGGATCTCGGTGCCGGCGCCGGCGGCTTCCCGCCACAGCCGCCGCAGGCTTTCGCCATCCTTGCTGGCGGCAAAGCGGCGGATGGTCATCGCAAAGCGCTTCTCCATGTTCTTGTGCAGCAGTTCGGCCAGTTGGCTGCGCGTTTCGCAGCCGCCGACCGCCGTCGTGTGCAACACGAAATCGGTTGTTTCGCGCGGGAAGTACATGACCTTGGCCATCAGGCTGCGCAGCTCGTCGACGCCGAAACAGACACCGACTACCGGGCAGTGAAACTTGTGCGGAATCTCCCACAGCTTGCGCCGCCGCGAACCGGTCGTGACGAAGGTCGGCGCCTCGGCCAGCGGGTTCATGCGCAGCGAGCCGGGGAAGGTATCGTTGCCGGGCGCCTGGCCGGCGCTAAAAGTGCCTCCGGCAACGTGATAGGGGAAAGTGGACATTCTGGACTCCTGGCGGAAGAGGCTCTGGCTGGCCGGGCGTCCGGTTGGCTGGCGAAAATGATGAGGTAGGTGGCAGCTTCAGTTCGGCAATTCGCTGGTCGCCGTTCGCAACCGGCCGAGTGCCGAATCGCGTTCCCTGGCCAGCAGTTCGCACTCGCGGTGGGCGGCGCACAGCGTCTTGTCGAGATACCAGACGCGAGTGGCGGCGGCCGTCAGTTGCTCGTTGGCTTCACGCAGAGCCATCAATTGCTGGGCGAGGCTGGTGATCGCCAAGCCGGATTCGTATTCGGCCAGACGTTTCTGCAGTTGCCCGTTCAATTCGCCGAGCCGGTAGATTTCGTTGGTCTGGTCGACGACCTTGCGGGCGGTCAGCGTGGCGTTCCGGCGTTGCGTCCGGCGCGACTCGCGCAGCGCTTTTCTCAGTGCGGCGTTCTCGGCTGCCAGACGTGCGACATCCGGCTCAAGGTCGGCGGGGAAATCGGCGAGCGGCGGGTCGCGTTGCGGGTCGCCATCGTCGCGTTCGAGCAGCGAACGGTCTTCAAGCGGGGCCAGCATGTCTGATCTCCGTTTGCGACGCGCCGAGCAGGCGGGCACTGGCGCGTTCGCAGAGGTCGCGCGTCTGCGCATCGAGGCCGCGTTCCTCGCTCAGGCAGTCGAGCAACCGTGCCGCGTTGAGGGCCGATTGCGAACAACCGGTTTCATGATGCAGCAGAACCAGACTGAGTGCGCCTTCGCACATTTTGTCGTATGACATGCTTACCCCCCGATGATTTAAAGCGGAACACCGACCGATAGCACCCAGAAGAGCAGGATGCCGGCGAACGAGACATGGGCGATCAGACTGCGCATAAGATATCCGGATAGATGAGAATGGTTCTTATCTTACGGGTATTTTTTGCTTTGTAAATAGGAATAATTGTTATTTGTCTGGTGAGGCGAAGGTGTGGGAGGGCGCGCTTTTTACTCATCGATCGGTGCCGTCGCCTTGGCAGGGGAGATTGCCGTCGCTGGAACAGCCGGCGCACGGACGAAAAAAAGCCACGGTCGATGCCGTGGCTTTTTGCATGCTGCTGACGGTTTGCTTAGTGTTCTGGGCGTTTCTTGAACTTGCGCTCGCCATCGAACTTGCGTTCGCCACCGCCATCCGGACGACCTTCGTCCGGACGCAGATTGATCGGCACGCCACGGACACGGGTGCGCTTCAGGGCGTTGTCGGCTTCCTTCGGCATGCCGGCCGGCAGTTCGACGGTGCTCGACTCGTCGTAGAGCGCGATGCGGCCGATGAAGCGGCTTTCGATGCCGGCTTCGTTGGCGATCGCGCCGACGATGTCCTTGACCTGCACGCCATGGTCGCGGCCCACGTCGATGCGGTAACGCACCATGTCGCCGGTCGGGGCGGCGGTACGACGGGGTTTGTCTTCGAAGCGCGGCCGTTCGCCACGCTCTTCAAAGCGCGGCCTTTCACCCCGTTCCTCGAAACGCGGCCGCTCGCCACCCTCGGAGCGCGGCTTGCGCTCGCGGTCAGCGAAAGCGGTCGGGCGACGGCTGTCGGAAGCCGGCGCGGCACGGGCCGGCGACGGGTCCTCGCCACCGATCTGCAACGGCTTGCCTTCCTGCGCCATCATGCACAGGGCGGCGGCGACTTCTTCGGCACCAACATCCTGCTCAGCGGAAATCTGCGAGACGATGTTGGAGAAGAAATCGAGGCCTTCGGCGTTCAACACCTCGGCAACCTTTTCCTTGAAGCCGGCGACGCGCTTGTTGGTGACATCGGCCCGGCTGGGCAGCGTCAGCGGAGCGATCGGCGAGCGGGTGGCGCGCTCGATGGTGCGCAGCATGCGGATTTCGCGCGGTGCGACGAACAGGATGGCGTTGCCGGTGCGGCCGGCACGGCCGGTACGGCCGATGCGGTGCACGTAGGCTTCGGTATCGTAGGGAATGTCGTAGTTCACGACGTGGCTGACGCGCGGCACGTCGATGCCGCGGGCGGCCACATCGGTGGCGATGACGATGTCGAGGGCGCCGGACTTCAATTGCTCGATGACGCGTTCGCGCATCTGCTGGTTGAGGTCGCCGTTCAGCGCGGCCGCAGCATAGCCGCGGGCGGCCAGCTTGTCGGCCAGTTCGACCGTGGCGTTCTTGGTGCGAACGAAGATGATGGCGGCGTCGAAGTCCTCTTCAACTTCGAGGATGCGGGTCAGCGCATCCAGCTTGTGCATGCCGCTGACCTGCCAGTAAACCTGGCGGATCGCCGCAACGGTGGCGGTAGCGGACTTGATCTTGATTTCGCGCGGCTCGACCAGATACTTTTGTGCGACACGCCGGATCTGTTCCGGCATGGTGGCCGAGAACAGCGCCGTCTGGTGGGTTGCCGGGGTGCGTTCGAGAATCCATTCGACGTCGTCGATGAAGCCCATGCGCAGCATTTCGTCGGCTTCGTCGAGGACCAGTGTCTTCAGATGCTCGAGATTGAGCGTCTTGCGCTCCAGGTGGTCCATGACGCGACCCGGGGTGCCGACGATGATGTGGGCGCCGCGCGACAGTTGCTTGAGCTGGATGGTGTAGCTCTGACCGCCGTAGATCGGCAGGACATGGAAGCCGGGCAGGTTCTTGGCGTAGCTTTGCAGCGCTTCGGCAACCTGGATGGCCAGTTCGCGGGTCGGCGTCAGGACCAGGGCTTGTGGCTTGGTCAGCTTGACGTCGATCTGTTCCATCATCGGCAGCGCGAAAGCGGCGGTCTTGCCGGTGCCGGTTTGCGCCTGACCGATCAGGTCGCGACCTTGCAGCAGGACGGGGATGCATTCGGCCTGAATGGGGGAGGGTGATTCGTAACCGATATCGGCCAGTGTCTTGAGAAGTGACGGGCTTAAGCCGAGATCGGCAAAGCTCTGAGCAGTTGTAGACTCAGTTGATGACATGCTGTTTCCTTTCATCGTCGCTGTTGGGCTTTGTTATGGCTTGCGACGGATTGGCCCGATGGTCGGGCGGCCTGAGTTCCCCGATGCAGCCTTACCGGGGGCGAGTCAATGTGGTGAATCCTGCAAACGAGAAAAACGGTGGCTGCTCAGAAGACCTGCGGGCGATGCATCAACGCATTGATTGTATTAGTTTACTCTATTTTTGCCCTGCCGAGAACCCGGTCTTGTGCTGATTTGCCTCGGTGGGAGCTTTGGCGCATCATTTCAGCACAGAAAAAACACACCTCCTGACCGGGCATTCCTGCCTTCAGCGAGGTAAGGCTGGGGGGCGTCATCCTGCAATACGAAGGTTTGAAAAAAATATTTACCAAGCCTTTTGCCATTGGCTCGCTGAGGTTGCGACTATGGGCCTTGGTCTTGTTGCCCTTGGCGGCACTGCCGGTGCTCGGAGTTATTTTGCTGTTTTTCGGCAACGAGTATTCCGAGCGCCTGCTGCTGAACAAGGTAAATGGCGATTTGGCGATGGCCCGCGCCCATCTGCAGCATATCGAGAACGAGGCGATGCTTTCGGCCCGCAGTCTGGCGAATTCGCGACGGATTCGCGGCTTGCTCAAGGGCGATGTCGACGATGTGGCGCTGCCCGACGTGCTGGCCTCCCGCCAGGAAAACATCGGCTTTGACTTTCTCGCCATTCTCGATCCGCTGGGTGGCGTGCTGGCGGCCAGTGAAAGCCAGGTCGCCGGCGATCCCTATGTCGATTTGCCGATCATCCGCGACGCCTTGCTTACCGGCAAGGCGCTGGTCGGGCTGGAGGTGCTGACGCCCGACAAAATGCTGCGCCTGGCCGGAAAATTGCCCGGTCAGGCGCATATCCGTCTGGTCGATACACCCCACGCCACCCCCAGTTTGCGAACCGACGAGTTTCGCGGCTTGATGGTGATCACGGCAGTGCCGATGCGGGACGAAGCGGGGAAGATCATCGCTACGGTAGTCGGCGGATTTCTGCTGAACCGGCACGAGAAATTTATCGACTATGTTGCCGAAATCGTCTCGGCCAGCGGCTTGCGGCAACTCGGGGCGCGCGGCATGGTGACGCTCTTTCTCGACGATGTGCGGATTGCTACCAGCGTCCGGTTGCCGGGGGGCGAGCGGGCGATTGGCACGCGCGTTTCGCAGGAGGTGAAAGAGGCGGTGGTGGACCGGGGCGAGACCTGGTTGCGCCGCGCCTTCGTCGTCGATCACTGGGCGCTGACCGGTTACGAGCCGGTCGTCGACTACAGTGGCCGGAACATCGGAGCCCTTTATATCGGCATTCCCGAAGCGCCGTTTGCGGCATTCCGCTGGCAGGCCTTCGGGATTCTTATTTTTTCATTGGCAGTTGCCATTGCGCTGGCCACCTGGGCCGCCTGGTGGCTGGCCCGTGGTGTGCTCAATCCGCTGGCTCGCCTGGAGGCGGCGATGCGCTCGGTAAGCGAGGGCCAGATGCAGACCCGGGTTGGCGAGATGCCGGGTGACGATGAACTGGTCCGCCTCGGCCATTTGTTCGATCAGTTGCTCGATACGATCGGCGAGCAGACCACGGCGCTGCGGCAATGGGCCGGTGAGCTGGATCAGAAGGTGGCGCAGCGCACGCACGATCTGGCAGAAGCTAACGACTCCTTGGCTATGGCCCGTGACGTGGCGGAGCGGGCCAATCTTTCGAAGAGTTCATTCCTGGCCAATATGAGTCACGAAATCCGTACGCCGATGAACGCCATCGTCGGTCTGACCCACTTGCTACGCAAGGAGCTTTCCGACGCCCGGCACATCGAGCGGCTGGAGAAGATTGACGGCGCCGCCAGCCACTTGCTGTCGATCATTAACGATGTGTTGGATATTTCCAAGATCGAGGCCGGCAAGCTGCATTTGGAGTACACCCGTTTCGAGCTGGATAAGGTGTTCGATGCGGTGTGCGGCATGATCGCCGAGCGGACCAGTGCCAAGGGCATCGAGCTGGTGCGGGACGTCGCGCCGGAACTGGCTGGCACCTTCCATGGCGATCAGTTGCGGCTCGGGCAGATTCTGCTCAACTTTGCCAGCAATGCCATCAAATTCACCGAGCGTGGGGCGATCATCATCCGTGCCCGCGTCGTCGAGGACCGGGACGATCAGCTCGTGGTGCGCTTCGAGGTTAGCGATACCGGGGTCGGCATTCCGGCGGAGGCCATTCCCCGTCTGTTTTCGGCCTTCGAGCAGGCGGATAGTTCGACCACCCGGAAATACGGCGGAACCGGTCTCGGGCTGGCTATCAGCCGGCGTCTGGCCAACATGATGGGGGGGCAAATCGGGGTCGATAGCGAGCCGGGCAAAGGCAGTGTGTTCTGGTTTACCGCCTGCCTCGGCTTCGACCCGAGTCGTCAGGCGGTCCGGCCAGCGTTGCCGGCGCTGGTCGGGCAGCGGGCACTTGTCGTCGACGATCACCCGGTGGCTCGCCAGGTGCTGGCCGATATGCTGGCCCGGCTGGGTCTGCGGGTCGATCAGGCGGCGACGGGTGAAGTCGGCCTGGCGTGCATCGGCGAAGCGGACCGCGCCGGCGATCCCTTTGAGGTCGTCTGTTGCGACTGGCGGATGCCGGGACTGGATGGAATCCAGATGGCGCTCCGCCTGGCGATGATGGTTTTGCAGCATCGGCCGGCCTATCTGCTGGCGGTGGCCTACGACCACGAAATGGATGGCGAACGCTGGGCGGCCGCCGGCTTCCATGCGGTGATCGCCAAACCTGTGGCGCCGGTCCGCCTCTACGACACCCTGAACGGTCTGTTGCAGCCGAATTCTCCGGCCCCGGTGGTTGGGCCGGCAGAGGTCGAGCGTTTGCTGCTCGAGCGGCATGCCGGACAGCGCGTTCTGCTGGCCGAAGATAACGAGATCAATCGCGAGGTGGCGCAGGAGCTTCTGGAAGCCGTCGAACTACAGCTCGATGTCGTCGAGGATGGCAGCCAGGCTCTGGCCAAAGTCGCCGCCGGCCATTACGACCTGATCCTGATGGATGTGCAGATGCCGGTGATGGATGGCCTCGAGGCGACGCGGCAAATTCGCCAACTGCCGGGTGGGAAAGGCCTGCCAATTCTGGCCTTGACCGCCAATGCCTACGAGGAAGATGTCGCCATCTGCCTGGCCGCCGGTATGGATGCCCATGTCGCCAAGCCGGTCAATCCGGATCTGCTATATGCCGCGCTGCTCGCCTGGTTGCCGGCCCGCCAGCAGGGCAGTCAATTCGTCGGAGGAAAAACCGGCAGCCAGGCGCGCTTGCCGATTTAACGGGGCCTGTGGCCAGGGCGCCTGGTACTCGGCGATCAACTGGCGATAGGTGCTTTCCGGTTCCAGCCCGCGTTCGCCGCAGAGGTGGCGAAACCAGGTGTCGCCGAGGCCGACATGACCGATTTCGTCGTGCAGGATGATGTCGAGCACCCGGGCGCTGGTGGTATCGCCGCAAGCCTCGAGTTTTTTCTGAATCGGCGGTGTCGCATCCAGGCCGCGCGCTTCGAGCAGTCGGGGAACCAGGGCCATGCGGGCGAGGACATCATGCCCGGTGCGCTCGGCCATTGCCGATAGCCCGCCATGCGCGGGGAAGTCGCCGTACTCGTGACCAAGCGCCCGCAGGCGTTCGCGCAGGATGGTGAAGTGATGGGCTTCTTCTGCTGCGACGCCGATCCAGTCGGTGTAATAGCGGGCCGGCAGGCCGCGAAAACGGGCGGCATGATCGAGTGCCAGATTGATCGCCGTAAATTCGATATGAACGATGGCATGCAGCAGGCTGGCGCGCCCTTCGACGGTTTGCGGACTGCGCTGGCGCAATTGCGTGTGCGGCACCAGTTCCGGTTGCGCCGGGCGGCCGACGCTTAGCGTGACCGGGGCGTCGTCCAGGTGGTCGAGCTTGCCAGCCTGCCAGTCGGCCTCGAGGGCGGCAGTCAGGGCCAGCTTTTGCTCGATTGCACAGCAGGCCAGCGCTTCGGCCAGCGCCGGGAAGAGGCGAGAGGTCATGGGGCCGGGTTGGTGTAGCGCAGATGAATGGCGTCGATCGCGGCGAGCAGTTCGGCCGGCATTGGCGTTTGCGTCGCCGGCAGCGTTTCCTTGAGCTGGGCGAGCGACGAGGCGCCGATGATGGTGCTGGCGACGAACCAGCGCGAGCGGACAAAACCGAGGGCAAGCTGGGTCGGTGTCAGGCCATGCTGGCGTGCCAGTTCGGCATAGGCTGTGGTTGCCGGTAGTACGTTGGGTTTGGTGTAACGCTGACCGAAACTCGGCCATTGGGTCAGGCGGCCGGTGGCCGCCGGGTTGTTCAGATACTTGCCGGTCAGGTGGCCGAAGGCCAGCGGCGAGTAGGCGAGCAGGCCGACCCGTTCGCGGTGGCAGACTTCCGCCAGGCCGGTTTCGAAAGTCCGGTTGAGCAGATGGTAGGAATTCTGCGTCGTGACGATGCGTGGCAGGCCGAGTTCGTCGGCCAGTTTGGCAAACTGCATGATGCCCCACGGGTGTTCGTTGGAAACGCCGACGTAACGAACCTTGCCTTCTTTGACCAGTTCGCCGAGCGCCTCCAGTTGTTCGCGGATCGATGTGCATGCGCGCTCGTTCTCCGGCTCGAACTGCCATTGGCCGAACATCGGCTGGTTGCGTTCCGGCCAGTGCAGTTGATAGAGGTCCACGTAGTCGGTTTGCAGGCGTTGCAGCGAGCCTTCGATAGCCGCCCGGATGTTGGCCCGGTCCATGGCGGCCGGGCCGTTGCGGATCCAGGAAAGGTTGCGCGCCGGCCCGGCCACCTTGGTGGCCAGCAGGATCCGGTCGCGCGGCTGGCCGGCCAGCCAGCGGCCGACGATACTTTCCGAGGCGCCGCAGGTTTCGGCGCGCGGCGGTACGGCGTACATCTCGGCCGTATCGATGAAGTTGATGCCGGCGGCCAGTGCGTAGTCGAGCTGGGCATGGGCGTCGGCTTCAGCGGTCTGTTCGCCGAAGGTCATGGTGCCCAGGCAAACTTCCGGGACGACCAGATCGCTGGTGCCGAGTTGGCGTTTTTGGAACGGGGTCATCGCATATCTCCAGATAAAGGCAAGAAATCAGGGGCGGCCGCAGAGTACGCCATAGATCAATACGTGGCGCTTGAGTACCGGATCGAAACCGGCCGGGACAATCGCCAGGTGGTGATCGGCCGGCGGTGGGCAATGAATCTGGACCCAGGCACCGGCGGCGGCATGGGCCTCCGCGAAGGTGGCGAACAGGCCCTGCAACTCGGTTGAGCGAACCGGCAGGAAGTTCCCGGAAACCTGGTCGAGCAGGGTGTCGGTGTCGAGGCGTTGCACCGCATAGCCGGCCGGCTGGCGCGGCAGCGGCAGGGCCTCGAGAAGAAAGGGGTCGCCGAAAATGTCGGCCGGCAGGTTGTTGCGCATCATGCGCCATTTTAGCGGCAAGCTCGCTTGGCAAGGCGGCTGGCGCGTGGGGGCATTGGTCGTGCGTGGTAGAATGTTCGGCTGTCACAATAACTTCACAGGACTGTCATGTTCGGTCGCTTGATGCCCAGGGAGGGCAAGTATTTCGATCTTTTCAACGCGCACGCCGAGTTGATTGTGCAGGGCGGCAAGGCGTTGTCGGGGTTGATCGAGGCGCTGGTCGATGCGCCGGAGCATGCTGAAAAGCACGCGGAAGATATCGACGTGATAGAGCGCAAGGCGGATGAAATTACCCACAGTACGCTGGCGCAGTTGCACACCTCATTCATTACGCCCTTCGATCGCGACGAGATTCATCAGCTGATCAATGGCATGGACGACATTCTCGACATCATCCAGGATGTTGCCGAATCGATGGCACTCTACGACGTCCATAGCGTGCCGGCCGAAGCCAAGCTGCTGGCCGATGTCACCGAGCGTTGCTGTCGGTGCGTGCAGGCAGCCGTCAAACTGCTGCACAGCATGGAAAATGCGCCGGCCATTTTGAAGTATTGCCACGAGATCACCGATCTCGAATCCGATGCCGATCGCATGCTGCGCGAAGCCATGTCGAAGCTCTTCCGCGAGGAGCCGGACGTACGCCAAGTGGTCAAGATGAAGGAAATCTACGAACTTCTCGAGTCGGTCAGCGATCGTTGCAAGGACGTCGCCGGCACGATAGAGGCCATCGTTCTAGAAAACTCCTGAGCGGGTAGCTCGGTATGGATACCGTACAAATCAGTCTCGGCGTCGTCATTACGCTGGTCATCGTGGCTTTGTTATTCGATTTCATGAATGGCTTTCACGATGCGGCCAATTCGATTGCCACGATTGTTTCAACCCGTGTTCTCAAGCCGTATCAGGCGGTAATCTGGGCCTCGGCCTTCAATTTTCTCGCCTACTTCCTGTTCAAGCTGACGGTGGCCACGACCATCGGCAAGGGCACCATCGATCCGAGCATCGTCGATCACTACGTGATTTTCGGTGCGCTGGTCGGGGCGATCGTCTGGAACATCATCACCTGGTACTACGGCATTCCGTCGTCGTCCTCGCATGCCTTGGTCGGCGGCCTGGTCGGCGCGGCAATCGCCAAGGCCGGGCTGGGCGGCCTGATTTCGGCCGGCGTGCTGAAGATCATCGCGTTTATCTTCATTGCCCCGCTTCTTGGTTTTGTGATCGGCGGCAGTTTGATGGTGGCCGTCTCGTGGATCTGTCGAAACATGGCGCCGCGCAAGGTGGACAAGCATTTTCGCCGCTTTCAGCTGCTCTCGGCGGCGGCCTACAGTCTCGGGCACGGCGGCAATGACGCGCAGAAGACGATCGGTATCATCTGGATGCTGCTGATCGCGGCCGGCATGTCGAAATCGACCGAGGCGATTCCGTCCTGGGTGGTCTTCTCCTGCTACACCGCCATGGGGCTCGGCACCATGTTTGGTGGCTGGCGCATCGTCAAGACGATGGGCAATCGCATCACCAAACTCAATCAGCCACGCGGTTTCTGTGCCAATACCGGCGGCGCGATTACCTTGTTCCTGGCGACGGCGCTTGGTATTCCCGTCTCGACGACACATACCATCACCGGCGCCATTGCTGGTGTCGGCTCGACGCGTGGTGCGCGGCGCGTCCGTTGGGGGGTGGCGCGCGGCATCGTCTGGGCGTGGATCCTGACCATTCCGTGTAGTGCGGCGATGGCGGCGCTGGCCTGGTTCATCGGCCGGCAGGTTCTCTGATTTGAAGGTCCTGCGCTACCTGCTTCTGCTGGCGGTGCTGGCAGGGGTGGTCTGGCAGCTGCCGATACTTTGGGAGCTTGCCGTGGCGGCAGCCATCGGCGGCGTTTACTGGATTTTCTTTCGTATTCCGCCGCCGGCCGACTAGGCGGGGATGTCCGGAACCAGCATCGCTTCCAGCAAAAGAATGCGGTCCTTCAGTGCCAGTTTGCGTTTCTTGATCCGGCGCACGAGCAGATCGTCGGGAGGCGGGTTTTCGATCAAATGAGAAATGACCTGGTCGAGATCACGATGTTCGACCTGCAATTCCTGAAGCTGGTGACGGATATCTTCCTGCTCCTCGTCGGTCAATGTTTCAATGGCCATGGACTCTTCCTGACAGCATGCGATGTTTTGCTAGAATAACCCGAACAATTCATTGGAGGAGAGAGAAATGCAACATCATGTGATCGTGTCTTTTGGCCGCGACAGGGAATTCGATTTCAAGGTTTTCGGTGGTGCTCCGGCCGATGAGGCACGGCAGTGGTTTGACCACGAATTCACCGTGCTTGAGTGCGATGTGGCGACCCCGACCGGCAAGATCCTGGCGGTCGACCGTATCCTCAGTGTTGCAAAATATGCTGGCGAAGAGCGTTTTCGCGACCAGAAGATCTGGGCCGAACAGTTTGCCAAGAATACCGCCGCCATCCTTGGTCGCGACCTGATCCGGGTCGATGTCGAGCACTACAGCATCGGTTATTGATGAACAAGGCGTTTGTCCGGGAAAGTGACGGCGATGACGATGAAGAACTCGAACCATCGCTGAAGCTGCCCAGCGGAACGCGCAATTACATTACGCCGGGCGGTCATGCCCGGCTGAAGTCCGAACTCGAGCACCTCGTCAAGCGCGAACGGCCGCAAGTCGTTGAAATCGTTGCCTGGGCCGCCTCGAATGGCGATCGTTCGGAAAATGGCGATTACATTTATGGCAAGCGGCGTCTGCGCGAAATCGATCGGCGCATCCGTTTCCTGACCAAGCGCCTGGAAATTGCCGAGATCGTCGATCCTTTGCGTCAGGGCAGCAACGACCAGGTATTTTTCGGGGCCCGCGTGACCGTCGCCGATGCCGACGGCACTGAAAATACCTACACCATTGTCGGCGTGGACGAAGCCGACGTGGCACATGGTCGGATCAGCTGGATTTCGCCGCTCGCCCGGGCGTTGATCAAGTCCCGCGAGGGCGACAGCGTGCGGTTCCAGAGCCCGGTCGGTATCCGGGAAATCGATATTGTCGAAGTCGTCTACGAAACGCTCGATTGAGCCGGAAACGTTTCGGGACGTCCGGTAGTGGCTGTCATCGGTGGTCCATGTGGTGCGTCGGGCGGATTTTGCCGGACTCGTCCGACAATGTCTTAGAATCGTCCCTTCACTGATTTTTTCTCGGATAGATCGTTATGTTTGCTTTGAAAGTCCCCGTTCGCGCCTGGTTTGCTACCTTGTCACTGGGCTGTCTGGGTCTGGTTGCTGCAGGTATGGTGCTGCAGGATCTATTTCGTCTGGCGCCGTGCCCGCTGTGTATTTTCCAACGCCTGCTCTATATCGTGATTGGCGGGCTGGCCCTGCTCGGGGTCTTGTGGCCGCTGGCTCGCCGTGGCTGGGCAGCGTTGATCGGCGGACTCGCCTTGCTTGGTGTGGGAGTGGCCGGCTACCAGACGTGGATGCAGGCTTTTCCGGAGTTGGCCACCGAGTGCGGCTATGCCGAGCCCAATGTGATCGAGCGTCTGGTCGACTGGCTGGGCATGCAATGGCCGTCGATGTTTCTGGCTACCGGTTTTTGTTCCAGCCGCGATTGGGTTTTCCTCGACCTGTCGATGGCCAACTGGTCGTTGCTGGTGTTTGCCGGCATCATTGTCTATGCCGGTTTGTTGATCGTTCGCCGGCCCTAGAAAAACAAAACCCGCCGAAAGGCGGGTTTGTCGAAAGCTGGAGAAAGCCGAATTACTTCAGCTTCACTTCCTTGTAAGCAACGTGCTTACGGGCCTTCGGATCGTACTTGTTGAACTCCAGTTTGCCAGGCGTTGTGCGCTTGTTCTTGGAGGTGGTATAGAAGTGTCCGGTACCAGCTGTGGATTCCAGCTTGATTTTTTCGCGACCGCCTTTAGCCATTTTATTTATCCTTCCTTAATCAGACTTCGCCGCGGGCACGCAGATCGGCCAGGACGGTTTCGATGCCGTTCTTGTCGATAAGGCGCAGGCCGGCGTTGGAAACGCGCAGGCGGATGAAGCGGTTTTCACTTTCGACCCAGAAGCGGCGATACTGCAGATTCGGCAGGAAGCGACGCTTCGTTCTATTGTTGGCATGGGAAACTTTGTTCCCAACCATCGGGGCTTTACCCGTTACTTGGCAGACTCGCGCCATGATTGGTGCTCCAGAATTCGCTAGAAGAAAGCCCGTGAGTATAACCAAAACTCCCTAATCATTTCAAGGGGTTTCACTATTTTTATAGCAATCCCCGCTCGGCGAAGGAGAGCGGGGGGGTATTGCCGGCGACAATGAAGTGGTCGAGAACTTTGACATCGACCATGGCCAGCGCCTCTTTCAGCACGCGCGTGAGCATTTCGTCGGCCCGCGAGGGGTCGGCAACGCCGGACGGGTGGTTGTGCGCCAGGATGACCGCTGCGGCATTGTGGGAGAGGGCGGTCTTGACCACTTCGCGCGGGTAAACCGAGGTCTGCGTCAGTGTCCCGGTGAATAATTCGTCCGCTTTCAAGAGGCGATTCTGGGCATCGAGCCAGAGTGCCATGAAGACTTCGTTCGGTCGCGTTGCCAGCTTCAGGCGTAGCCAGTCGCGTACCTTGCCGGGCGAGGAAAAAGTGTCGCGTGCCGACATTTCCTGGGCCAGGGCGCGGCGGGCCAGTTCAAAGCTGGCCTTGAGCTGCGCCGCCTTGGCCTGGCCGATGCCGGAGACACTGGCCAGTTCTTCCAGCGAGGCGTCGAGTAGCGTGCTCAGGCGGCCGTCGAACCGTTGCAGCAGATCGCGCGCCAGGTCGACGGCGCTTTTGCCGCGGATGCCTACCCGCAAATAGATAGCCAGCAATTCGGCATTGGAAAGGGCCGCCGGACCATGTGCCAGCAGCCGTTCGCGCGGTCGTTCGCCCTCCGGCCAGTCGGTGATCGCCATGCTATTTCCAGTAGAATGGATGAGCTCATATTCTAATGGCGATGACAATGGAATTACAGGGAAAGCGTATCGTTCTTGGCGTGACCGGCGGTATTGCCGCCTACAAGGCAGCCGAACTGGTTCGATTGCTTGGCAAGCAGGGCGCCGACGTGCAGGTGGCGATGACCGAAGGGGCAACCCATTTCGTGACTACCACCACTTTCCAGGCGCTCTCCGGCAAGCCGGTGTTCTCCGACCAGTGGGATGCCCGCATGCCGAACGCGATGGCGCATATCGATCTGTCGCGCCAGGCCGACCTGATTCTGGTTGCGCCGGCCTCGGCCGATTTTCTTGCCCGTATAGTGCATGGCTTGGCTGATGATCTGCTAGCGACCATGGTGCTGGCGCGCGATTGCCCGCTGCTGGTGGCCCCGGCGATGAATCGCCAGATGTGGGAAAACCCGGCAACACAGCGCAATGTGGCGCAATTGAAGGCTGACGGTATTCAGGTCCTCGGGCCGGCCAGTGGCGAGCAGGCTTGTGGCGAAGTCGGTGCCGGCCGCATGCTGGAACCGGCCGATATTCTTGAAGAAGTGATCGCCAGCTTTTCGCCCAAGCTGCTGCTCGGCAAAAAGGTGTTGATTACCGCCGGTCCGACATTCGAGGCCATTGACCCGGTGCGCGGCATTACCAATCTGTCGTCCGGCCGCATGGGCTATGCCGTGGCGCGCGCCGCCCGGCAGGCTGGGGCGAGTGTCACGCTGGTTTCCGGGCCGGTCGGGTTGTTGCCGCCCCAGGGTGTCGACCGGATCAATGTGCGCAGTGCGCTGGAAATGCATGCGGCGGTGATGGCCGAGGCGACTGCCGCCGATATTTTCATCGCCGTTGCCGCCGTGGCCGATTATCGGCTCGCCAGCGCAGCGGAACACAAGTTGAAGAAAGATACGGGCGGCATTCCGGCGCTTGAACTGATCGAGAATCCGGACATTCTGGCCGAGGTCGCCGCGTTGCCTGATGGCCCGTTCTGCGTCGGGTTCGCTGCGGAAAGCCGGAACCTGGAGGAGTACGCCCAGGCCAAGCGGCGCAAGAAGAATGTGCCGCTGATCGCCGGCAACCTTATCCAGGAAGGCTTTGGCGGTGAAGACAACCGCCTGGTGCTGTTCGACGATGCCGGTGTGCATCCGTTGACGCCCGCCCCGAAAGCCTTGCTGGCCAGGCAGCTGATTGAACATATTGCAACTTTGACAGGGAAAAGCTGATGCATCGTATTGATGTCAAAATCCTCGACAACCGCCTGCGCGACAGCCCGCCGCATTACGCGACTCCGGGCTCGGCCGGCCTCGATCTGCGCGCCTGCATCGCGGAGCCACTGCATCTGGCACCAGGCCAGACGGTGCTGGTCCCGACCGGGATGGCCATTCATCTGGCCGATCCGGGGCTGGCGGCGATCATCCTGCCGCGCTCCGGACTGGGCCACAAGCACGGCATCGTGCTCGGCAATCTGGTCGGCCTGATCGATTCCGACTATCAGGGCGAGTTGATGGTGTCGACCTGGAATCGCGGTCACGAGAGCTTCACGCTGAATCCGCTGGATCGGATTGCCCAGTTGGTGGTGGTGCCAGTGCTGCAGGTCGCCTTCAATATTGTCGACGACTTCGATGCCAGTACGCGCGGCGAAGGCGGATTCGGCAGTACCGGGAAGTCCTGAGCTCGCTTCGGCCGGGTCAGGCCCGGTCAGAAGAGCTCGATATCGCCATCGCGGTTGTTGTTTGCCGCATTGCCTGATTTGACGGCATCGGCCTTGACGTGCGAATTGACCAGCAATTCGACCAGCCGCTGGCTGCGCTTGCGGAAGCGTTGTAGTCCATCCGTCTCGCCCTGGTCGTGATGCAGGCTGAGGAAGGCGTGCATGTATTCGCCGACGTTGGTGGTCCGTTGGCTGATCCGGCTGATCATTTGCGTCACGATATCCTCGAATTGCATCGCCATGACCCCTTCCTGGGTCAGGTTGTGCATTTGCTCGGTGACTGCGGTGATGTGGCTCGAATGTTGGCGGGCCCGATCGGTTAGCTCCATCAATTCGCTGCCCAGTTCATGTAGCGTCGCCTGCGATTTCTCGGCAATGCTCATGTCGATATTGGCGGCTTCCGATATCCGGACGCCGACGTCGCGCAGTGAGTTCAGGATGTCGGCCAGCGCCTTGCGGATATCGACGTTGAAATCGCCGGTGCGGGCCGCCAGGTTGCGCACTTCGTCGGCGACGACGGCGAAACCGCGGCCGGCTTCACCGGCCCGTGCGGCCTCGATCGCGGCGTTGAGCGCCAGCAGATCGGTTTGCTTGGTGATGCCGGCGACATCGTTGAGCGTCGTGTTGATCTGGCCGACCTGATTCTGCATCAGCTCGAAACTGTGGGCGACGCCCTGACTGGTCGCTCGCAACTGGCTCATCTTGCTGACGAACTCGCCAATCAGCGCGTTGGTTTCGTCGAAAAAGCGCTGCAGGCCGGCTTGTTCCTGGATATGGCTGTCGTCCGAGCCGGTCATTTGCAGCATTTCATCGATCAGCGACCGCAGGATCTGGCGTTGATCGGAAGACTGGGACTCGAGGCCGGTCAAGCTGCCGGAAAGCTTGTTGACTGACGTGCGGATAATTTCCTGCGCTTCCAGCGTGTCCTTCTCGAGCGAGGTGAATTGCAGTTCCGCATGGGCCATCGCCTCGTTGGAGAGGACGTGGTATTCGGACATGACATTTTTCAGTTCGACGATATAAGCCTCCTGGCGGCTTTTCCAGTGCTTTCGCTGGCCGAAGGAAAGGATGATGGCAAGGGCCGACAGGGCCGCGACGAGCAGGAAAAAATGCCCCGAAACCGGGCCGGCGATCAGGAACCAGAGCCACAGCCCGAGGCCGGTGGCGACCGATAGCCAGATCAGCAGGTCATCTATTCTTTGCATGGCGGGGTCCCTGAAACGTCTTAATCCGGCATTGTACGGTGGGGGATGCCCACCGTGACACGGATATTGCTGCTTTCGGCCTGCTGTGTGCCGCCTTACCCCATCGTCTTCAAATGCTGGATGATCTCGCCGGCCATCGGTTGGGCGTCGCCGTAGAGCATGCGGCAATTGTCGGTGTAGAACAGGGCATTCTCAACCCCGGAATAACCCGTACCCTTGCCGCGCTTGATCACGATGACGTTGTGCGCCTGATCGGCGTTAAGGATCGGCATGCCATAGATCGGGCTGGCCTTGTCGGTGCGGGCGCTCGGATTGACCACGTCGTTGGCGCCGATGATCAGCGCGACGTCGGCCTGGCCGAACTCGCCGTTGATTTCCTCGAGATCGAAGATCTTGTCGTAGGGCACGCCGGCCTCGGCCAAGAGCACGTTCATGTGGCCCGGCATGCGCCCGGCCACCGGGTGGATGGCGAACTTCACCTCGACCCCTGCTTCCTCGAGGATCGAGGTCATTTCCCAAACCTTGTGCTGGGCATGCGCCACCGCCATGCCGTAGCCGGGCACGATGATGACCTTGCCGGCGTAACGCATCAGCGCCGCGGCATCGAGGGCGGAGAGTTCCTTCATCGTCCCTTCGATCGCTTCGCCACCGCCACTCGCCACCATCGGCGTGAACAGGATGTTGGAGATCGGCCGGTTCATCGCCTTGGCCATCAGCTGGGTGAGCAGCGTACCGGCGGCGCCGACGACGATGCCGGCAATGATCAGCGCCGGGTTGCCGAGGACATAGCCCTCGAAACCGACGGCCAGGCCGGTGAAGGCATTGAACAGCGAAATCACGACCGGCATGTCGGCGCCGCCGATCGGCAGCGTGACGATCAGGCCGAGGACCAGCGCGACGGCGAAGAAGACGTAGATCAGTTCGGGGTTGGCCGGAGCCAGCCCGATCATCGCCGCACCGAGGCCGAGGGCACTGAGGGCGAGGACGACATTGACGACGTTCTGGGCCGGCAGCCGGTAAGCTTTCTTCATCAGGCCCTGCAGCTTGGCGTAAGCGACACAGGAGCCGGTGAAGGAGACCGAGCCGATCAGCGCGCCGAGCACGGCCAGCGTCGTGGCGACCGGGCTATGGACGTCGCCCTTGGCGAACTCGATGGCGGCAATCGCCGCCGCTGCACCGCCACCCATGCCGTTGTAGATGGCGACCATCTGCGGCATGTCGGTCATCTTGACCCGCTGGCCGGAAATCCAGGCGGACGAAGCGCCGAGGCCGAGGGCCAGGGCCATCAGCGCGAGGTTCTGCAGGCCGGGCACGAGGAAGGTGCCGGCGATGGCGATGAGCATGCCGTAGCCGGCCCAGACGATGCCTTTCCGGGCACTGGCCGGGGAACTCATGCCTTTGAGGCCGAGGATGAAGAGCAGTGCGCCGACAAACCAGGCGCCTTGGACGTAGATCGGGAGCGTCATGCTCAGGCTTCCTTTTTCTTGAACATGGCGAGCATGCGCTCGGTGACGACGTAACCGCCGGCGGCATTGGCGGCGCCGAGGGCGACGGCGAAGAAGCCGATGGCCTGTTGCACGACGGTATCGGCGGTGCCGAGCATGAGCATGGCGCCGACGACGACGACGCCGTGGATGAAGTTGGAACCGGACATCAGCGGCGTGTGCAGGATGACCGGTACCTTGGCGATGATCTCGTAGCCGGTGAAGGCAGCGAGCATGAAGATGTATAAGGCGAGCAGGCCGTCCATCAGGCTTCTCCAAAAACTTGTTTGACGGTTGGATGAACGGTGACGCCATCCTTGCACAACAGCGTGCCGGCAACGACTTCGTCTTCCCAGTCGAAAGCCAGTTCGCCGTCCTTGATCCACGGCGAGAGGAAGTTGTAGAGGTTCTTGGCGTACAGCTCGGAGGCGTGGGTCGGCATGCGGGACGGCAGGTTCAAGGGGCCGTGAATGTTCACGTCGTTGGCGATGACGTGCTCGCCGGGCTGGGTCAGGGCGCAGTTGCCGCCGGATTCGGCGGCCATGTCGACGATGATGGCGCCGTATTTCATCCGGCCGATCATCTCGGTGGTGATGATGATCGGCGCGCGTCGGCCGGGAATCGCGGCGGTGCTGATCACCACGTCGGCAGCGGCGACGGCCTTGGCGAGTTTCTCGGTCTGCTGCGCCTTCTCCTCGGCGGTCAGGTCGCGGGCGTAGCCGCCGGCCCCGTCGGCCGAGACGCCGGTATCGACGAACTTGGCGCCGAGCGATTCGATCTGTTCCTTGGCGGCGGCGCGCACGTCATAGGCTTCAACCATCGCCCCGAGGCGCTTGCAGGTGGCGATCGCCTGCAGGCCGGCGACGCCGGCGCCGATCACCAGCACGCGGGCCGGGCGGATGGTGCCGGCGGCGGTAGTGAGCATCGGGAAGAACTTGGTACAGCGGGCAGCGGCGATCAGGCCGCATTGGTAGCCGGCACAGGCGCCCTGGCTGGACAGGGCGTCCATGCTCTGGGCGCGCGAGATGCGCGGCAGCAGTTCGAGCGAAAAGGCGGTGATCTTGCGGGCGTTGAGGGCGGCGAGGCGGGCCTGGTCTTCAAAAGGCTTCAACAGGCCGATCAGGACCGACCCCTCGGGCAAGGCGGCGATCTCTTCCGGCGAGGGCGGCGTGACGCGGAGAATTAGTTGGGCCGGGCCGTAGGCTTCGACGATGCCATTGACCAGGCTGACGTCGGCGTAGTCCGAGTCGAGGAAATGGCTGTCGGTGCCGGCGCTTTGTTCCATGCGCAGGTTGGCGCCGAGAGCGGCGAACTTCTTGGCTGTCTCGGGAACCAGGGCGACCCGGCTTTCGCCGGACGTTCGTTCCCGGGCGACCGCAATGTGCAGTGGCATGCTGTTTTCTCCAGATTGGTTTTTTTGCGATGCTATCCGGTATTTCGGATTTTTCTGATCACTTTGTTCAGTTCACATCCGGCGGGCTGTTGCAAAAGCGCAGTTCCTGCGGATAGGGAAAGAAATCCTCAACGTGGCCCTGCCGGATTTTTTGCTGGGCATCCTGCCAGAATTTGGCGGAGAGCAGGTCGGCATGGTACTTGTGGAACACTTTGCGCAGCGTCGGCGAGGCGAGTAGGAAGGTGCTGAATTCTTCCGGGAAAACATCGTTTTTGCCGACGGCGTACCAGACTTCGCCGGACATTTCGGTCTCGAAGTCCGGGGCCGGCGGAATCTGGCGGAAATTGCAGTCGGTCATGTATTCGATTTCGTCGTAATCGTAGAAGACCACGCGACCGAAACGGGTGATGCCGAAATTCTTCCACAGCATGTCGCCCGGGAAAATATTGGCCTGGG